>NZ_JBEXLA010000012.1:0-66013 GCF_040609715.1 Streptomyces sp. NPDC004610 | reverse complement strand
GATCCCGGACGAGGTCGGCTGACGGTGGCAAGCCACCCGGTCACGCACCGTGCCCCGGGCGCACGCCAGGTGACCCCCGGTGACCGGCCCGCACCCGTTTCCCTCGTTCCGGGCGTTTGACCCCTCACGGACAGCACGCATCCACTCACCGTCCGTATCGTCGAGACGCAGCCCGTGAACGGCGGCCGGATGCCTCCGCGGAAGCACCGGGACGGGCCGGATACCCCGTCCCCGCACCGGAGACGCCCGGAACCTCCACCGCCGTACGCCCCTCACGGGAACCGCCCCGGTCCGGGTTCCTGCCCTCCTGGACCGGGGCCCCGGGACGGGCCGGCAGGTCACCGTGGCTCACGGCCGGGACGCTCCCGGACGACGTGCCCTACGCCGGGCCCGTCCCCGGGGTGTAGCGGTCGCGCAGTTCGCTGATGACGCCGAAGGCCGCCGCGGTGAGCGGGACGGCGAGCAGCATGCCGAGGATCCCGGCGACGGAGGCGCCCGCGGTGATGGCGAGCATCACCACCGCCGGGTGCATCTGCACGGTCCGGCTCTGGATCGCCGGCTGGAGGACATGCCCCTCCAGCACCTGGACGGCGAGCACCACCCCGAGCGCCCACAGCGCGATCACGAACCCCCGGTCGGCGAGAGCCACCAGCACCGCGACCGCCCCGGAGATGAAGGCGCCGAGGTAGGGGATGTACGCGCCGACGAAGACCAGCGCGCCCAGGCCCATCGCGCCGGGCACCCGCAGGATCAGCAGGCCGATGGTGATGCACACGGCGTCGATGAAGGCGATCACGGTGGTGCCGCGCATAAAGCCCTCGACGGCCCGGAAGGCACGCCGGGCCATGGCCTCGACGGTGTCGGCGGCGCCGGGCGGCGACAGGGAGCGCAGCGTCCCGGCGGCCCGGTCGGAGTCGCGCAGGAAGAAGAAGACCAGCAGCAGCGCCAGCACGGCCAGCGCGATGGTCTCGCCGACCACGCTGACCCCGCTGATCACCCCGGAGGCCGCGGTGCCGCCGAACTTGCCGAGCAGATCGCGGGAGTTGGTCGCGAGGTCGTTCAGCGAGGTGCCGGCCGCCCCGAAGTGCCGGGCGAGCGAGGTCGCGGCCTGTTTGAGGGAGGCGATGATCTGGTCGCCGGAGTCGATCAGCGCGGCGACGACGATATAGACGGCGCCGCCGACGACGGCGACCACGGCGACGCAGGTCAGCGCGGCGGCCAGCGACCGGTTGACCCGGGCTCTGACCAGCCGCCGGTGGAAGGGGCGCAGCAGCGCCGTACCGAGCAGGGCGAGCAGCACCGGCACCACGGCCGTGCGCAGCACCGAGCAGAGCCGGATCCCGACCCAGGCCACGGCCACCGCCAGCAGGATGACCGCGCACCAGGCGGCGAGACGGCGTACGGGCTCGGGCAGCAGGCGCATCCCCTCAGCGGATCACGCGGCGGGCGGGCTGTCCTGTCCGGACGGCCCGCCCGGGTGAGCGACGGGGGCGCCTGCGCGAGGCCCCGGTGACGGGACGTCAGCCCTGCGGACCCTCGTCCGTCATCCCGTGCACGGCGGGGACGGTGCCCAGCCGGCCCTTCTGGAAGTCCTCGAACGCCTGCTGGAGTTCGTCACGGGTGTTCATGACGAAGGGTCCGTAGTGCGCCATGGGCTCCCGGATCGGCTGCCCGCCGAGGAGCACGACCTCCAGGTCGGGGGTGTGCCCGTCCTGCTTCTCGTCCGCGCGGACGGTCAGCGAGGAGCCCTCGCCGAAGACCGCGGTCTGGCCGAGCTGGATGGGCCGGCGCTCGGCGCCGACCGTGCCGCGCCCGGCGAGGACATAGGCGAGCCCGTTGAAGTCCTCGCGCCAGGGCAGGGTGATCTCCGCGCCCGGCGCCAGTGTGGCGTGGACCAGGGTGATCGGGGTGTGGGTGATGCCGGGGCCCTCGTGCCCGTCCAGCTCACCGGCGATGACGCGGAGCAGCGCGCCGCCGTCGGGGGAGGTGAGCAGCTGCACCTGGCCGGAGCGGATGTCCTGGTAGCGCGGCGCCATCATCTTGTCCTTGGCGGGGAGGTTCACCCACAGCTGGATGCCGTGGAAGAGGCCGCCCGAGACGACGAGATGCTCCGGCGGGGCCTCGATGTGCAGCAGGCCGGCGCCCGCGGTCATCCACTGGGTGTCCCCGTTGGTGATGGTGCCGCCACCGCCGTTGGAGTCCTGGTGGTCGAAGATCCCGTCGATGATGTAGGTCACGGTCTCGAAGCCGCGGTGGGGGTGCCAGGGGGTGCCCTTGGGCTCGCCCGGCGCGTACTCCACCTCACCCATCTGGTCCATCATGATGAACGGGTCGAGGTGGCGGTAGTTGATCCCCGCGAAGGCGCGGCGCACCGGGAAGCCCTCCCCCTCGAAGCCGCTCGGCGCGGTGGTGACGGCGAGCACGGGTCGGGCCACGGCGTCGGTGGAAGCGGCCACTCGGGGCAGCGTCAGCGGGTTCTCGACGGTCACAGCGGGCATGTCGGTACCTCCTTGTGTACGCTCACTTTAGTTGATGGTTGAACTTTCTGCCACCTGTAACGAAGGAAGCCCGGAGGGCATTCCCCCCGGGCTCAGAAAACAGTCGCGAACGGCGACGGGACGACTACGACTGACGGCTACGCCTCAGCCGTACATCCGCCGCATCGCGAAGTCGACCATCTGTTCGACCGCCTTCGCGTCGAAGACCATCCGGTGCTCGCCCTCCATGTCCAGGACGAAGCCGTAGCCGGTCGGCAGCAGATCGATCACCTCCGAACCGGTGATCACGAAGTACTTGGACTCCTTGCCCGCGTACCGGCGCAGCTCCTTGAGCGAGGAGAACATCGGGATCACCGGCTGCTGGGTGTTGTGCAGGGCGAGGAAGCCGGGGTTGTCGCCGCGCGGGCAGTACACCTTCGAGGTGGCGAAGACCTGCTGGAAGTCCTCGGCCGGCATCTGCCCGGTGGTGAACGCGCGCACCGCGTCGGCCAGCGAGGGCGGGGAGGGTTCCGGATACAGCGGCGGCTGCTGCCCGTAGCCCCCCACGCCGCCGGGCATCTGCTGCGGCTGGGCGTACTGCGCACCACCGTTGTCCATCGGCTGCCCGTATCCGTACATGCGCGCAAGCGTACCGAGCGGGGGGCGGCCGGTGCCCGGCGAGGGCCGATCCCGGGTGCGGGCGACGGCCGGTGTCCGGTGCGCGTGACGGCCGGTGTCCGGTGCCGCCGACGGCCGATATGTAGAGCCTTCTCACACTTGGCCGAGTGGGGGTTGCTTCTTATTACCGACGGGTAGCATCATCGTAGTCAGTCAGTCAGCACAGGAATATGTGAACGGGGCGCGAGGAGTCAGTGCCTCGCCGATCTCTACGGAGCCATCGCCATGGGGCACTACAAGTCGAATCTCCGCGACATCGAGTTCAATCTCTTCGAGGTACTGGGACGCGACAAGCTGTACGGCACCGGCCCGTTCGAGGAGATGGACACCGACACCGCGAAGAGCGTTCTCTCGGAGCTGACCCGGCTCGCGGAGAACGAGCTGGCCGAGTCGTTCGCCGACGCCGACCGCAACCCGCCGGTCTTCGACCCGGAGACGGGCACCGCACCGGTGCCGGACTCCTTCAAGAAGAGCTACCGGGCGTTCATGGACTCGGAGTACTGGCGCCTCGGCCTGCCCGAGGGCATCGGCGGCACCACCGCCCCGCCCTCGCTGATCTGGTCGTACGCGGAGCTGATCCTCGGGGCCAACCCGGCGATCTGGATGTACTCCTCCGGCCCGGCGTTCGCCCGCATCCTCTTCGAGGAGGGCACCGAGGAACAGCGCCACATCGCCTCGCTCGCCGTCGAGCGGACCTGGGGCTCCACGATGGTGCTGACCGAGCCGGACGCCGGTTCGGACGTGGGCGCCGGGCGCGCGAAGGCCGTCCGGCAGGAGGACGGCTCCTGGCACATCGAGGGCGTGAAGCGCTTCATCACCTCCGGTGAGCACGACATGGAGGAGAACATCCTCCACTACGTCCTGGCCCGCCCCGAGGGCGCCGGACCCGGCACCAAGGGCCTGTCCCTCTTCCTCGTCCCGAAGTTCCTCTTCGACTTCGGGACCGGCGAGCTGGGCGAGCGCAACGGCGTCTACGCGACGAACGTCGAGCACAAGATGGGCCTCAAGGCGTCCAACACCTGCGAGCTGACCTTCGGCGACCGGCACCCGGCCAAGGGCTGGCTGATCGGCGACAAGCACGACGGCATCCGCCAGATGTTCCGGATCATCGAGTTCGCCCGGATGATGGTCGGCACCAAGGCGATCTCCACCCTCTCCACGGGCTACCTCAACGCCCTGGAGTACGCCAAGGAGCGCGTCCAGGGCCCCGACCTGGCCCACTTCATGGACAAGGCCGCGCCCAAGGTCACCATCACCCACCACCCCGACGTCCGCCGCTCCCTCATGACGCAGAAGGCGTACGCGGAGGGCATGCGCGCGCTGGTGCTGCACACCGCGTCCGTGCAGGACGCCATCGCGGCGAAGGAGGCGTCCGGCGAGGACGCGTCCACCGAGCACGCGCTGAACGATCTGCTGCTCCCGATCGTCAAGGGCTACGGCTCGGAGAAGGGCTACGAGCAGCTCGCCCAGTCGCTCCAGACCTTCGGCGGCTCCGGGTTCCTCCAGGAGTACCCGATCGAGCAGTACATCCGGGACGCCAAGATCGACACCCTGTACGAGGGCACGACGGCGATCCAGGGGCAGGACTTCTTCTTCCGGAAGATCGTCCGCAACCAGGGCGCGGCGCTGAACTCGCTGGCCGAGGAGATCAGGACGTTCCTGGCGCTGGGCACCGGCGGCGCGGAGCTGGCCGGGGCGCGCGAGCACCTGGCGAAGGCGGCGGTCGAGCTGGAGGCGATCGTCGGTCTGATGCTGACCGACCTCGCGGCCACCGAGCAGGACGTCAAGAACATCTACAAGGTGGGCCTGAACACCACCCGGCTGCTGCTGGCCTCCGGCGATGTGATCGTCGGCTATCTGCTGCTGCGCGGCGCCGCGGTGGCCGCCGAGAAGCTCCCGACGGCGTCCCCGAGGGACGTGCCCTTCTACACCGGCAAGATCGCGGCGGCGAAGTTCTTCGCGGCGAACGTCCTGCCGGGCGTCACCCTGGCCCGCAAGATCTCCGAGACGGTCGAACTGGACCTGATGGAACTGGACGAGGCGGCGTTCTGACGTCCGTCGGTTGACCGGGTTCTTCGGCGTCGGTCGGCTGACCGGTCGGGCGGTATCGGTCGGCAGACCCGTCCTGCGGTTTCGGCCGACTGACCCGTCCGCCGGCATCGGTCGGCAGACCGGTCCGCCGGGCTGCGCCGCCGGGCGGGCCGGGTGGGCGTCGGCGTTCGTCAGCCTCCGCCGCCGGGCGGGCCCGGTGGGCGTCGGGGTCCGCCGGCGACCGGGCCGGTGTCCGGCCGATCCCGCCGGGTGCGGGTCCCGTCCCGCGGGCGGCCCGCCGTCGGGATCTGCCGGGAGCCGGGCCGGTATCCGCCGGGCGACCGGCCCGCTGTCCGGACGATCCTCCTGGCTCGGGCCTCCTTCCCCTGGTCGGCCCGCCGTCCGGCCGATCCGCCGGGCGGGATCCCCGTCCCCTGACGGGCCCACCGTCGGCACCCGTCGGCCGACGTGCCCGGTGCCCGCCGACATCCGTCGGGAGGCGGGGCCCGGCGTCCGTCGGGAGGCGGGTCCGGTGTCCATCGGCATCTGTCGCCCGGCGGGCCCGGTCCGTCGGCGTCCGCTGGTCGACCACCCCACCATCCGACCGCCCACCGCCCAGCCACCCCACCGTCCGACCGGCCCACCGCCCAACCACCCACCGCCCAACCACCCCACCGCCCAACCACCCCACCGCCCGACCACCCACCGTCCGACCACCCGCCGTCCGACCACCCGCCGTCCGGCCGATCCCGCCGGGCGCGGCCCCGTCCCCCGACGGGCCCGCCGCCGACATCCACCAGCCGACGGGCCCGGCATCCCTCAGCACTCGTCGCCCGACGGGCCCGGCATCCCTCAGCACCCGTCGCCCGACGAGCCCGGTGTCCGTCGGCATCCATCGCCCGGCGGGTCCGAAGGGCCCGGCACCCATCCCCCGACGAGCCCGGCACCCATCACGCCCCCACCCCCACCCCAACCCCCACCGGCCCGATATCCCCCGCCCAACCAGCCCACCGCCCCCTACCGGCCGGTCTCCACACCGTTCTCACCAGGGCCCGCTCCCACCACGGGAAGCGGGCCCTGGTACGTCGTTAAGGTGAACCCATGAGCGAACCCGTCCGCCTCGACCGCGGCCACACCGAAGACCTGATGTCGTTCCTGGCGGCCGGGCCGTCGCCGTACCACGCCGTCGCGGCCGTCGCCGAGCGGCTGGAGAAGGCCGGGTTCCGGCAGGTCGCGGAGACCGACGCCTGGGACGCGGGCACGGGCGGGCGCTATGTGCTGCGCGGGGGCGCGATCATCGCCTGGTACGTACCGGAGGGCACCGCACCGCACACCCCGTTCCGGATCGTCGGCGCGCACACCGACTCCCCCAACCTCCGGGTCAAGCCGCTGCCCGACGCCGGGGCGCACGGCTGGCGGCAGATCGCGGTGGAGATCTACGGCGGCCCGCTGATGAACTCCTGGCTGGACCGGGACCTCGGCATCGCCGGCCGTCTCACCCTCCGGGACGGCACGACCCGGCTGGTCAATGTCGACCGCCCGCTGCTGCGCGTGCCGCAGCTGGCGATCCATCTGGACCGCTCGGTGTCGTCGGAGGGGCTCAAGCTGGACAAGCAGCGCCATCTCCAGCCGGTGTGGGGGCTGGGCGACGACGTGCGGGACGGCGATCTGATCGCGTTCCTGGAGCAGGAGGCCGGGCTCGCGGCGGGCTCGGTCGCCGGGTGGGACCTGATGACCCACCCGGTGGAGGCGCCCGCGCTGCTGGGCCGGGACCAGGAGCTGGTCGTCGGCCCGCGCATGGACAACCTCCTCTCCGTGCACGCCGCCACCGCGGCGCTGACCGCGGTCGCCTCCGGCGGCGAGGCCCTCCCCTACATCCCGGTGATCGCGGCCTTCGACCACGAGGAGAACGGCTCCCAGTCCGACACCGGCGCGGACGGCCCGCTGCTCGGCAGCGTCCTGGAGCGGTCGGTGCTCGCCCGGGGCGGCTCCTGGGAGGACCGCGCCCGCGCCTTCGCCGGAACGATCTGCCTGTCCTCCGACACAGGCCACGCCGTCCACCCCAACTACGCCGAGCGCCACGACCCGACCCACCACCCCCGGGTCAACGGCGGCCCGATCCTCAAGGTCAACGTCAACAACCGCTATGCGACGGACGGTTCGGGCCGGGCGGTGTTCGCGGCGGCCTGCGAGAAGGCGGGCGTCCCCTTCCAGTCGTTCGTCTCCCACAACTCCATGCCCTGCGGCACCACGATCGGCCCCATCACCGCCGCCCGCCACGGCATCCGGACCGTCGACATCGGCGTGGCGATCCTGTCGATGCACAGCGCGCGCGAGATGTGCGGGGTGGACGACCCGCACATGCTGGGCAACGCGCTGATCGCGTTTCTGGAGGGCTGACACACCACCTGGTCCCTAGGCCTAGGCGGCCGGGCCCTCGTCCATCCCCGCCAGCACCAGCCCCAGCCGCCCCGCTCCCCCCGCCACCAGCCGCACCGGCACCCCCCAGTCCTGCTGGTGGACATGGCAGGCGGGGTAGGGGTTGGCCGGGTCGTCGTCGCAGGACGCGGCCATCGCGGCGATGTGCAGGACGCCCTCGGGGACGGCCGGGTTCAGTTCCAGCGCGCGGGTGAGGTCGGTGTCCGCGCCCTCGCCCTTCAGGAGCAGCTCGGGCGGGGTGGAGGAGACCAGGAGGCGGGTGGAGAGGCCGTACCTCGTGTCGAGTTTCTGGCCGGCCGGGGCCTGGAAGATCACGTCCAGGCGGAGGGCGCCCGGGGCCACGTCCGTGGCCTCGCGCCGGGTGCGGTGGGCGACGGAGTCGACCCGTACCGCCTCCTCGGGCAGGCGCAGCCGGGTCAGCCGGTGGCGGGCGGACTCGACGACCAGGATGTCGTCCCCGGCCAGCACCGCGTCACTGGGCTCGCGCAGATCGGTGGCGAGGGTGGTGACCTCGCCGGTGGCGGGGTCGTAGCGGCGCAGGGCGTGGTTGTAGGTGTCGGCGACGGCCACCGAGCCGTCGGGCAGGGCGGTCACGCCCAGCGGGTGCTGGAAGAGGGCCCGGTCGGCGGGGCCGTCGCGGTGGCCGAAGTCGAACAGGCCGGTGCCGACGGCGGTGTGCACGGAGCCGTCCGGCGCCACCCAGCGCAGGGAACTGGTCTCGGCGTCGGCCAGCCAGAGGCGGTCCGGGGTCGCCGCGAGCCCCGACGGCTGGGCGAACCACGCCTCGGCGCCGGGCCCGTCGAGCAGCCCCTCGTTGGTCGTCCCGGCGGTGACCTCCACCGTCGCGGTGTCCGGGTCGTACGCCCACAGCTGGTGCACGCCCGCCATCGCGATCCACAGCCGGTCCTGCCACCAGGCCACGTCCCAGGGCGAGGAGAGAGGGACCTCGCGGGCCGGGCCGGAGACGGCGTCGCCCTGCATCCACTGGGCGCCGGTCCCGGCCAGGGTCGTCGTGGCGCCGGTCGCCGGGTCGAAGCGGCGCAGCGCGTGATTGACGGTGTCGGCGACGGCGACCGTGCCGTCCGGGAGGAGGGCGAGGCCCTGCGGCTCCTGGAAGCGGGCGCGGTCGGCGGGACCGTCGGCCAGGCCGCGCCCGCCCGCGCCGATCCGGCGCAGCACGCTCTCCCCGTCCGCCGCCAGCTCCACCAGCTGATGCCGGGTCGTGTCGCTGACCAGGAACGTTCCGCCGGGCAGCGGCAGCGCCTTGCCGGGGAACCGCAGCACCGTCGGCTCCGGCTCGGGGGCGATGTACGGGCCGTCGCCGCGCCGCAGGGTGCCCCTGGCGGCATGCTCGGTCTCCAGCTCCGCGACCAGCCGCTCGATGGCGTGCACATGCCCCTCACCGGCGTGCTGGGCGACGACGTACCCCTCCGGGTCGATCACCACCAGCGTCGGCCAGGCCCGGACCGCGTACTGCTTCCAGGTCGCGAGCCGCGGATCGTCCAGCACCGGGTGGGCGACGCCGTACCGCTCGACGGCGTCCACCACGGCCGCGTGGTCCGCCTCGTGCACGAACTTCGGTGAGTGCACCCCGATCACCACCACCGTGTCCGGGTGCTTCTCCTCCAGCTCCCGCAGCTCGTCCAGGACATGCAGGCAGTTGACGCAGCAGAACGTCCAGAAATCCAGGATGACGATACGTCCGCGCAGGTCGGCGAGGGTGTAGGCGGTACCGCCGGTGTTCAGCCAGCCGCCCTCGCCGATCAGCTCGGGCGCCCGGACCCGGGCCCTTCGGCGGGGGGCGGGGTGGGGAGTGTGCTCCGGAGCGGCGGCGTCGTTCATCCTTCAAGCTTGCCATTCGGGTGTGAACGGGGGGTCACAGCGGTGGACGGGGGCCGCGGGGGAACCCGTCCCGCATGAGATTCCTCGTACGCGAACGGCTGCTCGGTATCGGCGACGACTACTGGATCGAGGACGACCGGGGCCACAAGGCGTTCCTGGTCGACGGGAAGGCGCTGCGGCTGCGGGACACCTTCGAGCTGAAGGATCCGCAGGGGCGGGTGCTGATCGACATCCGCCAGAAGATGTTCGCGCTGCGGGACACCATGGTCATCGAGCGCGACGGCGAGCCCCTGGCCCGCATCCGCCGCAAACGCCTCTCCCTGCTGCGCAACCACTACCGGGTCGCCCTGGCCGACGGCACGGAACTCGACGTCAGCGGCAAGATCCTCGACCGCGAGTTCGCCATCGAGTACGACGGTGAGCTGCTCGCCGTCATCTCCCGCCGCTTTCTGCACGTCCGGGAGACCTACGGGGTGGACGTGGTCCGGGAGGACGCCGATCCGGCACTGCTGATCGCGGTGACCGTGTGCGTCATCCAGCTGGCGGACAAGGAGCGGGGGGAGGGGTGAGGGATGAGGGGTGAGGGGGATGGGGAGCGCCCGCCCGGGGCGTACGGCGGTAGCTGGTCACGGTCGCTGTCACCGTCGCTGTCGCCCTCGCCGTCGCTGTCGCTGTCGCCGGGCCGGTCAGCCCGGGGGCTCCAGGCCCAGGACCCGGTCCTTCAGCGCCGGGAACTGCTCGCGGGTGCGGGCCACCTTCGCCGGGTCGAACTCCACCCGGAGCACCTCTTCTCCCGCTCCCGCCTCCGCCAGGACCTCCCCCCACGGGCCGACCACGATCGAGTGACCGGCCTGGGGAACCCCCGCGTGCGTCCCGGCCGTTCCACACGCGAGGACGAACGCCTGGTTCTCCACCGCCCGTGCCTGCGCCAGCAGCGTCCAGTGCCCCCGCCGCCGCTCCGGCCAGCCCGCGGGGATCACCAGCGTCTCGGCCCCGGCGTCGACCAGCCCGCGGAACAGCTCAGGAAAACGGAGGTCATAGCAGGTAGCCAGCCCGATCACGGTCTCCGGCAGCCGTACGGTCACCAGTTCCCGCCCGGCCCCCATCAGCACGGCCTCGCCCTTGTCGAACCCGAAGCGATGGATCTTGCGGTAGGCCGCGGCCCGCTCTCCCGAGGGGGAGAAGACAAGAGAGGTGTTGTAGAGCGTCCCGTCGGCGGCCCGCTCGGGGATCGATCCCGCGTGCAGCCACACCCCCGCGTCCGCCGCCGCCTTCGCCATCGCCTCGTGCGTCGGCCCGGTCAGCGGCTCGGCCGCCCGGCCGAACGCCTCGAAGGCGAACGCCCCGGTGGTCCACAGCTCCGGCAGCACCACGAGATCCGCGGTCCCCGCCTCCGCTCTGACCAGCGCGGCGACCCGTTCCCTACGAGAATCGACCGATTCGCCCTCGTCTATAGCGATCTGGAGGAGAGAGGCGCGCACACTACCACCGTCCTGGCATTCGAGCCGTCCACACGGGCCTACGATCGTCACACGAAAGCACTGCCGGGCTGCCTCCCAGCAGCGTAACTTGGGGGTCCTCCCCGGTTCGAGCCCAGCGACGGACCGACGGAGACCGAGACACCGAGACGCCGCCGACAGCCACCTCCCACTGGCAATGCCGCCACAACCTGCCCGTGCCACGACCGCCGAGGGGTCCCGTTCCGTGAGTCTGCATCCCACCCTCCAGCCCTACGCCGACGCCTGGACGCACTCCATCGATGCGATATCCGAGCTGGTGCAGCCGCTCGTGGAGGCCGACTGGAACCGCCGGACCCCCTGCCCCGGCTGGTCCGTCCGGGACATCGTGTCCCATGTCATCGGCCTCAACAACGAGATGCTGGGTGACCCGCGGCCGATCCACACCCTGCCGCGCGACCTCTTCCATGTCACCAACGACCACCAGCGCTATATGGAGATGCAGGTCGATGTCCGTCGGCACCACACCTCCCCGGAGATGACCTCCGAGCTGGAGTACACGGTCATCCGCCGCAACCGCCAGCTGCGCAACGAGTCCCGCGACCCCGGCACCAAGGTGCGCGGCCCGCTCGGCGCGGACCTGACGCTGGAGGAGTCGATGCGTGAGCACGCCTTCAGCATGTGGGTGCACGAGCAGGATCTGCGCACCACCCTCGGCGCCCCCGGCAACCTCGACTCGCCGGGCGCCCATGTCGCCCGGGACGTGCTGCTCGACGCGCTGCCCGAGATCGTCGCCGGGAAGGCGGACGCCCCGCGCAGCTCGGCGATCGTCTTCGATGTGAACGGCCCGATCGAGTTCCTGCGCACGATCCGGGTCGACATCCAGGGCCGGGGCACCCTGGAGACCGCGCCCGCGCTCGGCCCCGCCGCCACCCTCGGGCTCGACTGGGAGACCTATGTCCGGCTGGCCTGCGGCCGGGTCACGGTGGACTCGGTCGCCGACCGACTGAAGCTGGAGGGCGACCCGAAGCTGACGGCGGCGATCCTGCGGCACTTCACGGTGACGAAGTAGGTGACGAAGCAGGTGACCAAGTAGGTGACGAAGTAGGAGTCACCGTCGCCGGTCTTGTCCGACGATCGAGGACGAGGACAAGAACGAGAGCGACGAGAACGACGAGGACGAGAGCGACGAGGACGAGGCCCGTTCCGGGCCGCAGCGGGGATCTGGGGGCGGCAGCCCCCAGAACCGCATCCGGGTACCCGGGTCCCGGGTCCGCCTAGACGGGGACGTGCACCGAGGACACCCGGCTGGCGACCAGCCGCTCACGCTCGATCCGCGCCACCCGCCGCCGCAGCCGCAGCATCTGGCTCACCCCCAGCGCCTGGAGCACGAACACCGCGGAGAACGCGATGCCGTAGTTCCCGCCGGAGGCGTCGAGCAGCACCCCGACCGCGAACAGCGTCGTCATCGAGGCGACGAAACCGCCCATGTTGGTGATGCCGGAGGCGGTGCCCTGACGTTCGGGCGGATTCGCCGGACGGGAGAAGTCGAAGCCGATCATCGACGCCGGTCCGCACGCGCCGAGCACCGCGCACAGCGTGATCAGCAGCCACAGCGGGGCGTGGGCGCCGGGCCAGACCAGGGTGACGGCCCAGAGGACGGCCGTCGCGCCGACCGTACCGAGGGCGAGCGGCAGCCGGGCGCCGTGGTGCCGGGCGACGATCTGGCCGTAGACGAGGCCGACGGCCATGTTGGAGAGCACGACCAGGGTGAGCAGGGCGCCCGCCGAGCCGCGGCTCAGCCCCTGTGCCTCCACCAGGAACGGCAGCCCCCACAGCAGCAGGAAGATCATCGCCGGGAACTGGGAGGTGAAGTGCACCCACAGGCCCAGCCGGGTGCCGGGCTCCCGCCAGGACGCGGCGATCTGGCGGCGGACATAGGCGGCGCCCAGATGCGGGGCGGGTTCGGGGTCGTGGCCCTCGGGGTGGTCCTTGAGGAAGAGCAGCAGCAGGACGAGGACGACGACTCCGGCGACCGCGCTGCCGGCGAACGCGGCGGTCCAGCCGATGCCGTCCAGCAGCGGGGCGAGGGCGAGGGTGGAGACCAGATTGCCGGCCATGCCGACCAGTCCGGCGAGCTGCGCTATCAGGGGCCCGCGGCGGGCGGGGAACCAGCGGGTGCCGAGCCGCAGCACGCTGATGAAGGTCATGGCGTCACCGCAGCCGAGCAGGGCGCGGGAGGCGAGGGCCGTGCCGTAGGAGGGGGAGAAGGCGAAGCCGAGCTGTCCGGCGGTGAACAGGACCGCGCCGATGGCCAGCACCTTCTTGGTGCCGAGCCGGTCGACCAGCAGGCCGACGGGTATCTGCATCCCGGCGTAGACCAGGAGCTGGAGTATGGAGAAGGTGGACAGCGCCGAGGCGTTGACGTCGAACCGGTCGGCGGCGTCGAGCCCGGCCACCCCCAGGGACGTACGGAAGATGACGGCGACGAAGTAGACGGCGACGCCGGTGCACCAGACGGCGACGGCCCGGCGTCCGCCCGGGGGGTCACCGGGCAGGAAGCCGCCGCCGGAGGGGCCCGGGTCCCCCTTGGACGGACCGGAGCCGGCGCCCTTCTTCGGTGGACCCGAGCCGGCGCTCACCGCACCTCACCCCGGGCCAGGTGGGAGAACCAGCCGACATGCCGGTGGACCACGGCGACGGCCGCCTCGGCGTCGCCGGAGCGCAGCGCGTCCAGTATCTCGGCGTGCTCGGTGAGGGTCTTGGCGATCCGGTCGGGGTGGGAGTGCATGACGGCGACGCCCATCCGGAGCTGGCGGTCTCGGAGTTGGTCGTAGAGCCGGGAGAGGATCTCGTTGCCGCCGCTGCGGACGATCTCGGCGTGGAAGCAGCGGTCGGTGACGGCGGCGGCGGTGAAGTCCCCGGCCTCGGCCTGCGCCCGCTGCCGGTCGAGGAGTTCGGCGAGCCGCTCGATGAGCCCCGGCGGGGCGGGCACCGCCTTGCGGGCGGCGTGTTCCTCGACCAGCAGCCGGGTCTCCACGACGTCCGCGATCTCCTGCGCGGAGACCGGCAGCACCAGGGCGCCCTTCTTGGGGTAGAGCCTGATCAGCCCCTCGGCCTCCAGCCGGAGCAGCGCCTCGCGCACCGGGGTGCGGGACACCCCTACGGCCTCGGCCAGTTCGCCCTCGGTGAGCAGCGCGCCACCCTCGTAGCGCCGCTCCAGGACGCCGTCCTTGACGTGGGTGTAGACCCGGTCGGCGGCGGGAGGTTGCTTGATCCTGCGCGGCGGAGCCTTCTCTTGGCGTTCCTGGTGTTCCTCGCGTTCCTGGTGCTCTTGGCGTTCCTGGTGCTCTTCGTGCACGGCGGTGGACGACGGCATGCCGACAGGATAGATACAACACGTACGCATCAGGGAGCCCCGTCCAACATGCGGACCCCGGTATCGAGCCCGCGCACCGCGCCCAACCCGCTCAGATTTTCTTCATCCGGCGCACAACTGTTGACCCTTCTCACGAGTCACACCTGTGCGGCCCTTTTCCTTCCCCCCATCCCTTGGTGGCCGCAAAATAGGGGAATTCAACTTCATCGGGGTACTTCACTTGAAAACCGGCATTCAGGGCACCCGGCTTCGCCGAGCCGCCGCGGTCAGCGTGACCTCCGGCGCGATGCTCGCAGCCGCCGCCTTCTCCGCGGCCCCCGCTCAGGCCGTCACCAAGCCCTCGATCGTGGCCAAGGGCGGCTACGTGATGAACAACGCGAACGGCAAGACGCTCTACACCAAGGCCGCCGACACCAAGGCCGCCACGGGCTCCACGACGAAGATCATGACCGCCAAGGTGGTGCTCGCCCAGCCGAACCTGAACCTGGACGCCAAGGTCACCGTCCAGAAGGCGTACAGCGACTACATCGTCTCCAAGAACGCCTCCTCGGCCCGGCTGATCGTCGGCGACAAGGTGACCGTGCGTCAGCTGCTCTACGGGCTGATGCTGCCGTCAGGCTGCGACGCGGCGTACGCGCTCGCCGACAAGTTCGGCAGCGGCTCGACGCGGGCGGCGCGGGTGAAGTCGTTCATCGGCAAGATGAACACCACGGCCAAGCAGCTCGGCATGACCAACACCAAGTTCGACTCGTTCGACGGCATCAGCAACGGCTCGAACTACTCCACGCCGCGCGATCTGACCAAGCTCGCCAGCAATGTGATGAAGAGCAGCACCTTCCGCACGGTCGTGAAGACCAAGTCCACCAAGCAGCGGGTGACCACGAAGAGCGGCGGCTACCGCGACTACACGTGGACCAACACCAACACCCTGCTCAGCAACTACAGCGGCACGATCGGGGTGAAGACCGGCTCCGGCACCCAGGCCAAGTACTGCCTGGTCTTCGCGGCGACCCGCAACGGCAAGACCGTCATCGGTACGGTCCTGACCTCCACGTCCGCCGCGCAGCGCGAGTCGGACGCGAAGAAGCTGCTCAACTACGGCTTCGCGGTGCTCTGACCTGAACGACACCGGTCAGGCGCGAAGTGCGGGGACCCGTCAGCAGCGCGACGGGTCCCCGACGCCTACCAGGGGCGCCCCCCTGCATCAGAAATACGATTGTCGGCCCACCCTTCCGGCCCCTAGCGTCGGACCTGACGGCGTGTAGCTCAGCAGAAGAGCACCGGGCTGTAGACCCGGAGGGCGCGGGGGCAGAACCCGCCACGCCGGCTATGAACGAGACCGACGACACCGACGAGAACGCCGGGAGCGCCGAGAAGGCCGCGAGCACCGGCACCGGCACCGGCAGCGCTGAGAACGCCTTCGGCGTGAACCCCGGTTATGGCTACGCCCAGTTGGCCGCCGCGCTGCGGACCGCCCACACCCACCCCGACGCCGCCACCCGCCATCGCGCCGAGGAGAAGGGCCGCGCCTGGCGGTCGGTGCTGGCCGGAATGGCGAACGGCAGGCTGCTCATCGGCTCCCGCACCCCGGTCACCGGGCTGCCCGCCTGGGTCACCCCGGAGGTGCTGCGCGGCGGCTTCGCCTCGGGCACGCCGAGCGCGGGCGGCCCCCTCCAGCCGTACGAGGCCCAGGCCGCGGCGCGGGCGGGGGTACCGGCGGAGCGCGGGGCGCTGTTCACGTACTTCCTGACCGAGGCCGGGCTCACCGACCTCGGCGCGCTGCTGGACAGCGGGCGCTACGAGGTCGCCGTACCGGAGGAGGCCGCGCTGCTGACGGTGGCGTGGCTGGCGCGGGCGGGCCGTACGGACGCGGCGCTGGACCTGGTGGCGGAGCTGGCCCCGTTCGCGGAGCGGCTGCGTTTCACGCCCCGTCCGGTACAGCGGGCGGCGCCCGATCCCCGTGCCGTGCACCGGTCGACGGCGGGGGAGGCGGCCCGGTCGCTGGCGGGCCGTCGGCCGAGTACGGCCGTCGACACCCAGCGCGAGGCCGTCACCGTCTGGGCGCCGTTCGCCGATGAACTGCTGGCGCACTGGCTGGAGAGCGCCGAGGACGGCGAGGTGCCGGCCCGGCAGCCGGACGCGGACTGGCGGCGCCGGGCGGCGCTCCTGCTGGCCCGCTACCGCGAACTGGCGGACCGTCACACCCTCTGCGCCAAGCACCGCAGGCGCGGCGAGAACCTGTGGATCCTGCGGACGGCGCTGGAGAAGGCGGCCGAGGGGCGCCGGGTGCCGCCGCGGGAACTGGGTCTGCTGCGGGCCACCGTCGCGGCGATGGTGCGCCGCCGGGGCGAACCGGGCTCGCCGCGGCACACCGCCCTGCGCCAGGAGCAGGCGGCCCAGGCGGCGCTGCCGTCCCACCATGACCTGGCGGCGCTGCTGGTCGAGCGGCTCTCGGCGCTCCCCGCCGAGGCGGGCGTCGCGGACCCGGAGGCGCTGCTCACCCCGGTGACCGACCGGGAGGCGGCGGCGACCGGACTGCCGCCCGCCGCCCCGATCCCGGCGCCGCTGCGGCGCCCGGTGGAGTCGGCGCTGAGCGCTCCGCTGGAGACGCTGGTGGAGCGGGGGGTGGTGCCGTCGGCGGAGGCGCTGGCGGAGCTGGTCCCCCAACTCGTCGCGGCGACCACGGCACAGGCGTACCCGGACCCGGCGCTGCGCGCGCTGTCCGCCGCCACGTACCGCGCCTTCCGCAACCGCCGCTCCCTGCTGCTGCTCAACCTGGAACGCCAGGTGCGGGTGGCGGAGTTGCCGTGGGTGGGCGCGGTGGCGCCGGAACGGGCGGAACGCTCGGGCGGCGGACCCGGCTCCTCCCCGGACACGGACATCCCCGCGACGGCTCTCCGCCGCCTCGCCGGACTGGCCGTCGGCGCCTTCCCCGGCACGCTCCTCCCCAACCCGCTGATCCGCGAGCTGTCGGTACTGGCCCGCGAGGCCGACCTCGGCGCCCCGCTGACGGAGGAACTGGCGGCGGACATCTTCATGGGCGCGTTCAGCCCGAAGTTCATGGTGGCGGCGCGGATCGCGGCGGAACAGCTCCGGGGCACCCTCTACGAGCGCTACTACGCGATCGACTACCGGGCGCTGCGCAACACCGCGATCGAGGAGGCGGCGACCACGCGCGTCCTCAGGCGCGCGACGACATCCCCGGCGTTCGCGGACCTGTGCCGCGCGAGGGCGGAGGAGACGCGGGGCGGCACCTTGGGCAACCTGCACGGCGAGCGCCCCCCACGCTCCCGCTCCCGCTCCCACTCCCGTTCCGGCTCCTGGTCGGTGGCGGACAACGGAAAGATCATCGAGCAGGCGCAGATCCTCACCACGCACAATCTGGCCGTCCTGACCGCCCGCGCGGGCGCCACCCCACCCGACGGCTGGCCCGACCTGGCCCACCGCGCCTTCCTCCGCGCCTGCCGTCTGGCGTCCCGCCTGCCCGGCAACCCGCGTCCGCTCCCCACGATCAAGGACACGGCGTACGCCTGGCGCCAGATGATCTACTTCCTCTCCCTCTCCACCCCGGCCGAACAGACCGAGACCATGGACCGCCTGTGGGAGACCTCGGCCCGCTCCTCCCCCCACCTGACCCCGGCCCTCATCGGCCTCCACCAGACCCTGAACGACGGAACCCCGGACGGGGGCGGGGGGCGAAGCCTGGTGGGGTGGAGCACGAACGGGCACTGGCTGGGAAGGGCCTGGCATCCGCACTCCCGTTCGTAGAGGGTGGCGGTGGCAAGACGATCACCGGTCGACGGGGCGTGAAGTGTGAGCGAGACAGCGGCGGGGCAGGGGCGTGGCGTCGATCTGGCGGTGTCGGGTGAGGATCTGACCCGGCTCGCCCGTGACCTGGACGCCATGCAGAGTCATCTGGACCGTCAGGTCCGGCGCATGGACACGCTGGTCGACCGGGTCGAGGCGGGCTGGCAGGGCCCGGCGGCGACCGCGTACCGCACCTTCCATCGGGCCGCCGCCGAGGACGCCGTCCGCATCCGTGAGGTGATGCGGCAACTGGAGGAGGCGGTTCGGCTCAGCCGGGACGGATTCACCGCGGACGAACAGGAAGTGGTCCGGCGGATGCGGGCGATCCAGGTGGACATCGGCAGCGAGGTCGACAAGCTGTCGACACCGAATCCCGAAGCGGGCACGGAGTCGTCGGCACCCCGCAGCAGCCTCGACTCGTTCTGACCACACCGCGCCGCCCGCCCGCCCGCACCGAACTCGAACTCGAACTCGAACTCGATCCCGGGGGTACCCACCCATGTCGACCGGACCCGTCGACGATCACATAGGCGTCTCCTTCGCGACGCTCCAGGAACTCACGACCGAACTGGAGGACATCCTCAGACAGCTCAACGGCAGGCTGGAGGACCTCTACGAGCGCACGGTGCCGGTCGTGCTGTCATGGCAGGGGGAGGCCCGTGACGTCTTCGTCGACAAGCTGGACGCGTGGGACCGCTCGGCGCAGGATCTCCAGGCGGCCCAGCGGTGGCTCCAGGAGTTCGTCACCAACGGCCACGCCAACTACGCGTCCGCGAACCAGGCCGTCCTGCGAGGCTGGGGAGCCGCCTGATGGGCAGCCCGCCTCCGCCGGCGGGCGGGACGATCGATGTGACGCCTTCGCAGTTGCATCAGGTGGCCGGGGGCTTCGCGGCGCAGCAAAAGCCTTTCGACACCGGCGCCAAGGATCTGCTCACTGATCTGCGGAGTCACCCGGACGCGGGCGGCCACGGAACGGCGGCGCAGGGATTCGCCACCGCGTATGTCGAGGTCGGCGGCCTCTTTCTTGAGGTGTGGGCGAAATCCGTGGAAGGCATCGGTGGCGCGGCCGTCGGTTTCGCCACCACCGCCAACAACTTCTCGCGGGCCGAGGCCGCCAACAGCGCCTCCGGTACCACCGCGCAGCCCGTGGTACAGCCACCGCCGCAGGTTATCGAGAAGGCCCCGTCCTACGGCCCGGTGCCGGATCTGCGATGGGGCGACAATGATGGTGGGGACGATTTCATCCGTTCCTTGCTGGAATTCGTCCCCGATGTGATGTGGCACATCATCCGGCCTCTGCTGGAGCACGCCTTCCGCTGGGGAAAGGTCGCCGAGGTCTACCCCTTCCCGCAGCAGCACTATCTGAACACCCTCTCCCAGGCATGGGCGAACACAACCGTTTCGCTCTCCATGACGGAGAGCGGGCTCACCGGTCTGATGAACGGCATCACCCAGCAGAGCAACAGCGAGTGGTACAACGCCATGCGGCAGTTCTGCAGCTCGCTGTGGGGCACCACGGCCTGGGCGAAGGAGAACTCCGGCGCCACCTACCAGTGGCGGCACGACAGCGGCACCAGCTCGACCGCCACCCAGCCCGTCATGGCTGTCCTCTTCGACAGCGCCATGAAGATCAGCGATCTACTCCGGTCCTTCGCCGAAGCCGCGGTACGGCTGAACGGGAAGGTCTGGGACATCTACCAGGACGCGGTACGCGAGGCCGTGGGGGACATCAATCTCAGCGACGGGGTGGACCTGGGCGACCTCAAGGAGGGGGCCAAGGCTGTCGGCAAGTTCTTCGGAGGGCTCGTCACCTCTGGAGCCGAGTTGGGCGCGTCGATCACGCTCAATCTCAACACGGCCGCGCTGAACGCGGTCGTCGATGCCTACAACACCGAGGTCAATACGCTGACCCCGCAGTTCCGTGCGCTGAAACCCGATCTGGAGGAGGCCAGGCTGAGCGCCCCGGCCTTCCGTGCGGAGGAGGCCCGCGCGGCGGCGTTCGGCGCCCGAGCTCTCAACGAATTCAGGACCGAGCACCAGTGGACCGACCCGCAGGGCACGGGTAACAGCACCTATCGAGTGGATCTGGCCAGCAGTGAATGGATGCTGGACGGCCACACTCTGGACAAACACGCCGGAAAGACCCCGGAGCAACTGGCCCAGCGTCTTCGAGACCAATCCCAGCCACCGACACCGTCCTGGCCTCACAACAAACCCGTGATCGCAGGGGCCTCCAGTTTCACGGATCTGGAAAGCGCTCAGCGATACACGCAGTACAACATCGATCAGCATTCTGCCGAGATCAGAGCCTGGCTCGATGGCCCGCCACCAGAGGACGATCCAGTAAATATATTCATCGGCCCCGGCCCTCCTGGCGAGATCACTGGCACTATTATCACGAAGCAGCCCTATGACCCACAGAACCCACTGACCGGATACAAAGAAGGCGGCATGAACGCCATACCTGTCGACACCACACAAATCAATACTCGTCTGCGGTACGACCCCAGCCTCGATCCGCCCTTTGTGGTGCTGACCTCCATGCCGGCGCGATGACTTCGGGAGCAGAAATGCGCAAGCCGACCAAGACCGCTTGGGAGTCGGCCGCCGTGCGACTCCTGGATGATGTGTACTCACTTGTGGCAACCGGCCCGAGGAGATATCCAGACTGGCAGAGCGACGTGCTCGCCGTGCTGAATCGGGAGGCCGAAGACCCTCGCGGCTGGCGGGTACTCGACTGGGAGTTCAATAAAGAAGGACGGGCGCTGGGAAATGCGTCTTTCCCCTTCCGCCCGCTCTCCCGCGACACGGTGGCCGAGCATCTGTGGGAAATCACAAGGGAGGATGCGGCCCATATCCTGGAAATCATGTCTTACGACTGGGAGTGGCACATCAGTCCGTCTCCGGAAGAAGCCGCGCGCAGAGTCGCGGACACCCACCTCCTACTGGACCGATACGGGGACGAGGTCAGCTGTTATACCAACGTCAGAGGAGTAGGTGACTCGCTTACCCTGGATCTCGCCGCCCGTCGCATCCGCGGTTGGTGGCCTTTCACCGAGTACTCCGGCGACTTCGGATTCGTCGTCGTCTCTCCGGAAGAGGTCGGAGTCTTCTGGACCTTCGACCCCAGATGACGGAGCCCGTCCCTCATGCGCACCAGAACCTCCACCTATCCCGACCACGCCACCGCCCAGTGGGCAACCCAGCAGGTCGTCACCGCCAATGAGCAGGTGATCCACCGCTGGCTGGCGCAGTCGACGCGTTCGCGCCTGACCGTCGAGGCGTCCTGGCCCTCGCGGTCCGAGCCGGTCGGCCAGGTGCTGCTTCAGGCGATGATGCTCGCCGGGCGGGAGCCGGTCGACGTACGGGCCGCCCGGGTGGTGCTGAAGCGGGACACGGACCGGCCGCACGGTTTCGTCATCCTGTCCACCTTCCCCATCTACCTCTAGAGAGCCGATCTTCGTGCCGCTGAGCCCCCTCGAACACGACCGTCGCTACGGCGAGCTGGACCAGGTCATGCGCGCGTACGCCGGGTGTCCCGCGGACGACACACAGGCGCTGCCCAGCCGTGCGCTGACCGCCTATCTGCGGCACACCTGGCACAGCCGCCCCTGGGCGCTCGCCCTCGCCGAACGGCAGTTGCGTGAATACGCCGACCATCCGCCGGGTCGGCTGCGCCTGCGGCTCGGGGAGTTCTACGCCATCCCGGACGTGGGCTTGCCCGAGGCCGACATCCAGCAGTGGCTGCGCTGTCTGGCCGACCACATCCGGCACAGCGTGGACAACGGCGAGGCTCCGCCCCCGGCCGTGCCCGCGACCCGCTGGGAGTGGCACGCCCGCTTCCCGGAGCTGGGGCAGTTCCTCGGCGGCTGGTTCTCCCAGGACATGCCCGACGAGTTCGGCGACCATGACGAGGCCCTCGACGACTACCGGGACTCCACCGACCCCCAGTTCGTCGCCCGCCTCATCGGCGAGCTGCACGAATTCCTCGCCCTCGACCTCACCGACCCCGACCACGCCCTGGCTCTCGCCGAACTCGGCCTGGAGGTCGACCCTCCGGCCCCCTACGGCGCCGGAGCCTGGCTCTCGCTGGCCGCCGACCGGCTCGGCAACCAAGGGCCTCATCCCACTGACCGGACGAAGGCATGAAGCAGAGCGCCCTCGCCCTCGTGGAGCTGACGTGCGGCCGTCCTTGAGGCGCGGGCGGATCACCGCGCACCTGGGAGGTGGAGGGCCTGCGCGCCGCCTTCGGCATCAGGGCGCGTCCGGAGCAGCCTCGAAGCCGTACTCGTAGCCGACGGCCAGCCGGTAGGGCAGGCACCATTCCCCATACTCGATGGCGCCTTGGTCATCCCAGAGCCGATGGGCGCCGGCCAGGATGGGGGACCCGACGCGCAACCCGAGGAAGCCCGCCTCGCGGGCGTCGGCGTCCCTGCCGTGCAGGTCGTCGCGTCCAGCCACCACGCGCCTACCGGTGGCCTGCTGGATCTTCAGAAGCAGTCCGGGAGAGGACACGCGGGACGTGGACAGCAACTCGGGGACCGCGGCGGCGAAGTGAGCCGGGTACCAGGTCACGAAGAGGCCGGTACGTTGCGGTCCCTTACCGGTGTGCCACTCGCGGTGGACGACCTGGGCGCCCTCATCCAGGTCGAAGATCTCGGCGACGTACTGGGGCGGCCGGATCAGCTCCGCTTTCGTCACGATCATCGTCTCGCCCTCGGCGAGCACCGATCCGGTACGCAGAACCCGGGTGATCCGGTCGTAGCCGGAGGGGGCGACCTCGGGCGCGTTGGCGACGAAGGTTCCCCGGCGGGAGGTGGTGATGTACCCCTCGACCTGGAGCTGATCGAGGGAACGGCCGAGGGTGGCGACGGACACGCCCTCCTGCTTGGCCAACTCCCGCACGGGCGGCAGCTTCTCCCCTTCCCCGAGCGCACCGTCGAGGATGCGACGCCGGATGCGCTCGGCGACTTGCATGTACGGATGACTGGCGTCGGGCATGGCGTCTCCCAGCAGGTACGGCCCTTGGAGCAGTGGCTCAGGCTGCCAGCGACGGCGCCACCAGCCTGGCGCGCTCGTGGAGATCTCGCGCGGACGCGTTCTTGAGGTGCGGGCGGATCAGTCGGAACATCGCTCGGACGTGGTGGTCGACTTTCCCGGATTGGATGGTCGGATAGCCGTCCACCACCTTTCCCCAGGTGGCGCATGCGGCATCCAGATGACCGATTTCCAGTTGACGCTCGGCCAGCATCGCACCGAACCGCAGATCGCCGCGCCGGGAATCGAACTTGGGGTTACGCAAACGGAAACAGAGTTCTAGCGACTTCACACTCCCGGATACGTCCCGCAGCGCATATCGGACTTGCGCCGCGGTATAGGCGAGCGTAGCCGCGTTGTAGCCGCCGAAGGTGCCCAAAGGGCTGTCCGCCTTACCGAGTGCGACCTCGGTCTCCTGGAGGCTCCGGAGAGCTTGGGAGCGCTCACCGGCGACAGCATAGGAATGAGCCTGCTGGCCCGCGATAAAGGCGGCCATTCTGTGGCCTGCCCTGGGGGACGCCGCACTGGCGGCATCAGCCAGTTTCACCGCCGTCGGACCATGGCCGAGGTCGACCGACTGCACCGACATCCCACGCAGAATGTGACAGTAGGTCAGGTGGTCGCCGCTGGCGCCTGCGAGTTGCAGCCCCTTGACGTAGTAGCGCTGCGCGGTGCCGTGCGCGCCCTCGTCCACCGCCATCCAGCCGGTGAGATAGCACAGGAAAGACGCGGCGGTCATCATGGCCTTCCGCACTTCAACCGATGCGTCCGCCCTCATATAGGGGGCGACGGTGTTGGCCAGGAACGCGGCGGCCAAAGGCCGTGTGCATCGGCCGCCCAATTGATCATCGATGTGCGAGAGCCGGTCTGTCATGGTGACCACGGATTCGACTTCCCGCATGCCGATCCGCTGAGTTCGTCCGCTCTGGACGGCCTCCATTCGCCCTACGACGTCCTGCCATCCCGGAATGGCCAGCGCCACGGAGAAGAGAGACGCGCCCGCTCCTATGATGCTGCGCCGCGAGGGATCCATGTCCTGTCTGCTGAGATCCAGCAGTCCTTCGACAGCGCTGGCCTCACCGTTGTCGGCGGGGGCGGGGAAGCCGGCCTCGGCATGGGTCACCGGACGCTTGAGACGGCGGGAAAGCGCTTCGAGAATCAGAAGCCGGACATTCGCCCTGGGCATGTGCCCGCCTAACCACTGATGCACGGACGGGGCCTGATACCGGGTCGGATTCCCGCGCTCCGTAGCAATCTTGTTGACCTCTTGGCCGAACCGCCGGAGCGTCCACCCCGCTGCCTCGTGCAGTTGCCTAAGAGCCTCGTTCGGTTGCCGGCCAGCCATGGATACGCCCCGCTTCCCCACGCTTAACGCCCTTAATAAACGCCGCGGGTTCAACGGTACCGCGCTGTGTAGCCGTCCGGTTGCCTTGAGTACGCAAGACCCCCGCGACCGTGCGACCGGTCCGGGGGCGTGGTCAACCTGGAGAGCAGGTCAACATGGTGAAGCCTATCCGCATGCTCCTGGCCGGACTGCTGGGCGTCTTACTGCCCGGTTCGGGGAAGCGGCGGGCGTCCGCCCGTCCGGCCCCTTCGGCCCCCGCGCGATGCCCGTACGCACCCCTCCCCTGCGCCGCCGCACGGCCCCGCGTGCCCCGGTCGCCCTACGGGCTGCACGAGCCCCTGGACGGGGCCGGTACAGCCCTGATCCGCCCGTACCTGATCGTCAGCGAGGGCGGGGCCCGGTGAACGTCGGTGTCCGCCCCACGCCGGGCGACTCGCGCATGACCATCGAGACGTACCGGGTCGGCCCGGACGGCAGACGGAAGGGTCCCGTGGTACGGCGTGTGTTCCGGGAGGTTCCCGGGCCCCTGATGCTGGTCTCGGACCGCTGGCCGCCATGCCGCTGCCCCCGCTGCCGGACCGGCCATCACCCGCAGCCCGACGTAACCGGCTCCGCCGGACGGGAGGCATGACGCGATGCCCCCGCACCACGAACCGAACCGCCGACGCTGCGGCGCACCCGCCCGGATGCCGGTCGACCTGGTCGCCCTGATGCTCGCGCACATCCCCGACACCAGTGACCCCCGGGTGTCGGTCGGCGTCGACCTGCGCTGTCAGTTGGAGGCGCACGACACGGGTCCCCACCTCGATCTCACCTGGGAACTGGACGACGCCAGCCACGGGGAGGTCTGGGCGGAATGGCCCGACGGCGGCCCACCCGAACGCGTGGCCGTCCTGCCGGACTGCAACGCCGTCAGCGGCCCCACCCCGAAGGACGTGGCCTGCATGCTCTACGAGGATCACCAGGGCTGCCACACCTTCGAGTACACCGACCCCGACCGGGCGGCGGCGGACGGATACGAACCCGCCGCTGAGGGCGACCCACGCGGCACGCCGTAACAGCCGCGCCCCTCCGCGACCCTGGGCGGAGGGGGCGGCGCCAACTCCACTTCCCTACCGAGCGATACCGTCCCCGGGTAGGACTCCTACGAGAAGCGAGGAATCAGGGCGAACCGTGAATCACCCCAAGCCGCACCCATCCGACCCGGCGTCCTGGAAGTCCGCCGTGATCGACCTGTTCGGCGGCGGCTGGACCTTCGCCCGGACCGGACCCCGTCAGCACGACGACTGGCGTGCGGACGCCCGCGCCGTCATGACGCTCAAGGTCACCGACCCCCGAGGCTGGCACTCGGTCAATCACGCCCCCGAGGTGAACGAGAACCGCAGCGGCACGAACGCGCCGTTCATGTCCTGGAGCGATGAGCAACTCGGCGCCAGTCTCCACGAGATCGGACCGGTGTCCGCGGGGCAGCTGCTGGTCGCGCTCCAGGGAGAGTTCTTCCAGGCCGCCCGCATCCCCGGATTCAGGGAGCGCCGGGAGGGGCTGTTCCGTAGTTCCGCGGAGATCACCGCACGGTTCGGCCGGGATGCCAGATTCTTCACCAACGCGGCCGATGCGAAGGGCAATCCGGATGCGGATCTGCTGAATCCCGACCAGCAGTGGGAGTGCCTCTCCGTCCACACCACGGACTGCGGCCTCGTGGCTGTCTCCGACGCGGAAGTAGGCGTCTTCTGGTCGTTCTGGGAGGACTGAGCCCGAGACGAGGGGCGGAGGCGAGGGGCGGGGGAAAGGTGACCGGTCCTTTCGGACAGGCACCCTTCCCCCTTCCCACCTACGACCAGCTAATCAACCGCCTCGGCCGCTCCAGCACCGCCGCCGTGTCCGCCAGGACCTTGGAGCCCAACTCGCCGTCCACCAAACGGTGGTCGAAGCTGAGCGCCAGCGTGGTGACCTGGCGGGGCTTGACCTTGCCCTTGTGGACCCACGGCTGGAGCTTGATCGCGCCGACCGCGAGGATCGCCGACTCACCGGGGTTCAGAATGGGCGTCCCGGTGTCGACGCCGAAGACGCCGACGTTGGTGATGGTGACCGTGCCGCCCTGCATCGCCGCCGGGGTGGTCTTGCCCTCGCGGGCCGTGGCGACCAGGTCGGCCAGGGACTGGGCCAGTTGCGGCAGGGTCTTGGCGTGGGCGTCCTTGATGTTCGGGACGAGCAGGCCGCGCGGGGTGGCCGCGGCGATGCCCAGGTTGACGTAGTGCTTGACCACGATCTCCTGGTTCGTCTCGTCCCAGGACGCGTTGATCTCCGGGTTCCGTCTGATCGCGACCAGGAGGGCCTTCGAGATCAGGAGCAGCGGGTTCACCCGCAGGCCCGCGAAGTCCTTGTCCTCCTTCAGGTCCGCCACCAGCCGCATCGTGCGCGTCACATCCACCGTCACGAACTCCGTGACATGCGGTGCCGTGAACGCCGAGCCCACCATCGCCGCCGCCGTCGCCTTACGGACGCCCTTGACCGGGATACGGGTCTCCAAGGGCGACGACAGCGCGGGGGAGGTCGTCTCCGGTGCGGAAGGCTCAGGGGCGGATGCCTCCGGCTGTGGGAGCGGTGGTGTCGCCGCCGCGTGGACGTCCTCGCGCGTGATGATTCCGTCCGGGCCCGACGGAGTCACCGACGCCAGGTCCACGCCCAGGTCCTTCGCCAGCTTCCGCACCGGCGGCTTGGCCAGGGGGCGCGAGGTCGGGGGCGGGGTGCCGTGGCCGTTCAGCTCGGGCTGTGCGGCCGGTCCCGCCGGCTCCGCAGGATCCTGCTTGCGCGGGCGCCTCCGCGTCGAGGACGCCGCCACTCCATAGCCGACCAGGACCGCCTGACGTTCCTCCGGCTGGTCCGGAGTCGCCGAGGGCGTCGGTTCCGGTCCGGGCGGAGCCTCCCCCACCTGGACCGCGATGATCGGCGTGCCCACATCCACCGTCGTGCCCTCGGCGAAGTGCAGGGCGGCGACCACTCCGTCGTAGGGGATGGGGAGTTCCACCGCCGCCTTCGCGGTCTCCACCTCGCAGACCACCTGGCCGTCCGTCACCGTGTCCCCGGGCTGGACGAACCACTTGAGGATCTCGGCCTCGGTGAGCCCCTCGCCCACATCGGGCATCTTGAACTCGCGTACGGACCCTTCGGTCATCGTCGTCACGACCCTCTCCTCAGTACGCCAAGGCGCGGTCGACGGCGTCGAGCACCCGGTCCAGGCCCGGCAGGTACTCCTCCTCCAGACGGGCCGGCGGATACGGGGCGTGGTAGCCGCCCACGCGCAGCACCGGCGCCTCCAGGTGGTAGAAGCAGCGCTCGGTGATCCGGGCGGCGATCTCCGCGCCGGAGCCGAAGAACACCGGTGCCTCATGGACCACCACCAGGCGGCGGGTCCGCTCCACCGAGGTCTGGATCGCGTCGAAGTCCAAGGGGGAGATCGAGCGCAGGTCCAGGATCTCCAGGGACTTGCCCTCCTCGGCCGCCGCGTCCGCGACCTCCTGGCAGAGCTTGACCATCGGACCGTAGGCGGCCAGCGTCAGATCGGTGCCGGGGCGCACCACCTGGGCCTTGTGCAGCGGGCCGGGGATGGCCTCGGTGTTGACCTCGGCCTTGTCCCAGTAGCGCCGCTTCGGCTCGAAGAAGATCACCGGGTCGTCGCTCTGGATGGCCTGCTGGAGCATCCAGTACGCGTCGGAGGAGTTGGAGGGGGAGACCACCTTCAGGCCCGCGATGTGCGCGAACAGGGACTCGGGGGACTCCGAGTGGTGCTCGACCGCGCCGATGCCACCGCCGTAGGGGATGCGGATGACGACCGGGAGTTTGATCTTGCCCAGGGCCCGCGCGTGCATCTTGGCGAGCTGGGTGACGATCTGGTCGTACGCCGGGAAGACGAAACCGTCGAACTGGATCTCCACCACCGGGCGGTAGCCGCGCAGGGCCAGGCCGATGGCTGTGCCGACGATGCCGGACTCGGCGAGGGGCGTGTCGATGACCCGGCTCTCCCCGAAGTCCTTCTGGAGGCCGTCGGTGACCCGGAAGACCCCGCCCAGCTTGCCGACGTCCTCGCCCATGATGAGGACCTTGGGGTCCGACTCCAGCGCGCGCCGCAGCGACGCGTTGATCGCCCTGGCCACCGCCAGCTTCTCGACCGTCATCTCAGACCCCCTCCACATCGCTGAACGACGCCTGGTACGCGGCGAACTGGGCGCGCTCC
Source organism: Streptomyces sp. NPDC004610 (assembly GCF_040609715.1). Lineage (NCBI taxonomy): Bacteria > Bacillati > Actinomycetota > Actinomycetes > Kitasatosporales > Streptomycetaceae > Streptomyces > Streptomyces sp. NPDC004610. The sequence continues at coordinate 37,287 of NZ_JBEXLA010000012.1, read as the reverse complement.
TCGTCGACGAGCGCGTGCCCGTCCGCGTAGACATGCTCGAAGAGGGCGAAGTGGTCCGGGTCGGGCATGGTCCGGATCACTTCGCGTACTCGTCTGCCCAACGCCTCGCTCTCCGCCTCCAGTTCCGTGAAAAATCCCTCTTCGGTGTGGTTTGAGGACTCCAGGTGGCGGCGCAGGCGCAGGATCGGGTCCTTCGCCTCCCACGCCGCCCGCTCGTCGTCGTGGCGGTAGCGGGTCGGGTCGTCGTTGGTGGTGTGCGCGCCCATCCGGTACGTGTACGCCTCGACCAGCGTCGGGCCCTCGCCCTCGCGCGCCCGCTCCAGCGCCCACTTGGTGACCGCGAGGGTGGCGAGGACGTCGTTGCCGTCGACCCGGACACCGGGGAAGCCGTAGCCCTGCGCGCGCTGGTAGAGCGGGACGCGGGTCTGCTTCTCGGTGGGCTCGGAGATCGCCCACTGGTTGTTCTGGCAGAAGAAGACCACGGGCGCGTTGTAGACAGCGGAGAAGGTGAAGGACTCGGCTACATCGCCCTGGCTGGAGGCGCCGTCGCCGAAGTAGGCGATCACGGCGGAGTCGGCGCCGTCCTTGGCGATGCCCATGGCGTAGCCGGTGGCGTGCAGCGCCTGGGAGCCGATGACGATGGTGTAGAGGTGGAAGTTGTTGCTGTTCGGGTCCCAGCCGCCGTTGTTGACGCCGCGGAACATGCCGAGCAGGTTGGTCGGGTCGACCCCGCGGCACCAGGCCACGCCGTGTTCGCGGTAGGTCGGGAAGACATAGTCGTCGTCGCGCAGCGCCCGGCCGGAGCCGATCTGGGCGGCCTCCTGGCCCAGCAGCGACGCCCACAGCCCCAGCTCGCCCTGGCGCTGGAGGGTGGTCGCCTCGGCGTCGAACCGGCGGGTGAGCACCATGTCGCGGTACAGACCGCGCAGGGCTTCGGGGGTGAGATCGGCGACGTACTTGTCGTACGTGGCGTTTTTGACGCGTTTGCCCTCGGGTGTCAGCAACTGCACCAGCTCGGGCTCGGTGGCTCCCGGTGTCGTCCGGGACGATCGCTTACCGGCCGTGCTCTTGGTACCGGCGCTGCGTCGCGGCTTGCGCGCGGCAGTGCTCTCCACGGTCACGTGTGCTCCTCCGTCGGTCCGGCTTCCCGGGTTCGCCGGGTGCCGTGCGGCTCACCCATTTCCTGCGGTGCACGGGGTGGTGTGCGGCCGGTCGGAAATCGGCGTGACAGGTGCCCCGGCGAGCACCCCGCGACCATCACGTTACCCAGTGCTCCACATTTCTGGGAAACCCCATCTGACCAGGGATTTTGCTTGGATTTCCAAGTAAATCCGGTCAGCCGGGAACAATTCCTGGTCACAGCGTCGCAGGGGGCCGGAACAACGGCACGTTATCCCGCGCACCCCGGGCGCGGGAAGGGTTCGTATGTGAGACTGACCGCGTGCGCGAAGACGGAAAAATCAGGGTATTCCTCCTTGACGACCATGAGGTGGTCCGGCGTGGCGTGCATGAGCTGCTCGCCGTGGAGCAGGACATCGAGGTGGTCGGCGAGGCCGGTACCGCCGCCGAGGCCCTGGCCCGGATTCCGGCCACCCGCCCCGATGTGGCGGTGCTGGACGTACGCCTCCCGGACGGCAGCGGGGTCGAGGTCTGCCGGGAGATCCGCTCCGCGGACCGCTCGATCAACGCCCTGATGCTCACCTCGTACGCCGACGACGAGGCGCTCTTCGACGCGATCATGGCCGGTGCCTCCGGGTATGTCCTCAAGGCCATCCGGGGCAGCGAGCTGCTGACCGCGGTGCGGGACGTGGCGGCCGGGCGGTCGCTGCTGGACCCGGTGGCCACCGCGCGCGTCCTGGAGCGGCTGCGCGACGGGGGCGGCGCCAAGGGCGACGAGCGGCTCACCCGCCTCACCGACCAGGAGCGCAGGATCCTCGATCTGATCGGGGAGGGCCTCACCAACCGGCAGATCGGCGAGGAACTCCATCTCGCCGAGAAAACGATCAAGAACTATGTCTCCAGCCTGCTCTCCAAGCTGGGCATGCAGCGGCGTTCCCAGGCGGCGGCGTATGTGGCGCGGATGCAGGCGGAGCGGTCGTAGGCGCAGTCCGTAGGTGCAGGGGGCTTCGGGGGCTTCGGGGGCTTCGGGACTTACGTCCCGTCCCCCTCGGGGCCGCCGCCCCTATCGGCGCACCGCGTGCTCACGCACAGTGGTGGGCATGCCCACCGACGACACGCCGGCCGATCTCTCCCTCGCCACCGACCTCCTCGGCCGTATCGCCTACGGCCGGGTCGCGGCCAGTATGCGGGCGCTGCCCTTCCTGGTGCCCGCGCGGCACATCGTGAGCGACGGCCGGGTGCTGCTGCGGCTGCCCGGCCGGGGCGGCTACCCGCAGGCGTGCGAGGGCCAGATCGTCGCGTACGGCGCCGACAGCCTGGGGCCGCTCGGGACGCCGGTACCGGACGCGCCGGACGGGCACTGGTCGGTGCAGATCGTCGGCGCCTGCGAGGCCGCGGAGCCGACGCCCGGCGAACTCACCCGGCTGGGCCCCGCCCCCCGCGTCGTGGACGGCGAGCCCTACGCCCCGGTCTATCTGCGGGTGACCCCGCAGTTCGCGACGGTCCATTCGACGGACGACGGACTGCGGGCGCGGCTCGGCCCCGCCGGCAGAGCGCGGGAGAACGCGCACCGGTAGCTGCGGGCGGGCCCAGGAACGAGGCACGCGCGCGTGGAGCCCGTTTCCGGGTGCCACGCGCGCGTGATTCAGTCGCCGGAGCCGCCCGGCCTGTCAGCCGGTGCCGCCCTCGGACCCGCCGGGGAGGCCGCCGATTCCGCCGTCCGTTCCCGGGTCCGGGCTGCCGGGGTCGGGGCTCCCCGGGTCCGGGCTGCCGGGGTCCGGGCTCCCCGGGTCCGACGTCGCGGTGTCCGTCGGCTCCGTATCGGTCGGCTCCGTGTCCGTCGGCTCGTTCGACGGTTCCTGGGACGGGGTGGTCGACGGCTGCTGGGACGGGGTGTAGTCCCAGTCGTTGCCACCGCCGCCGTTGTTCTCCTGGGTGTTCGTGTCCGTCGGCTGCCGGGTCTCCTCGTCGGTGGGCGACGGGCTGGACGACGTCTCCTCCTCGACGCTGCGCGAGGTGGTGGGCGACGGGCTGGAGCCTCCGCCGCCGCCCGAGGTGTTGCCGTTGTTCAGCGCCAGGGCGACGCCCGCGACGATCGCGATCACACCGAGCACCGCGAGTATCCACAGCTTGCCGGAGCCGCGTCCGCGGTTGCCGTTGCCCTCGAAGCCGCCGTCGTCCCGGCCGCCGCCGCCGTACGGCGGGATGATCGGCTGCGGGATCTGCGAGGTGCCGTCGTTGGGGTGCGGCAGCACCGCGGTGCCCGCGGTGCCCATCGGCGGGGTGTGCCGGCCGTCGTGGGCCTCCACCGGGCCGGTGTTCCAGGTGCCGGTGTGGCCGCCCTGGTCGTACAGCATCTGGAGGCCGTACTGGACCAGGCCGCGCATCTCCTCGGCGGTCTGGAAACGGTCGTCCGGCTCCTTGGCGAGCGCGCGCATGGCGAGGCCGTCCAGCTCCGGCGGGGAGGCGTCGGAGACCTCGGAGGGCGGCGTCGGGATGTCCTGGACATGCTGGTAGACCACCGACAGCGGGGTCTCGCCGATGAACGGCGGGCGCAGGGCGAGCAGTTCGTAGAGGAGACAGCCCGTCGCGTAGAGGTCGGAGCGGTGGTCGACGGCCTTGCCGAGCGCCTGCTCGGGGGAGAGGTACTGGGGCGTGCCCATGACCATGCCGGTCTGGGTCATCGTCGTGGACGCGCCGTGCAGGGCGCGGGCGATGCCGAAGTCCATCACCTTCACCGCGCCGGTGTGGGTGATGATCACGTTGGCGGGCTTGATGTCCCGGTGCACGATGCCGTGCTGGTGGGAGTAGGCGAGCGCCTCCAGCACCCCGGAGACGATGATCAGCGCCTGCTCGGGCCCCGGGGCCTCCGCGTTCAGCAGCAGATCGCGGATCGTGCGGCCCTCGACCAGCTCCATCACGATGTACGGCACGCTCTGGCCGCCCATCATGTCCTCGCCGGAGTCGTACACGGCGACGATGGCGTGATGGTTGAGCCCGGCGACCGACTGCGCCTCGCGTGTGAAGCGGGCCTTGGACACCGGGTCCTCGGCGAGATCGGAACGCAGCAGCTTCACGGCGACCGTGCGCCCGAGGCGTACGTCCTCGGCCGCGAACACCTCGGCCATACCGCCCCGGCCGAGTCTGCCGGTCAGCCGGTACCGGCCATCGCCGACCAGCCCGCCGTTACCCCACAGGTCCGGCGCGTCTGACATACCGCCGCCAGCCGCCTCGGGGTCGGACGGGCCCTGAGCGCGCTGCTGTGCCATCAGTCCTCGCCGTCGTTTCTGCCCGCGGAACGCGCGGTGTTGTCACGGTCTCCGTCGGCCACGCTACAGCCTCCCGGGGAGCCAAAGGTGCGAGACGGGTGGCCCGAACCGGCCCACGGCGGCCCGGGGAACGGGTCCGCGCGGTGCCGCCGTACGCCTGGGCCCCGTCCGGGCCCCGCCTCGGCCTGTCCCGGCGGGACCGGTCATGAAACCCTGCGGCCATATCGTCGTGCAAATCCTGTGCGCTCGCGGTCAGCGGGCGGTAACGCTTCCGCGACGCTTCTTTCGCGTACGGTCACGGAACGGGCACCGCGCTTGACGTGTCAGTGGCCTGGGGCAGACTTGGCCGGGATTAACACATTCGATCACCGGTGAAGCGCGGGGGCACAGCCGCTGTCGCCTGTGCCGATGGGGGACGCGGAACGATGAGCCAGCAGGACGGCGCACAGGGCGGGTACGCGGGGCGGGCGCTCGCCGGCGGACGTTATCAACTGCGCGACTTGCTCGGCCAGGGCGGTATGGCCTCGGTGCATCTCGCCTATGACGCGGTGCTCGACCGACAGGTCGCGATCAAGACACTGCACACGGATCTCGGTCGCGAACAGGCGTTCAGGGAGCGGTTCCGGCGCGAGGCCCAGGCGGTGGCGAAGCTCACGCACACCAATATCGTCTCGGTCTTCGACACCGGCGAGGACGAGGTCGACGGGATGACGACCCCGTACATCGTCATGGAGTACGTCGAGGGGCGTCCGCTGGGGTCCGTGCTGGACGAGGATGTGCGGCGGTTCGGGGCGATGTCGGCGGACCACGCGCTGAAGGTGACCGCGGATGTGCTGGCGGCGCTGGAGATCAGCCATGAGATGGGGCTGGTGCACCGGGACATCAAGCCGGGCAATGTGATGGTCACCAAGCGCGGTGTGGTGAAGGTGATGGACTTCGGCATCGCGCGCGCCATGCAGTCCGGGGTGACGTCGATGACCCAGACCGGGATGGTGGTCGGCACCCCGCAGTACCTCTCCCCCGAGCAGGCGCTCGGCCGCGGGGTGGACGCGCGCTCCGATCTCTACTCCGTCGGCATCATGCTGTTCCAGCTGGTCACCGGGCGGCTGCCGTTCGAGGCGGACTCGCCGCTGGCCATCGCGTACGCGCATGTGCAGGAGGAGCCGGTGACGGCCTCCGCCATCAATCGCGCGCTGCCCCCGGCCGTGGACGCGCTGATCACGCGGGCGCTGAAGAAGAACCCGAACGAGCGTTTCCCCACCGCCGAGTCCATGCGGGACGAGTGCCTGCGGGTCGCGGGGTCCTTCCACGCCGCGCCGCCCAGCATCGTGCCGGGCGCCCCGGCGCAGAGCGGGGCGGGGGTCGGCTCCGCGGTGTTCCCGCCGGTGGGGCAGGTCGGCGGCGGGCCGGGAGCGCCGCAGGGTGCGGTCCAGACGCCGTACCAGCCGGTCCCGCCCCAGCAGCATCATCAGCCGTACGGTGCCGCTCCGGCGTACGGCTATCCCCCGCAGCAGGCCGGCTACCAGACGCCGGCGGCGGGCTACGGGGGGACGTCGTCCGCGACACCCCCGTACTCGATCAGCCCGCAGCAGCCGGGCGGCGGGGGCGGCGGTCGGGGGAACCGGCCGGTGATCATCGGCTCGGTGGTGGTCGCGCTGCTGGCGATCGGCGGACTGATCGCGGTCCTGGCGATGCGCGGCGACGGCGGTAGCGGGGACGACGGGGCGGGCGGCGGCGGGGCGAGCGCCTCGGCCTCGGCGGAGCAGGAGCCGGGCTACCGGGGGCCGGACACGGCCAAGACGATCGAGACGACCCAGTGCACGGAGCCGGAAGAGGCGTACAACGACCCGGACAAGATCCGGATGCCGGACTTCCGTTACAAGTACATCGACTCGGTCAAGCAGTGCCTCCAGGCCGCGGGCTGGGGCCAGCAGCTCGAAAGCGTCGACGAGAACACCTACGGCGAGGGCGCGGTCATGAAGCAGTTCCCGGCGCCGGGCACGGATGTGGACCCGCAGGACATGCCGGAGATCCAGCTGAGCGTGTCGACGGGGAACCCGGCGTGACGCTCCGCGGGGGGCTGGGTGTGAGGTGGGGTGGCTCAGGGGGCGTGGACCGGCGCTGTCCGGGGGCGTGGGGCGGGGTCGCCCGGTCGTAGGGCGCGGATGCATCCCGTCCAGACATCACGCGGGTGCGTCCCGCCCCCGGACATCGGAAAGGCCCGGCGCTGTGTGCCGGGCCCTTGGGTGGTCGGGGGGTGTTCTAGAGGTACGGGCCTCCCGTGCGCGGGTCCTCGCCGGGGCCCTCGGGGCCCACGCCCGGCGGGAGTGCCCGGCGCATCTGCTCCAGCTGGGCCCGCGCGGCCATCTGCTGGGCGAACAGCGTCGTCTGGATCCCGTGGAAGAGACCCTCCAGCCAGCCCACCAGCTGCGCCTGCGCGATCCGCAGTTCCGCGTCGGACGGGGTGCCCTCGTCGGTGAAGGGCAGGGACAGCCGCTCCAGCTCCTCGACCAGCTCCGGCGCGAGCCCGTCCTCCAGCTCCTTGACCGAGCTGGCGTGGATCTCCTTCAGCCGCACCCGGCTGGCCTCGTCCAGGGGAGCCGCCCTCACCTCTTCGAGCAACTGCTTGATCATGCTTCCGATGCGCATGACCTTCGCCGGCTGCTCGACCATCTCGGTGACCGGGATCTCGCGGGATTCGTCGTCATCTCCGCCGCCGCCCAGAGCCATGCCGTCCTGGCCTACGACCAGGATCCGCTGGTTGTTCTCCGGCGACCTTTCGTTCCTCGGCATCTCCATGCCGTCATTCTCTCGCACACCCCCACCCCATCACCGCCCTGCCCCCCGCGCAGGCCGATCCCTCGCTTCGCCCGCCCGGACGCCGGGGAAATGCCGGTCCGGGCCGGGGATGTGACGCTTGTCCCGTGACACGTCCCGCGCCGTCCAGGCCAACGGTCGGGTCCCGGGTGAGGGTGGGGCTCGGGGCGGTGGCGCTGTGCGCGGCGGGGGTACTGGGGGCGGGAGCCGGGGTTTCCCACGCGCAGGGCGGGGCGTCCGGGGTCGGTGGTCCGGGGCGGAACCCGGTGTCGGTCTCGCCCTCGGGGGAGGAGAGCCGGGCCGGGAGCGGTCCCGGGGAGGGACGGCAGCGGCCTGGGCGGGAGGGGGTCTCCAGCCCGGCGACTCCGCCGACGGCTCCGCCTACTCCGTCGGCTCCACCTATTCCGACAGCTTCTCCGGCCTCCCCGGCCTCCCCGACTGCCCCGGCGGCCCCCGCCTCCCCCGCCTCTCCGGGTTTTTCGGATCCCCCGGGCTCCTCCGGGGGCCCCTCCGCCGCCCCCACCGGCCCCGGGCAGGTCGGTGAGGGAGCGCTCGATGGGGCCGACGTGGCGGAGACCGGGCGGCGGACCGGGCCCGTGGTGCGGATCCTGCCGTTGGGGAGCGGGCTGATGCTGATCGGGATCGGGCTCGGTCTCGCCTTTCTGGGGCTGCGGCTGCGCCGGGGGTGAGCCCGGCGGGTTCCGGACTACACCGGGGTGACCAGCAGGACCTTGCCGATATGGGTGCTCGCTTCCAGCAGGCGGTGCGCGGCCGGGGCCTCGTTCATCGGCAGCTCGCGGTCGACCACGGGGCGCACCTGCCCGTTCTCCACGAGCGGCCAGACATGCTCGCGTACGGCGGCCACGATCGCGGCCTTCTCGTCCAGCGGGCGGGCCCGCAGGGAGGTCGCGCTGATCGCGGCGCGTTTGCCGAGGAGCGCGGAGAGGTTCAGTTCGGCCTTGATCCCGCCCTGGAGGCCGATGATCGCGAGGCGGCCGTTGACGGCGAGGGCGCGGATGTTGCGGTCGAGGTACTTCGCGCCCATGTTGTCGAGGATGACATCGGCGCCCGTCCCGTCCGTGGCCTTCGCGATCTCCTCGACGAAGTCCTGTTCGCGGTAGTTGATCAGGATGTCGGCGCCGAGCTCGGCGCAGCGCGCCAGTTTCTCCGGGGTCCCGGCGGTGACGGCGACCCGGGCGCCGACGGCCTTGGCGAGCTGGATCGCCATGGTGCCGATCCCGCTGGAGCCGCCGTGCACGAGCAGGGTCTCGCCGGGCCGGAGCCGGGCCAGCATGAAGACGTTGGACCAGACCGTGCAGGTCACCTCGGGGAGCGCGGCGGCCTGGACGAGGGAGACGCCCGCCGGTACGGGCAGCAGCTGGCCGACCGGGACGGCGGTCTTCCCGGCGTAGCCGCCGCCCGCGAGCAGCGCGCACACCTCGTCGCCGACCGACCACCCGGAGACACCGGGGCCGAGTGCGGAGATCCGGCCGGAACACTCCAGGCCGGGGTGGGGGGAGGCGCCGGGCGGGGGGTTGTAGAAGCCCTGGCGCTGGAGGATGTCGGCACGGTTGACGGCGCTGGCGACGACATCCACCAGGACCTCGCCCTCGCCGGGCACCGGATCGGAGACCTCGCCCCATACGAGCGCCTCGGGCCCACCGGGTTCGGAAATCGTGATCGCATGCATGGGGGGACGCTACCCCCCGGACGCCCGCCGGTCCCCCGGACGCCTGCTCGGTCCGGGAACTCCCCTGGTCCGGGGACGCCCTCCGGTCCTGCGCGGGACGAGCTGCGGTCCCCCGGGACGCCCTCCGGTCCTGCGCGACGCCCTCCGGTTCTGCGGGACGCGCTCCGATCCCCCGCCTGCGGACGCCCTCTGCGGTCCCTCGGACCCCCTCCGCGGTCCCTCGGACGCGCTCCGGTCTGCGAGACGCGCTCCGATCCCCCCGCCTGCCGACGCCCTACGCCGTCCCTCGGGCGCCCTCCGGTCCCCCGGGACGCCCTCGCGTCCCACGCACGCCCGCTGGTCCTCCGGGCCTACGTCCCCGACCCGTCCCCGGACTACGTCCTCCGCCCGCCCCTCGGCCTTTGGTCGGGTCCCGGCGAAAAAGACTGTGCGAGACCGATGAGTCTGAGCCACGGTAAAGGTCTTCCCATGCGCAACCCAAGTCCGTGAAAGGACCTCCGGAAGGACAACCCACCATGAGCCAGCCGACCTCCGGCCTCGCGATCGAGACCGCCGGCCTGGTGAAGACGTTCGGCGAGACCAGGGCCGTCGACGGTGTCGACCTCGCGGTGCCCACCGGCACGGTCTACGGCGTCCTCGGCCCGAACGGCGCCGGTAAGACCACCACCGTGAAAATGCTCGCCACCCTGCTGCGGCCCGACGGCGGACGGGCCCAGGTCTTCGGCCGGGACGTCGTCCGGGAGGCCGACGCGGTCCGTGCGCGGGTCAGCCTGACCGGGCAGTACGCCTCCGTCGACGAGGATCTGACCGGCGCCGAGAACCTGGTGCTGCTGGGCCGGCTCCTCGGGCACGGCAAGAAGGCCGCCCAGGCGCGCGGCGCCCAGCTCCTGGAGGCGTTCGGACTGACCGAGGCGGCCGGACGGCAGGTCAAGAACTACTCCGGCGGTATGCGGCGCCGGATCGACATCGCAGCCTCCATCCTCAACACGCCCGATCTGCTCTTCCTCGACGAGCCGACCACCGGGCTCGACCCGCGCAGCCGCAACCAGGTCTGGGACATCGTCCGCGCGGTCGTCGCCCATGGCACCACCGTGCTGCTGACCACGCAGTATCTGGACGAGGCCGATCAGCTGGCGTCCCGGATCGCGGTGATCGACCGGGGCAAGGTGATCGCCGAGGGCACCAAGGGCGAGCTGAAGGCGTCGGTCGGCGCCGGTTCGGTGCATCTGCGGCTGCGGGACGCGGCCCGGCGGTCCGAGGCGCAGCAGATCCTGCGGATCGCGCTGGACGCGGAGGTGCAGCTCGAACCCGACCCGGTGGCGCTGACCGCCCGGGTCGGCGACGCGGGCAACGGTCAGGGCGCCGCCGAGCGGGCCTCCCGGGCGCTGGCCGAGCTGGCCCGCAGCGGGATCACGGTCGACAACTTCGCCCTCGGCCAGCCCAGCCTGGACGAGGTCTTCCTCGCCCTGACCGGGCACGACACCCAGACCCACGGCAACGACGATGACGGCAGCGGCGTCTCCCCCAAGGTCGCCACAACGGAAGGCGGGGTGGCGGTATGAGCACCGCGACGACCACGGAAACCAAGGATCTGGCGCCGGTCAGCGCGGAGTCGCTGGCGCATCTGCTGGTCGCCAAGGAGCGGCCACCGCGGCCCAGCGCCTGGTCGGCGTCGCTGACCTTCGGCTGGCGCGCGATCCTCAAGATCAAGCACGTCCCCGAGCAGCTCTTCGATGTCACCGCGTTCCCGATCATGCTGGTGCTGATGTACACGTACCTGTTCGGCGGGGCGCTGGCGTCCTCGCCACGGGAGTACATCCAGTTTCTGCTGCCCGGCATCCTGGTGATGTCGGTCGTGATGATCACCATGTACACGGGTGTCGCGGTCAACACGGACATCGAGAAGGGGGTCTTCGACCGGTTCCGCTCGCTGCCGATCTGGCGGCCCGCGGTGATGGTCGGCTATCTCCTCGGTGACGCCCTGCGCTATCTGATGGCGTCGGTGGTGATGCTGGTCGTCGGCATGATCATCGGCTACCGGCCGGACGGCGGGGTGCTCGGCGTCCTCGCCGGGGTGGCGCTGCTGATCGTCTTCTCGTTCGCGTTCTCGTGGATCTGGACCATGTTCGGTCTGATGCTGCGCAGCGAGAAGTCCGTGATGGGCGTCAGCATGATGGTGATCTTCCCGCTGACGTTCCTCTCCAATGTCTTCGTCGACCCGCACACCATGCCGGGCTGGCTCCAGGCGTTCGTCAACAACAGCCCGGTGACCCATCTGGCCTCGGCGGTGCGCGGGCTGATGGGCGGCGAGTGGCCGGGCGCCGACATCGCCTGGTCACTGGGCTGGGCCGCCGTGCTGGTGCTGATCTTCGGTCCGGTCACCATGCGGCTCTACAACCGCAAGTAGCGCCCTGCGCGTCACGGACGCCGTTCGGGCCCCCGGGTCATCCACCCGGGGGCCTCGTCGGTGGTCGGCTCGGTGCGGACGATGGTGATCACCCGGTCGGTCAGCTCCAGCGCCCCGACCGCCTCGTCGTCATAGGCGAGCACCCGGTGGCCGCGGACGACGCTCACCACCAGGTCGTCGATCTCGCGCGGCCGGCGCCCGGTCTCCGCGCGGGTGACCGGGCGTTCCACGATGTCCAGTCCGCTGCCCTGCCGCATCAGGTCCTCCATGACCAGCCCGGCGGCCGGGCTGAGCACCGACAGGCCCAGCAGCCGGCCCGCCGCGCCCGCGCTGGTGATCACCTCGTCGGCGCCGGAGTGCTTCAGCAGTGGCGCGTTCTCCTCCTCGCGCACCGAGGCGACGATCTTCGCCTGGGCGTTCAGCTGCCGGGCGGTGAGGGTGACCAGGACGGCCGTGTCGTCCTGCTGCGGGGCCACGATGATCTTCCCGGCCCGCTGCACCTCCGCCTTCAGCAGCACCGCGCTGCGGGTGGCGTCCCCGGCGACCCCCTCGTAGCCCTCGGTCTGGGCCGCCGCGATGGCCTTGCCGCTGGGGTCGATCACCACCACCCGGTCCTTGGGCACCCCGGCCGCGCACACCGCGCGGATCGCCGATCGCCCCTTGGTACCGAAGCCGACGACTACCACGTGATCACGCACGACAAGCCTCCGAACGCCCTGGATCCATGCCCATGAACCTACTGTCCCGCTCCCCCACCGCCGCGCGCCGCCGCCCGGACCGTGGGGTAGCGTCCAGCACCATGGTGCCGACCGCAACGATCACGGCGACGCACACCGTCACAGGGGGCACACGATGAGCGGGGAGGACGAGCGACCCGGCGTCCACCGGACAGGGCTGTCGATCTTCCGCAGCCTGTGGTCGCGCTCCCGGGTCGAGGCGCGCGACGACGCCGAGGCCGGCCGTTCCATCATGATGCCGACCCTGGGCGCCAGCCCGCCCCTCCAGCAGGTGCTGCGCAGGCTCGCCCTCGCCATGCTGGTGCTCGGGCTGACCGTGCTGATCGTCTATGTCGACGCCGACGGCTACACCGACAACTCCGACGGCTCGGTCGATCTCCTCGACGCCGCCTACTACGCCACCGTCACCCTCTCCACCACCGGCTACGGCGACATCACCCCCGTCAGCGACGCGGCCCGGCTCACCAACATCTTTGTCATCACCCCCTTGCGGGTGATGTTCCTGATCATCCTGGTCGGCACCACCCTGGAGGTGCTCGCCGAGCGCACCCGTCAGCAGGTCCGCATCCACCGCTGGCGCTCCCGCACCCGCGACCATGTCGTGGTCATCGGCTACGGCACCAAGGGCCGGCACGCCGTGCAGACCCTCACCGGCCAGGGCATCCCCCGGGAGCAGATCGTCGTCGTGGACGTCCAGCGCAAGGCGACCGGCGCCGCGGCGGACGACGGGCTGGTCTCCGTCACCGGCGACGCCACCCGGACCGACACCCTGCGCAAGGCCGAGGTGCAGACCGCGGCGCAGGTGATCATCGCCCCGCAGCGCGACGAGACGGCCACCCTGATCACCCTGACCGCCCGCCAGCTCAACAAGCGGGCCACCATCGTGGTCGCCGTGCGCGAGGACGAGAACGTACCGCTGATCCAGCAGAGCGGCGCCGACACCGTGGTCACCAGCTCCAGTTCCGCCGGGCGGCTGCTCGGGGTGTCGATGATCAGCCCGTCGGTGGCCCGGCTGCTGGAGGATCTGATGACCCTCGGCAGCGGCCTGGATCTGATCGAACGGGCCGTGCGGGAGGACGAGATCGGCCGCTCCCCGCGTGAGTGCGCGGACCTGGTGGTCGCCGCCGTACGCGGTAAGCAGGTCCTCGACTACACCGATCAGCGGCTGTCGGCGCTGCGGCCGGGGGACCGGGTGATCACGGTGAGCAGGCCGGTGCCGGCGGTGGAGTAGCCCCCACGGGGCGGGTCATAACTGGCTCCGGCTCCGGCTCTGGATCCGACTCCGGATCTGGATCTGGATCCGGAGCCGGAGCCGGATCTGGGGATGTTTCACGTGAAACACGCGGCGATGCCCGAGCCCGTCCAGGGCAGATCCAGCAGTTCCGTCTCCTGCCCGGCCCCCGCCCCACCCGGCCGTACGACGGCCAGCGCGTCGGCCGCCGCGATACCGCGCAGCATCGCCGGACCGTGATAGCGCAGCGGCACGGCCGTCTCCCCGCGCAGCAGCACCGGCACCAGCCGGGTGTCGTCGGGGTGCCCCTGCACGGCGTCCTGGAGCGGCAGACGGTACGGCTCCGGCGCCGGGCGGGCCGCCAGGGTGCGCAGCAGCGGTTCGGCGAGGGTGAGCAGCCCGGAGACGGCGGCGAGCGGGTTGCCGGGCAGGCCGACCAGATGCCGGCCGGGGCCGATCCGGGCGAGCAGCATGGGGTGCCCGGGGCGGACCCGCACCCCGTCCACGAGGAGTTCGGCGCCGATCCGCTCCAGGGCGGGGTGGACGAAGTCGAGCGGGCCCGCGGCGGTGCCGCCGGTGGTGACGATCAGCTCGGCGTCGCTGGTGGTGACGGCCTGGTGCAGGGCGTCGGCGTCGTCGCCGAGACGGCGGACCGCGGTGACCTCCGCGCCGAGCGCGCGCAGCCAGGGCGGCAGCAGCGGGCCGAGCGCGTCCCGGATCAGCCCGTCGTGCGGGAGGCCCTCGGTGAGGAGTTCGTCGCCGAGGATCAGCACCTCGGCGCGGGGGCGGGGGACGGCGGTGAGGGTGTCGTACCCGGCCGCCGCGGCGAGGCCGAGCACGGCCGGGGTGACGAGGGTGCCGGGCGGCAGCAGTTGGTCGCCGCTGCGGCACTCCTGGCCGCGCGGGCGGATGTCCTGGCCGTGGCTCATCTCATGGGTGGGGTGGAGCCGCCCGTTGTCGTCGAGGCGGCCGTGCTCGCTGCGCAGGACGGCGGTGGCGTCGGGCGGGACCCGGGCGCCGGTGGCGATCCGGACGGCCTCGCCGTCGGCGAGCGGCGCGGCGGGGGCGTGCCCGGCCAGCACGCCGTCCGCGCGGACCGCCCAGGGCCCCGGTCCGGCGACCGCCCAGCCGTCCATGGCGGAGGTGTCGAAGGAGGGCAGGTCGGTGAGGGCGGCTAGGGGGGTGGCGAGGGTGCGGCCGAGGGCGGTGTCCAGGGGGACGGGGGTGGGGGCGCGGCGGGGGGCGCCGGGGCCGGGGCGGGCGGCGCGGGCGGCGGTCTCACGGGCCTCGGGCCAGGGGGTGGCCCGGTGGCGGGGGGTTCCCTGGGCGGTGGGGGTGCGCGGGGAGGCGGGCCGGGGCGGGGGGCTCGGGCGGGGGTCACCGGCGTGCCGCACGAGGGCGAGCACCTCCTCGACGTCGAAGTCGTCGGCGGGGGCGGTCATCCGGCACCGCCGCGCGCGGTACCGGGGTCAGCGGCGGCGGGGTGTGGTTCGGCGGGGTGTGGCGTGACGGGGTCAGCGGCGGGGTCTGGTTCGGCGGGGTCCGGCGTGACGGGGTCACCGGCGACGGGGTCCGGCTCGGCGGGGTCCGGCGTGACGGGGTCACCGGCGACGGGGACCGGCTCGGCGGGGACCGGCGTGACGGGGTCACCGGCGACGGGGACCGGCTCGGCGCGGTCCGGCGTGACGGAGTCACCGGCAGCCGGGACCGGCTCGGCGGGGACCGGCGTGGCCGTGGCCCCGGGGGAGTCCGGCTTGGCCGTGGCCCTGGGGGAGTCCGGCTTCGCCGTGGCCTCGGGGGTCGTGTTCTCCTCCGCCCAGCGCAGGGCGAGGGCGGTGGCCCTGCGGGAGGCTTCGGCGACGGCTTCGGGGCCGCCGCCGGCCCGCGCGGCGGCATAGCCGACGAGGAAGGTGGTCAGCGGCGCCGCGGGCCGGGCCACACCATGGGCGGCGTCGCGCGCCACGTCCAGCAGGGCGCGGAAGTCGACGTCCAGATCGATGCCGAGTTCGTCCTTGACCGCGGAGATCCATTCTTCCAGCACGTGCCCATGCTCCCTGATGCGTGCTCTGGCGGCGGCGATGTCGTCCCAGGTGTCGCAGTCGAAGGACGCGACCGGGTCGGCGATCCGGGTGAGGTGCAGTGCGCTGGTGAGGCGGCGCAGG
This sequence comes from Streptomyces sp. NPDC004610, assembly GCF_040609715.1. Taxonomy (NCBI): domain Bacteria; kingdom Bacillati; phylum Actinomycetota; class Actinomycetes; order Kitasatosporales; family Streptomycetaceae; genus Streptomyces; species Streptomyces sp. NPDC004610. The sequence continues at coordinate 21,855 of NZ_JBEXLA010000012.1, read as the reverse complement.
GGAAGGCCGGTGAGGGTGCCGTCATGTCCGGCGGCCAGGTCGGTGAGGGCGCGGCGCAGCGGGGCGGCCCGGTAGGCGGCGACCAGCGGCTGGTCCCGGCCGTCGGGGTCGGTCAGCAGCGCCGCGTCGGCGCGGGAGCCGGTCAGGGCGTCCAGCAGCCGCCCCACGGTCGTGTCCTGGAGGAACGGCAGATCGGCGGAGAGGACGAGCAGCCGGTCGGCGGAGGTGTGCCGCAGTCCGGCGCCGAGCGCGGCGAGCGGGCCGCCGCCGGGCGGGTCCTCGCGGGCCCAGGACACCGGGCGGGCGGTGGGCCGGGGATCGGCGACGACGACGGTGGTCCCGGCACCGGCGCAGGCGGCGAGCACCCGGTCGAGCAGGGCCCGGCCGCCGACCCGCACGCCCGGTTTGTCCGCGCCCCCGAGGCGGCGGGCGGCACCACCGGCCAGTACGACGGCGTCGTACGCGTCACCGGAACGCTCCGCTGTGGTCACTCCCCGAGTATGCGGCCCAGGGTGATCACAGGGAACGACACGGACACCACCCGTCTCGGTTCACGGAGTGCGGGGTCAGGGCGTTCCGGGTCAGAGCGTGCGGAGCAGTACCGCCGGTTGTTCCACGCAGTCCGCGACGAAGCGGAGGAAGCCGCCCGCCGTGGCGCCGTCGCAGACCCGGTGGTCGAAGGTGAGGGAGAGCTGCACGACCTGGCGGACCGCCAGCTCGCCCTCGTGCACCCAGGGCTTGGGGACGATACGGCCGACGCCGAGCATCGCGGCCTCGGGGTGGTTGATGATCGGCGTGGAGCCGTCGACGCCGAAGACGCCGTAGTTGTTGAGGGTGAAGGTGCCGCCGGTGAGGTCGCCGGGGGTCAGGGTGCCCGCGCGGGCCGTCTCCGTCAGCCGGGCGAACTCGGCGGTCAGCCCCTCCGCGTCCCGGGTCTGCGCGTCCTTGACGACCGGGACCACCAGCCCCCGGTCGGTCTGGGCGGCGAACCCGAGATGCACCCGGTCCAGCCGGACGATCTCCCGGGCGGCCATGTCCACCGTCGCGTTCAGCTCGGGGAAACGGGCCAGGGCGGCGACGCTGATCCGGGCCAGCAGGGCGAGCACCGAGATCCTGGGTCCCGCCGCCGTGTTCATCGCCGTGCGCGCCCGCATCAGCTCGGTCGCGTCGGCGTCCACCCAGCAGGTGGCGTCCGGTATCTCCCGGCGGCTGCGGGACAGCTTGTCGGCGACGGCACCCCGGACGCCCTTGAGGGGGACGCGGGAGACGTCGGCCGCGGGGGCGGGGACCGGCGGTGCCGTCACCTGGGCGGTACGGGCGTGGATCTGCGCGACGCGGGCCGCGTACTCCACGTCGGCGCGCAGGATCAGGCCGTCCGGGCCCGAGCCGGTCAGCTCGTGCAGATCCAGGCCGTGTTCCCGGGCGAGGCGGCGGACCAGCGGGGAGATCACCGGGACGGGACCCTCGGCCGGGGGCGCCTCGGGGCGGGGCGGGGCGGCCACGGCGGTACGCGCCTGCGGGCGGACCCGGCGGCGACGGGCGGGGGCATCGGCGGTGCCGTATCCGACCAGGACGTTTCCGGAGCCCTGGGAGGGGGTGGCGTCCGGGGAGGGGCGGGTGCCGTTGGCGGTGGCGGGCGGCGGGGTGGGCTCGGACTCGGGCCCCGACCCCGCTCGCGGCGCGGCCGAGGACGCTTGCGGCGCCGCCAGCCCCACTTCCCGTTCCGCCGAAGACGCTTCCGGTGCCCCCGACCTCACTTCCCGTTCCGCCGAAGACGCTTCCAGCGCCGCCGACGACACATCGGATCCCGACGATGACGCTTCCGGCCCCCCGGCGGAGCCCTCCGCTCCCACCGCCACCATGATCAGCGGGGCGCCCACCGGCAGTTCCGTGCCCTCCTCGCCGAAGCGGGCCGTGACCACGCCGCCGTAGGGGCAGGGCACCTCGACCATCGCCTTGGCCGTCTCGACCTCGACCACCGGCTGGTCGACGGCGACGACCTCGCCGACCTCCACCAGCCAGCGCACGATCTCCGCCTCGGTGAGCCCCTCGCCGAGGTCGGGGAGCTTGAACTCCAGCACCTGTGCCATCAGCTCTCGGCCTCCCATTGCAGACGCGCCACGGCGTCCAGGATCCGGTCGACGCCGGGCAGGTGGTGCCGCTCCAGCATCGGCGGCGGATAGGGGATGTCGAACCCGGCGACCCGCAGCACCGGCGCCTCCAGACGGTGGAAGCAGCGCTCGGTGACCCGGGCCGCGATCTCTCCGCCCGGTCCGCCGAACCCGCCCGACTCATGGACCACGACCGCTCGCCCGGTCCGCCGCACCGAGGCGCAGACCGTGTCGTCGTCGAACGGCACCAGGGTGCGCAGATCGACCACTTCGAGGTCCCACCCCTCCTCCCGGGCGGCCTCGGCGGCTTCGAGGCACACGGGGAGCGACGGGCCGTACGTGATGAGCGTGGCGCTCCGGCCGGAGCGCCGCACCACCGCGCGGCCTATCGGCTCAACGGTTCGCGGCTCCTCCGGGTTCCAGGAGTCCTTCGACCAGTACAGCCGCTTGGGTTCCAGGAAGACCACCGGGTCGTCGGAGGCGATGGCGGCGCGCAGCAGCCCGTAGGCGTCGGCGACGGTGGCGGGGGTGACGACATGCAGGCCGGGGGTGGCGATGTAGTACGCCTCGGAGGAGTCGCTGTGGTGCTCGACGCCGCCGATGCCGCCGCCGTAGGGGATGCGGATGGTGAGGGGGAGGGGCTGGGCGCCGCGGGTGCGGTTGCGCATCTTGGCGACATGGCTGAGGAGTTGCTCGAAGGCCGGGTAGGCGAACGCGTCGAACTGCATCTCCACGACCGGCCGCAGTCCGTACATGGCCATGCCGACGGCGGTGCCGAGGATGCCGGCCTCGGCGAGGGGGGTGTCGGTGACGCGGTCGTCGCCGAACTCCTTGGCGAGCCCGTCGGTGACCCGGAAGACCCCGCCGAGCGTGCCGACGTCCTCGCCGAGGACATGGACGGACGGGTCCTCGGCGAGGGCGTCGCGCAGGGCGCGGGTGAGGGCCTGGGCCATGGTGGCCGGTTTCACGGCCGGTGCCACCGTGGTCATCGCGGCGCCCCTTCCTGGTCGGCGGCGAGTTCGGCGCGCAGAAGGGCCTCCTGCTCGCGCAATTGCGGGGTGGGCTCGGCATACACATGGGCGAACAGATCCATGGGGTCGAGGACCACGTCCGCGTTCATCCGGGCCCGCAGATCGGCGGCGAGGGCCTCGGCGGCGTCCCGCGCGGCGGTCTTCCCTGCCTCGTCGAGCAGCCCGCGCGCCTCCAGCTCGCGCTCCAGCAGCAGCACCGGGTCGTGGTCGCGCCACGCCTCGATCTCGGCGTCGCCCCGGTAGCGGGTGGCGTCGTCGGCGTTGGTGTGCGCCTCCATGCGGTACGTGATCGCCTCGACCAGCGTGGGCCCACCGCCCTCGCGGGCGCGGCGTACGGCGTCGGTGAGCACCTCGTGGACGGCGGCGGCGTCGTTGCCGTCGACCAGGCGGCCCGGCATGCCGTACCCGACGGCCTTGTGGGCGAGGGAGGGGGCGGCGGTCTGCTTGGCGAGCGGGACGGAGATCGCGAAGCCGTTGTTCTGGACCAGGAAGACGACCGGCGCGCGCCAGACGGCGGCGAAGTTCAGCGCCTCGTGGAAGTCGCCCTCGCTGGTGCCGCCGTCGCCGACCAGGGCGAGGGCGACCACGTCGTCCCCCTTGAGGCGGGCGGCGTGGGCGAGGCCCACCGCGTGCGGGAGCTGGGTGGCGAGGGGGGTGGAGAGCGGGGCGACCCGGTGGGCGCGGGGGTCGTAGCCGGTGTGCCAGTCGCCGCGCAGCAGGGTGAGGGCCGCTACGGGGTCCACTCCGCGGGCGATGACGGCGAGGGTGTCGCGGTAGCTCGGGAAGAGCCAGTCGCGCTCCTGGAGAACCAGCGCGGCGGCGATCTCGCACGCCTCCTGACCGGTGCTGGACGGGTAGACGGCGAGCCGGCCCTGCTTGGTGAGGGCGGTGGCCTGCGCGTTGTACCGGCGGCCCTTGACCGTCTCGGTGTAGAGGCGGCGCAGCAGGGCGGGGTCGGTCCCGGCGGCCCGAGGGGTGCCGAGGACGCGGTGGGGTTCGGGGTCGGGCAGCAGGGGGGCGGGGTCCGTGCGCGGCTGCCAGGCGGGCGGCGGTGCGGGCCGGTAGGCATCCCGCTGCTCCATGACCGTCATGTGCGGCACCTCCTCGTGGGTGGGGCGTGGGTGGGGCGGGAGTGAAGCGGGCGTGGGGCGTGGGGCGCGGATGGAGCCGGGATGGAGCCGGAGTCGACCGGGAGTGGACCGGGAGTGGACCGGGAGTGGGGCCGTTGTGGGGAGCGGCGCGGGGCGCGTCGCGGGGAGCGGGGCGCCTCCCCTACCGATTGTTCGGTAGTCGGCACATTTTGGCTACGGACGACCGCAGGCTGTGGACAAACGGTTCTCCACAGCCTGAGATGGACGCAGTACGTCCACCTGACGGAGGCGGGGGCAGATGTCATCTGAACAAATGGCCGAAGGCCCGGAGAACGGCGACCTTCCGGGCGATCTCCCGATGGCCGCCGTGCCCGCGCCGGACGCGGAGATTCCGCCGCCGCGCCCGCTGGACGCCATCGATCAGGACATCCTGCGGATGCTCCAGGCGGACGGCCGCGCCTCGATACGGTCGGTGGCCGAGCGGGTCCATGTCTCGCGCGCGAACGCGTACGCCCGTATCAACCGTCTGGTGGAGGACGGGGTGATCCGCGGCTTCGGCGCCCGGGTCGACCATGGCCGCGCCGGGCAGGGCACCTCGGCGTACATCACCCTGAAGATCGTCCAGAACTCCTGGCGCACGGTCCGCGAGCAGCTGCGCGAGCTGCCCGGCGCGGCACACATGTCCCTGGTCGGCGGGGACTTCGACGTCCTGCTCCTGGTCCATGTCGCCGACAACCGGGCGCTGCGGGAACTGGTCTTCACCCGTCTGCACGCCCTCCCGGAGATCCTGAGCACGCGGACGCTGCTGGTGTTCGAGGAGGAGAACCTGGAGCCGCCGGGGTGAGGGCGGCAGCAGGGCACCGGCCTCCGGTTCCAAAGGCAGTTCGAGGCCATGGCCAAGTCTGCCCCCGGCCCCGGCCAGACCCCGCAGATACTGTCCGATCCAGTGGAGGTCGCCTCTCTGACGGGCTGCATCGTGCCCCGCGCCCTCAGTGGGACACCGCCCCCGTCAGGATCGCCTCGATGTGGTCCGCGGTGCCGGACGCCGGGGTCGGAGAACGCCACCACACGGGTGGGTTCGGGGTCGTCGTGCCCGGTGGCGGGGGCGTGCGGTGGCCCCGGTGGGGTGGGGCGAGCCGGTGCTCCATCACCTCCGTCAGGGAGTCGCCGTGGTGGGTGGTGGTGGTGCCGTCCGGGCGGTAGTGGGTCCAGGGGGCCGGGAGGCCGTCCGGGGTGAGGGCGTGGAGGTCGGTGTCCTGGCGGATGCCCGCCGTTGTCGACAGCACATCGCGGCCCAGGGCTCGGGCGAGGGCCGCGGCGAAGGCGGGGGAGACGCCGCCGGCCACCAGGATGACGGGACGGTCGTCGCCGTCGTCGGTGCCCAGTGCCGCCGCCAGTTGCTCCGGGTCCAGGGTCAGGGGCGTCGGGCGCCAGTGGCCGGACGCGGGGTCCTGTGCGGCGGCCGTGAGGGTGACGCGGTCGGTGCGGGGGTCGTAGTCCGCGGCCACGGGGGACCAGTCGCCGTACCGGGGCAGGGCGTGCGCGGCGCGCAGGCGGGTGAGGTCGGCGGGGGTGGCCGGGCCGTCGGGGAGGTGGGGGAAGTAGCGGCCGTGGGGGGTGGGGATGCCGGTGGCGGGGAGGGGGACGCCCAGGGTGAGGGCGGTTTCCGGGTCGATGAGGAGTTCCGCCGCGCCGTCCAGGCGGTAGGTGAGGTGCGTGGTCCCGGGCGAGTGGGCCAGCGGGCCCTGGCGTTGGGCGGCGTCCACGCGGATCGTCGTCAGGAGGCCCGCGCCGACGCGGAGGTAGGCGCTCTCCCGGCGGACGGCGACCGGCTGGACCAGGCGTTCGGACGCCCCGCCGCCATGGTCGTGGTTCTGGCCCAGCGCGGCACCGGGGGTGAGGGGGACGGAGCGGGTGCCGGTGCTGAAGCTGGGGCCGCCGTTCACGGAGAGCGTGCCGTCGTCGCCGGAGCCGTAGGACAGGACGTGCTCGGTCATCCGGAGGGTCTCGGCGGTGTGGCGGGCCCGGATCCAGCCGAGGGGGACCGGGTCGTAGAAGCGGTGCCGGACGTGGAGGTCACCGCGGAGGGTGGTCAGCGGGCCGTTGTCGCGGATCAGGTCCGGGAAGGTGTGGCCGTCGTCGAGGGTGAGGTGGAAGCCCGCCATCACCTGGTGGCGGCCGAGCACCGCCGCGTACGCCTCGAAGGGGAGTCCGGCCGCCGTGAGGAGTTCGGAGACGGCCGCGGGGGCGTCGCCGGGGGTGGTGAGGGCCGTCAGGGAGTGGTCGAAGAGGTGGCGGAGGGCCTGGGCGTCCACCCCGGCCGGGAGGACACCGCGGTTCAGGATGTGCGCGCGGGTCACGGGCAGGAGGCGCAGGTTCTCGCGGGTGAGGGTGGCCGCGTCGGTGGGGTGCCCGCCGGGGTGGTGCGGGGTGTCCACTCGGACCGCTGTCCGGGTGGGGGTGGTTGTGGGGATGGTTGTGGGGATGGTTGTGGGGATGGTTGTGGGGATGGTTGTGGGGAGGGAGCGGGGGGAGTGGAGGGCGGCCGGGATCAGGACTCCGTCCAGCAGGTCGATATGGGCGGAGGCCGTGGTGGGGGTCGTCGTGCCGGGCTCCAGGGTCAGGCGCAGGCTCCGGCCCAGGGCGAGGGCGGGTCCGGCCAGGCCGAGGGTGAGGGCGTGCAGCGCCTTGCCGGGGACGTAGTCGCGGTACAGCGTCGCCGTGATCCGCAGCCGTCCCTCGTAGCGGTGGCTGCCGCCGATCACCCCCGTCACGTCCCGCAGCCGCAGGATGTCCCCGGCGCCCCACTGCTGCGACCGGTAGCGGCTGCCGTCGAAGCCCGCCCCGGCGTAGCTGCTCACCTCGGTGGTCGCGGGGATCGCCGACGTGGACGCGCTCGCCCCCGCCCCGTAGCCGAGCGTCGTCGTGCCGGAGCGCACACTGCGGCGGGTGTGCAGGCGGTACGTGGAGACCTCGGCGTCGGTCGTGCCCCGGTAGGTGTAGCCCTCGTCGCCGGGGGGCGGCGCGGCGCGCAGGACGAGGCTGAACTGCGCGGTGACGCCGGGGAGGGAGTGGGACAGGTGCAGGACGAGGCCGGGGCCGAGGAGGGTGTCCCGGTGGGCGAGGAGCGCGTCGTGGCCGAGGATGGTGTGCAGGGCGGACGGCAGTCCGGTGCGGCGGGGGCCGGTGGGTTGGGTGGGTTGGGTGAGTTGGGTGAGTTGGGTGGGGGCCGTGTGCCACTGGGTGTGCAGGAGGCGGCTGTCCACCGCCGCCAGTACGTCGCGGACCATCGCCAGGACGGGGTTCAGGCCCTCGCCCGAGGGGTGCGCAGGGGGGTCCGACCACTCCAGGGTGTCCCCCGCCGCCATCAAGGGGACCTCGGACGGGGCCAGCCGCTCGGGGACGCCGGGCGGCGGCTGCTGCGACGGCTGCCGTGCCTCCGGGCGCAGGACGACGACCCCGCCCTCGACCAGGGTCTGCGCACGGTGCTCGGCCGCCGACCAGTTCCCGGCCATGTTGCCCTGCCAGGTGCGGACGGTCGTCGTCCACAGCATGTGCCCGCGGTGCGGGGTGTAGGGGCGGGGCTCATGGGATATCCAGCGGCCGGTGAGGACCTCGTGGGACTCGATGGCCGTGCTCTGGACACTGCGCAGGGTGCGGTTCCCCGACAGACCGCCGGACGCCTCCCGCCCGGCCAGATCGCCGAGCCGGCCCGACGCCGAGTGCGAGACGCTCCGCGTACCGCCGAGGACGAGGGCGGGCTCGGAGTCCATGATGTCGCTCTGCCGCAGCTCCACCCGGCCCGGTTCGGCGGCGAGGGAGTACGGCTGCCCCACCACGGTGACCACCGCGTGACGGTCCCCGAACGTGCCCGCCTGGACGACGGTGAAGGTGTGCGCCACCGGTCCGCCGCCCCACATCGAACGGCCGATGAGATCGTCCTCGTTGAGGGAGTCGAGACCGTCGGCCGCGCTGCGCGGCGCGATTCCGGCGCCGGTGAGCAGGGCCTCGGCGGTGGCGCGCAGCGCGGGGATCCCGAGGATCTCGACCGGCAGATCGTCGGGGCGCAGCACCTCCGGCGTCTCCCCCGCCAGCCGGGACCAGGAGGGGGGCGGGGAGAGAGGGGCGGGGCCGCCCGGGGAGAGCGGAGGGAGTCGGCGGGTCACCGCGGAACCGAGGGTGGTGGGGGTGGCCGGGGTCAAGGGGTGGGCCGGTGGGGCGCTTCTGGGGGACAGGCCCTCGGCGATGACGTGGCGCATCAGGCCGGGGAGTTCGGCCGTGCGGTGGACGGTACGGTCCGGGGCCTGCGGGGTGGCGCGGCGCGTCAGGGTGTCGCCGACCCGGTCCAGGACCTGGCGGCCCAGCCGGTACGCGGTGCCATGGGGCTGCCGGGGTACGAAGTCCACCGCGACCTGGAGCCGGTACACCGCCGGGACGGTCATCGCCAGCGCCGGGCCCTCGTAGACGAACCCCAGCGACGCCCAGGCGCCCGCGCGCACGGTCAGGGCGGAGCTGCCGGCGAGGGAGCCGCCGTACTGGCCGGAGAGGCCCGCACTGCGCAGGGCGAGTCCGGGGGGCCGGACCGTCAGACTGCCGCCGAGGCCGCCGCCGAACTGCGCCGCGACCCGCTCGCGGGCGCCCAGGTCGCTGTAGGAGATGGGGTAATGGTCGATCCGGGCCCAGGGGATGCGGTCGGTGCTCCAGGGTCCGGCGGGGGCCATGGTGAGCCGGACGTCGATCCACAGATCGCCGCCGACGACCGGATAGCCGCGCCGGAAGCCGGTCCGGTCGCTGATGGCCTGGCTGGTGTACGGCAGCAGGGCCGTCAGGGAGAAACGCTGGCCGAGTTCGCGCTCCAGGGTGTGCCGGGTGAGGGCGGGCAGCGGGGCCACCACCGCCGCGAGGCGGGGGTCGAGCAGCGCCCGGTCGATCTCCTCCAGGGCCCTGGGGACCAGCCGGTCGGCACCGGCGAGCAGATCCACGACGGAGGTGCCGCGGCTCAGTCCGTGGAGAACGCCGGGTGGGGGGAGGTGGTGGGGGTCAGGGTTGGGGAGAGGGGCGGGGGCGGTCGGTTCGGAGGTGATGGTGGTGGTGGCTGCTGCGGCGGACAGTTCCGCTTCGAAGCGGGCGCTGTCGCGCTCGGGTACGCGTACATACGCCGTCAGGGTGTCGGTCACCGTACCGGCGGCGGTGCCGACGGACGAGCGGACCTCGGTGGTGAGGTCCAACCGGAGCCGGTAGACATGGGTGTCACTGGGATAGGCGACATACCGCCAGTCCCCACCGCCGCGTGAGGCGGAGATCGAGCGGGCGGTCGACAGCGAGCCGCTGAGCGAGCCTCGTACTCCCCCGCCGATGACGGTTCCGGAGGCGGTGGTGGCGCTCGGCGGCGTCAGACCGCCCGACAGCCCCAGCGAGACACCGCTGCCGACGCCCTCGGACTCGCCGGACCAGAACAGATGCCGGGCGTCCTGCTGGACATAGCCGGAGGTGAGGTCGATGTGCTGCGCCGAGGTCAGCCGGGCCCGCAGCCGGAAGGCGGCCCAGTCCCCTCCGGAGTCGCCGGTACCAGTACCGGTTCCGGTACCAGTTCCGGTGACCGGGAAGACCGCGGATGTGTATCCGGCGCCGAGTACGTGCTCGTGCACCTGGTACAGGGACTCGTCCGAGAACAGGTCCTGTACGGCGGTGACGAGGGTGGGTCCGGCGGCCGGGAACCGTTCCAGGATCCGGGCCGCGGCGGGGCGGGGGCCACCGTCGAGCGAGAGGGCCTCGGTGATGGTGGTGACGCGGCCCAGCACCTCGTGGAAGGCGGCCGGGGCGGAGGAGGGCGGGGTCAGCGGTGGGCGGACCTCGGTGGTCCAGTCGGGGCCGTCCGGCGTGGTGAGGGGGGATTCGTCTTCCGGGAAGGCGAGGAGGGCGGGGGCGGGGAGGGCGGCGGTGCGGATGAGGTCTTCGGGGTTCGGGGAGGGGTTGGAGTTGGGGTCCGGAGTGGGGTTGGGGTTCGGGTACGAGACCGTCCAGGTGGTCTCCGTCGCCTCGAAGTACGCGAACTGCTGGTGCCAGACCTGCCGTACGGACTGGATGACCGCGCCCGTGTAACCGCCGTGGCTCCGGGAGCCGTTCGCGGAGAGGGTGGGGCCGAGGGCGAAGCCCGGCAGGCGCGGGTTGCCGGTGGCCGTGCCGACCGGGCCGAGCGGCAGGGAGACGGAACGGTGGTCGGCGAAGCCGTCGAACGTCGACGGGTTCATGATCTGGGGCAGATCCAGGGCCTGGGAGGGACGCGCCCCGGTCTGGGCCGACCCGATGTCCTCGGGGCGCCGGTAGTGCGTGCCGGAATCGCCGTCCAGGCCATCGATCCGGAGCCGGAAGGTCACCGGGTGACGGAGGCCGGGGAGCGTGACCGGGAGCCCTTCGGGCGAGGCCAGGAGGCGGCCGGCCGCCACCGCGCCCAGGGTGCCGAGGGCCGCGCCCAGAGCGGTCCGGGCGGGTTCGCGGAGGGGCTCGGGCAGGGGGGCGGTTCCCCAGGCGGCGAACTCGTCGTGGGCGTCGAGCGACAGCTGTCCGACGCGGGCCACCCGGCCCCACTCGCCCCAGGGGAGGGGCTGTTCGGGGGTGTGCCGCAGGGTGTGCAGGACCCGGCCGGGGAGGCGGCGGGTGGAGGGCTCGGCCGACTTCGGTGCGGGCTGCGGCTCGGGCTCGGGCTCGGGATCGGTGGTGAGGGTGTCGAGTTCGGTGGTGAGGACGAGGAGGTCGTGGACGGTGGACGCGGTGGCCGGGGTGGTCCGCAGATGGGTGGCCGTGTCCCAACGGTCGGCGAGGGCGTTCAGTTCCGCGCGGCGGTCGGTGGGGAGCCGGTCGTGGGCCGTGTCGAGCCGGGGGCGGGCCGAGGCGTGGAGTTCCTCGGCGCGCGCGGTGTGGAAGTCCTCCACCCGGTGGTGCAGCCGGGCCGACATCCCGCGCAGCCGTACCGTCCGGTCGTGCTGGCCGGGACGCCAGGGCTGCCCGGCCAGGGCCCGGAGTTCACCGAGGGTCGTGCGGAGATCGGCGTGTTCACGGGTGGCCCGCTCGGACAGGGCCGCGAAGGGCTCCGCCCCCTCGACCGCGAGTGCCGCCGCCCCGGCGGTGGCCGCCGCGTCGGTCCGGGCGGTCTCGGCGGCCGTCTCCCACAGGACGCGCAGCCGGGCCGGGGTCAGCCGTCCGCCGCCGTCGGGCCGGTCCGCGACCAGCGCGGTCAGGGCCTGGGCGTCGGCCCGGGTGACGGGGGCGTGATCGGCGGGTCCGAGATAGCCCCGGACGAGGGTCTGGAGGTCGCGGGGGCGCGGGTGGGCGGAGGGGAGGGGGTCGGTGAGGGTGTGCAGCACGGCGAGGTGCCTGGTGCCGAAGGCGCGGCCGTGCAGTTCGAAGGCGAGGCTGCCGAGGGCGAGCAGCCGGGACAGCCGGGCGTGCGGGAGGACCGCGTCGACCACGGCACCGGTCCTGGTGCCGATGCCGACGCTCTCGGCCAGGGCGAGGAGGTTGCGGCGGCGGTCGGCAGCGGCGGTCGTCTCCGGAGGGTGCGGCGCGGGGGCCGTCTGGGGAGGGGGCGCGGGAATCGTTTCCGCAGGGGGCGCCGACAGGGTCTCCAGGCGGGCCACGGCGGCGGCGTCCTGCGGGGTGAAACGGTGGTGCGGGGTGATGCCGTAGACCTCGGCGAGGGGGAGGTTCTCCCGGCGGAACCCGCGCAGACGCTGATCGGCGAGGTCGGTCACGGACACGGCCTCGGTTTCGAGCCGCCGGACCGTCTCCGGGGACGGGTCCGGGTGAGGGACGGCGGCCTGGGCGGCGGCGGTGCGCAGCGGGGTGAGATCGCCGTTGGGGAGGGCGAGTCCGAGGGCGGCGACCAGATCGAGGCGCTCGGCGGCCCGGTCGACGGCGAGGACGGTCGCTTCGGGGAGGCGGTGGCCGGTGGCCGACGGGTCGTCGGGGCGGTCGTCCAGCAGGGAGCGGAGTTCGGTGCGCAGGGAGTGGAGCACGCCGGGCCCGGTGCGGGCGGAGGGGGGCAGGGCACCGTAGGCGCGGGTGGCCGGGGGGTCGGTGACGGCGTCGACGGTGGTGACGGGGCGGGGGGCGCTCGGCAGGGCCTGGGGCAGGACGGAGCCGTCGGGGCCGATCACGACCACGCGGGTGTCTGCCGGGGGCCAGTCGGGGGGCCGGATGTCGACACGGGGGCCGCCGTCGGACTGCATCTCGACCCAGCGGGTGCCGGTGTCGGTCTGGTGGGCGGCGTAGGCGTGGCCGAGGCCGGTGGTGCTCTGGGTGAGGATCAGCGCGGTCGAGCCGGGACCGGCGACGGCGAGGGCCTCCCCGACGGTGCTCCAGGAGGTGACGGTGGTCCAGCCGGGCCCGGCGGCGAGACGCCGGTCGGCGCGGGCGGTGCCCAGGTCGGTGTCGTCCAGGGTCACGGTGGGCCGGATGCCGGTGCCGCCGGGGGCGCGGTCGGGGCGCTGGAAGAGGTCGAGGGTGTTGGCGGGGTAGAGCTGGCGGGCGAGGTGCTCCACGAGGATCACGCAGTTGATGAGGATGAGGGGGGTGGGGGTGGGGGTGGGGGTGGAGACAGGGGATGCGGTGGGGGTGGGGGTGGGGGTGGGGGCGAGGGAGGGGTGGGCGTCGAATTCCGTACGGGCGCTGTGCGCGGCGGCGTTCACGGCGGTGATCAGTCGCCGGTCGTCGAGGAGCGGCCCGTCGTCACCGGCGGCCGTGCTCACCACCGGGGTCAGCGGGCCGCCGTCCCCACCCGCTTCCCCGTCGTCCACGCCCCCGGGGCGGAGGGCGCCGACATCGATGCCGTCGGCCTTTCCGGGCCCGGTGTTCACGGGTGCGGGCACGGGCACGGTGGGCCTGGGCCCGGCTGCGGGCGCGGTACTCCCACCGGATGGCGGGGCCGGGGTCGAAGCGGGGGTCGAGGGCGGGGTGGGGGTCTGGGTGGAGGTGGGGGTCGAGGGCGGGGTGGGGGTGGAGGTGGGGGTCGGAATCGAGGTCGAGGTCGAGGTGGGGATCGGGATCGGAGCCGGGGTGGGAGGCAAGATCTGCACCGGGGCCGGGATCGAGGTCGAGGTCGGAAGCGAGGTCGGCATCGAAGTCGAGGCCGAAGTCGGGATCGAAGCCGGAATCGAGTCCGAAGCCCAGGTCGGAATCGGCCCCGGCGCGGGAGCCAAAGTCGGCGCCCCCGGGGCAGGGGCCGGAACCGGGATCGAAGCCGAGGTCAGCACCGGAGTCGAAACCGAGACCGGAACCGGAACCGGAGTCGAAGTCGAAACCGAGACCGGAACCGGAGTCGACGTCGGAGCCGGATCCGGAGCCGGAGCGGAAACCGGACCCGCCCCCGCCCCCGCCCCCGAACCCCCCATCGGCGTCGACATCGGCACCGACTCCGACACCGGCATAGAAAACACCCCCCCGAACGACATCCGCACCTTCCCCGCCAGCCAACTAGCCTTCAGATCCAGCGCCGACGCCGTGCGCTCGCTCGTGATCGAGGACAGGAACCCACCCCCGCTCACACTGAACTGGCGGAGCACGAGCCCGTTGTAGAGCATCTCCGCGCCCACCCCCGTCAGACCGTCGCCGACCACGCCCTGGACGACGAAGTCCAGGAACTTGGCCGCCCTGCCCCGGCCGAGCAGCTCGGCCACCCCGGTCGACAGCGCCCGGGTGACACCGCTCCCGTACGACGCGGGCAGGCCCCCGTCGAGTGCCCGGCGCAGCGCGTCGCCGAGGCCGTCGCGTCCGGCGTGGGTGAGGAGGGCGGACGCCCACCCCTCCCCCAGGGCTGTGGCCGGGCCGTCGCCCAGTTCGTCGCCGAACCGCCGCTGGAAGATCTCGCCCAGGTCCCGGACGAACGCGTCGCCGATGGCATCGGGCGGCGTGCCGCGGGCCAGCAGCCCCACCGTGTCGGTCACCCGGCCACCGAGGTCACGGGCGAACACCGTGTCCGGCCCAACCACGAAACCGTTGCCCAGCCCGTCCACGGAACCCTTGCCCGGCCCGCCCACGGAGCCCATGCCCGGCACATCCACAAAGCCGTTGCCCGGCACATCCACAGAACCCTTGCCCCCCACAGCCACCGGGACCGGCACCGGGCTCTTGCCGAGGCGGTGGCTGAGTGCCTCGTCCACCAGGCCGGTCAGCGATTCCCGGAGGTTGCGGTTGAGCGCCTTGTTCAGGCTCTGCGCCAGCCAGGACGCGGCGAACTGCATCGGCACCGCCACCAGCCCCGCGAACGCGCCGAACCCGATCGCCTGGAAGAGGTAGGTGTCGCCCTGGGTCGTGTGCTTGCCCTGGCGGGCCAGCATCCACTGGGCCAGCCGGTCCATCGCCGCCGCGAGGCCCACCTGGACGACCTGCTGGAGGAGGATCGACGCCACCACCCGGGCCACCAGGCTCTTCAGGATCGCCCGGTAGATCGCCCGCAGGAACGCCTGCCGCAGCAGCGCGCCCGTGGGGTTCCAGATCGCCATGACGAAGGTCAGGGCGAACTCGACGAGGAACATGCCCAGCTGGAGGAGGATCATCAGGTTGGTGTACTCGACCTGGTAGGCCGACTCCTGGGCCATGTCGCCGAGTTCGCGGGCCGCGTCCCGCAGTCCCGCCAGCACCGTCAGCCCCTCCGGGGACGCCAGGGACTGCATGGCCCGCAGATACGCCTCGCCGAAGGCGCCGTTGGTCTGGTCCGACACCGACTGGGTGACCCGGACGAGGAGTTCCTCGACCTGCCCGAGCCGTTCCTCCAGCTCACGCTGGGGCAGCACCAGGTACTCCCGCATCAGCGCGGGGTCGGCCGCGGGCATCCGCTGGCCCGTGAGCACGAAGAACAGGTTGTTGAGGTCGTCCGAGGGCATGGCGTCAGTCCCGATCAGGAGGAGTTCCGGCGGCAGAACCGCCCTCGCTCGCTTCCGTCGGGAAGGGTGCGTCTCAGGCCGGGACGGGGCGCCCCGGGCCGAGGCCGCTGGAGTGGCGGTACCGGGACGGGGCTGGGGACGGCGGCGCTCGGAACGCGTCGCGCACGCGCTTCACCCGGCGCGGGCCGGGGAGGCGGGGGCCGGCCGGGACCTGGTGTCGGTCCCCGGCCGCGGGCTCAGCCCCGCGCGGTACAGAGCGCGCTGTTCACGCGCAGCAGATCGACGGCCCGGTCGGCGGCGAACAGACTCAGCAGATGCGCGGGCGCCGTCGGGCAGCCCTGCGACCGGCGTACCGCCGGTCCGGGAACTGCGTGCACGAGGCGTCTCCGTCGCTGTGGCCGCCGGCGCCCTCGGGGGGCCGACTGGGGCGGACAGTCAAACCGCGGGGCCGGACGGCTGTCAATGTCCTGCATCACAGCCGCCCTTGCCGCACCCGCCCGATGGCCGGTTCCTCAAGTTCCTCAAGTTCCTCAGTGCTGCCGGCGCAGCCCCTCGAACACCAGCCGCGAGACCGCCTCGGCCACCTCTTGCGCGTCGGCGCCGCGCGGAGCCGGGCGGTACCACTCCACGATGGAGTTGACCATGCCGAAGACCAGCCGGGTGGCGAGACGGACCTCGATGTCACCGCGTACGTCGCCGTCGGCGGCGGCGGCCTTGAGGAGTTCGGCCACCTGGTGGTCGAAGTCGCGGCGGCGCTCCAGGGCCCAGCGTTCGGTGTCGGTGTTGCCACGGACGCGCAGCAGCAGGGTGACGTAGGGGAGTTCGGTGATGAGGACCTCGACCATGCGGCGCACGACGTGTTCCAGGCGGTCGGCGGAGCGGCCCTCGCGCGCGGGGGGCTCCTCCAGGATGGCGAAGAGACCGTCCAGGGCGCGGCTCACGGCGCGGCGCAGGAGTTCCTCCTTGCCGGAGACATGGTGGTAGATGGACGACTTGCTGATGCCCGCCGCGCGGGACAGATGCTCCATGGAGGTGCCGTCGTAGCCGCGTTCGATGAAGACCTGGACGGCGACCGAGAGGAGGGTCTCCGGGGTGTAGGTGTCGCGCTTGGCCGTGGTCATGAGGTGCTGCCCTCCCGCTTGTCGGTGGCATAGGCGTGGCGGTAGAGCGCGAGGGACGGCGCGTAGCGGCCGGACGGATCGCGCAGATGGAGGTCGTCCAGGAGGGCGTACGCCCAGTTGCGGCCCAGGCGGCGGCTCCATTCGAACGGGCCGAGGGGGTAGCTCACGCCGAGGCGCATCGCGGTGTCGATGTCCTCCTCGGTGGCGACGCCCTTGGCGACGGCGTCATGGGCGAGGTCCACGATCCGGGCGACCGTGCGGGCGACGATCATGCCGGGGACGTCCCCGAGGACGCTGACCTTCTTGCCGAGCGCCTGGAAGAGGCCGGTGGCCTCGGCGAGGGTCTGGGTGGTGGTGTCCTGGGAGGCGGAGAGGGCGATCCGGGTCGCCCTGCGGTAGTCCAGCGCCAGATCGAAGTAGACGACGTCCCGGAACTCGACCGAGGTCTGGCCGTCGGCCAGGGCGAGCTGGCCGCCGCCGGGCAGGACCAGCCGGGTGCCGTGGTCCTCGTCCTCGGTGCGGACCGGGATGCCCGCCTCGCGGATCAGCGCGAGCAGCTCGGCGGCCGGGCCGAGATCGCCCTCGGCGACGACGTACGCGGGCGGCGCGGAGGGCTCCGCGGTGTGCGGTTCGGCGGGCTCGGCGTCCTCGCGGTGGTCGTACCAGCCCTGGCCGGTCTTGCGGCCGAGGCGGCCGGACTCCACGAGTCGGCGCTGGGCGAGGGAGGGGGTGAAGCGGGGGTCCTGGAAGAAGGCGGTCCAGACCGAGTGGGTGACGGATTCGTTGACGTCCTGGCCGATCAGGTCGGTCAGCTCGAAGGCGCCCATCCGGAAACCGCCGCTCTCGCGCAGCACCGCGTCCAGGGTGGCCGGGTCGGCGCCCTGGGCCTCGTAGACGGCGAAGGCCTCGGCGTAGAAGGGCCGGGCGATGCGGTTGACGATGAAGCCGGGGGTGTCGGCGCAGGCCACCGGGGTTTTCCCCCAGGCGCGGGCCGTCTCGTAGGCGCGGGTGGCGGACGACACGTCGGTGGCGGAGCCGGAGACCACCTCGACCAGCGGCAGCACCGGCGCCGGGTTGAAGAAGTGCAGGCCGACCAGGCGGCCGGGGGCGCGCAGGGCGCCGCCGAGGGCGGTGACGGAGAGGGAGGAGGTGTTGGTGGCGAGGAGGCAGTCCTCGGCGACGATGTCCTCCAGGGCCCTCAGCAGGTCCCGTTTGGTGTCCAGGTCCTCCAGGACGGCTTCCACGACCAGCGCGCAGTCCGCCAGCTCGGCGAGGCGCTCGACGGGCCGCAGCCGCGCCCGGACGGCGTCCGGGTCCGGGCCGCCCGGCAGGCCCTTCGCGGCGAGCCGGTCCAGCCGGGCCAGGATCGCGTCGGCCGCGTCCCGAGCCCGCCCCGGTACGGCGTCGTACAGCCGTACGGGATGGCCCGCGACCAGGGCGACCTGGGCGATGCCCTGGCCCATGGTGCCGGCGCCCGCGACGGCCACGGGGCTGCTGAGGTCGAGTGCTGTCATGTGCGCGATCCTCCCGCACCGGGTTGTCCACGGATACGTCGGACCCCCTTGTACCGACCGATCGTTCGGTTACTCTAGCTCTGTCATGCCTTTCCTGTCCTTGCTTCCGTCCTTGCTTCCGTCCTTGCTTCTGCCCAGGTCATGAACTCGCCGGCGAGTTCATGAGACAAGGAGTTGGTCACCCATGGCCGCCGCCGCCCTCTCGGCGAACGAACTGATCACCCGCCATCGCGCCACGCTCGACCAGGCCCTGGAGGCGATCGGCACCCGCGCGTACTGGTCCCCCCACCCCGAGCACCCCAAGGCGTACGGGGAGAACGGCAGCCTGGACGCCGCCGCGGGCAATGCCGCCTTCGACGCCCTGCTCGGCACCCGTCTCGACCTCGGCCAGCCCGGCACGGACGGCTGGGTCGGCGACGAGGTCTCCCCGTACGGCATCGATCTCAAGGTCGACTACCCGCACGCGGACCTCGATGTGCTGCTGCCCGCGATGAAGGCCGGGCAGCGCGCCTGGCGGGACGCCGGGCCGGAGGTCCGCGCGCTGGTCTCGATCGAGATCCTCCAGCGGATCAGCGACCGCACCCATGAATTCGCCCACGCGGTGATGCACACCTCCGGGCAGGCGTTCATGATGGCCTTCCAGGCCGGTGGACCGCACGCCCAGGACCGCGGCCTGGAGGCCGTCGCGTACGCGTACGCCGAGCAGACCCGCACGCCCGCGCGCGCCGACTGGACCAAGCCCCAGGGCAAGCGCGACCCGCTCGCCCTCACCAAGACCTTCACGGCCGCCCCGCGCGGCATCGGCCTGGTCATCGGCTGCAACACCTTCCCCACCTGGAACGGCTTCCCGGGCCTGTTCGCCTCCCTCGCCACCGGCAACGCCGTCCTGGTCAAGCCGCACCCGCGCGCGGTGCTGCCGCTCGCGCTGACGGTCGCCGTCGCCCGCGAGGTGCTCACCGGGGCCGGATTCGACCCGAACCTCGTCGCGCTCGCCGCCGAGCGGCCCGGCGAGGGCATCGCCAAGGACCTCGCCACCCGCCCCGAGATCCGGATCATCGACTACACCGGCTCCACCGGGTTCGGCGACTGGCTGGAGACCCACGCCCGCCAGGCCCAGGTCTACACCGAGAAGGCCGGCGTCAACACGGTCCTCATCGACTCCGCGGGCGACTACCAGGGGATGCTCTCCAACCTGGCGTTCTCCCTCTCCCTCTACAGCGGCCAGATGTGCACCACCCCGCAGAACCTCCTCATCCCCCGCGACGGCATCGCCACCGACCAGGGCCCCAAGACGTACGACGAGGTCGTCGCCGATCTCGCGGGCGCGGTGTCCGGCCTGCTCGGCGACGACGCGCGGGCCAACGCCCTGCTCGGCGCGCTCGTCAACCCGGACGTCCGGGCCCGACTGGAGGGCGCGGCGGGGCTCGGCGAGGTCGCGCTCGCCTCCCGCGAGGTGGTGAACCCGGACTTCCCCGAAGCGGTGGTCCGCACCCCGGTGATCGTCAAGGTGGACGGGACCAAGCCGGACGACGAGGCCCCGTACCTGGAGGAATGCTTCGGTCCGGTGTCCTTCGCCGTCGCCGTCGACTCCGCGGCGGACGCGGTGGAACTGCTGCGGCGGACCGTACGGGAGAAGGGCGCGATGACGGTCGGGGCGTACACGACGGACGCGGAGGTGGAGCGCGCCGTCGAGGACGTCTGCCTGGAGGAGTCGGCGCAGTTGTCCCTGAATCTGACCGGCGGGGTGTACGTCAACCAGACAGCGGCGTTCTCCGACTTCCACGGCTCCGGCGGAAACCCGGCGGCGAACGCCGCACTGTCCGACGGAGCGTTCGTGGCGAGCCGGTTCCGGGTGATCGAGGTACGACGGGAGGGGTGACCTTGCAGGTGCAGCCGTGGCCCGGACATCCGAAACGTCCGGGCCACGGCCTTGGCGCGAGGAGGCCGGTCACTCAGCGAGACGCACGCCTCGGCGCTCGCACCAGGCTCGGCACGCCACCACCATGGCCGCCAACCACGATGCGTCAGGGCTCTTGGCGGCGCGGAAGAGGTACATGCGCGCCGTAGCGGCCACGAAGGCATCGATCGCCTTCCGGTCGGCCCTGCCCCAGGCCTTGCACTGGGCCGCCCACGACTCGGCTTCGGCCGGGCTGTGCCCTGAGGCGATGAGCTGGAGCGCCAGGATCGCCGGATCGATGAAACCGGCACCTCTGGTCGGCCAGGACCAGTCCACCAGCCACAACCGTCGCTCCCCCACGAGAAGGTTGCTCGGGTTCACGTCCGTGTGCAGCAACGCGTCACCCTGGAACCAGGCGGCCTCGCCCGCGCTGGTGGCGAAGCGGTCCCAGCGGGTCTCGGCCCAGTCCCGGGCCTGACGGGGCACGTCGATTCCACCGATGGAATCGACCAGTTCGACAACGCCCGGCAGATCCACCGAGCCCGGCAGCAGAGTGGCGGATCGAGCTTCGACCCACTCGAACCCGAGCACGATCCAACGAGCGTCCTCCGCCTCCCACAGAAGTCGGGGGGAGAACTGCCGGACGGAGGGGTTGATCAGCGCCTCTCTGGCGAACGAGTCCGCTCGCCCACCGGGCCGGTTCCGCACCGCCTTGACGAAGAAGCGCCCCTTCACGGCGTCCACCCGCGCTGTCAGGTCCGTGCTGAACCCCCGCACCGTGCGCCGGATGTCGTGCACCACGCCCGTGTGGGGCCGGATCAGGGCCCTGATCTCGGATTCGGGCTCGGGCTCGGCGCTCATGATCCTTCAGTTCCTCGGGTTGCACTCGGTTCCCGGGTATCCGGGGGTGCACTCGTCGTCGGTTTCGGGCCCGCAGGGAGGCCGTTGGTCATCGGGGCCGCACGGGCTGTCAGGCCCGCAGCTCATCGAACGGGTCAGCCCCCGTCCCTGCCGGATTGCCGCTTGGGCGTCCGCCATTTCGGGCCCGCCGAGGATAGCGGCCAGCGGGGTGCGCCGGGCGTTGCCCACGCCGATCCAGGTGGAGAAGACACAGGGGGAGACCTGTCCGTCCGGTCCGATGGATGCACGCCCGTCGCCGCATCGCCCGCACAGACCACCGATGTGCGGCTTCCGCCCCTCGGCTGCCCGGCCGAACGGCCGGGTGTGGTCCACGCGGACGTCCGTCACGCCAAGCGCGTGCAACTCCGCCGTGGCCTCCGCTCCGGTCTCGGAGGGGTCCAGGACGACTACGGATGCGCGGAGAGGGATGTGCTTCGCAACGGCCCGCTTGATGTTCGTGAGCGTACGGGCGTGGCTGGGCCGTTTCGTGACGCTGTTGTGCTGGGCCGGAGGCCCGTAATAGGACGTGGCGAGGCTCACGCCTTCACGTTGGAGCAGCCGCCAGCAGTCGGCCGCGACGTGGACGAGATTGCTGTAGACCTCGACTTTGAGGCCGACGTCGAGCGCGTGCCCCACCAGTTCCGCGAAGTGCGGGTGCATGGTCGGCTCGCCTCCGATCATCTGCACGAGTCGGATGCCGTACCCCGCAGCCTGGTCCAGGACGCTCAGCCAGTTCTCACGGCTCATGTCGCCGTGACTGCCCGAGGGGCCTGAGGCGTTGTAGCAATGGGTGCATTCGAGCTGGCAGTTGCGGGTCAGGTCCAGCCAAAGGAACCGGGGCGCCACTGGGGCGTCTCCGTCGGCTGGCGCCTCAAGAAAAGGTGCGGTCACGCTCTCACTCCTCTGATCAGAGTTGTGGTGCATCGGGCGCCCGCCCTGGTGGCGCTCGGGTGTTCCTGGACCGTGCCCTTGCAGGGCGGGCAGACCTTTTGCCCGGAATCGAACCGGGGCCTCGAAGCCTCGAAGCTCCCTGCGAACGGCAACGAAAGCGGGGAGCCGGCGCTGTGCGAGGTGCTCGCGCTCTACCACTGAGCTACAAGGGGGGATGCCTATGTCCGGCACCGGGCCGGACTCGCCGGTGTGGCCGTTCGGTGGACGCGCACCGGCCTTGGTTCATGGGCTCGCTGCCAACACTCGTGGGGGGGAACTTAGGTGCGGAGCACCATGCAGAGCGCGAATCCGCAGGACCCGCTCAGCACGGCGATCAGAAGTGGTCCGGTGACCGCTGCGGCGAAATCCCGAAAGCGCCT
>NZ_JBEXLA010000011.1:163578-238237 GCF_040609715.1 Streptomyces sp. NPDC004610 | reverse complement strand
CATTGGTCAGTTCATGCCGACGCACCATGCCGGACTCCTGCCCGGAACAGCAGCAGATCCACCCTCCGGACAAGAGCCATCAGACACGGCCTAGCGCGAGAATGCCGGCATGACGAGCGACCCCACGACGGTGACCCCGCCCACCCGGCTGATCGTCCTGCGCGGCAACAGCGCCGCCGGGAAGAGTTCGGTGGCCGCCGGGCTGCGCGAGCGGTACGGGCGGGGCATCGCCCTGGTCGGCCAGGACGTCCTGCGCCGTGAGGTACTGCGGGAGCGGGACGTCCCGGGCGGCGCGAACATCGGCCTGATCGAGCTGACCGTGCGGCACGCGCTGGAGCACGGCTTCCACACGGTCCTCGAAGGGATCCTCTGCGTCGCGCACTACGGCGGGATGCTGGCCGGGCTGCGGGCGGACTACGGCGAGCGCGCGCGCACTGCTTCTATCTGGACGTCCCCCTTGAGGAGAGCCTCGCCCGGCACGCCACCAAGCCACTCGCGCGGACGGTCGGCGCGGAGCAGATGCGGGAGTGGTACCTCCCGGACGATCGGCTGCCGGGCGGGGTGGAGACGGTCGTACCGGCGAGCAGCTCGCTGGAGGAGACGGTGGAGCTGGTGCTGCGGGCGTCCGGGCTGGCGCCCACCCTCGCGTCGGCCGGAGGCGGACTCCCACCCGCGTCGGCCGGGGCCGGACTCCCGCCCGCGTCAACCGAGGGCAGACTCCCACCCGCGTCAGCCGAGGACGGACTCCCGTTCCCTCTCCCCCTCCCCTTCCCCCTCCCGGCGCGGCAGCAGCGCAGGGGTCGCCAGGAGCAGCACCCCGGCCAGGGCGAGGGCGGGGCGGATGCCGACGGCGGCGGCCAGTAGCCCCCACAGGGCCGTGACGGCGGCGGTGACCGCTTTCCCGGTGACCGACCAGGCGGCCAGCGTACGGGCGGTCCGGCCGGGCCCGGTCAGCTCCAGCCGGCGGGTGGCGAGGACCGGGGCGAAGACGGCCGAGCAGGTGATCAGCGCCAGCTCGCTGACCATGACCAGGGCCAGTCCGGCGGCCCCCGGCCCGACGAAGGCCAGGGGGACCGACCAGCAGACGCGCAGGATCCCGGCGACCCGCAGCACCCGGTGCGGCCCATAGCGGGCCACCAGCGGCCGGGCCAGCCGGGAGCCCAGCAGACCGCCGAGACAGGGCGCCGCGAAGGCGAGCGCGTAGGCCCAGGGGGCGAAACCGAGCGGGCCGAGCATGAGGACGGCGAGAAGCGGCATCCCGGCCATGATCAGACCGTTGACGAGGGCGTTGTTGAGCAGGAGGGGACGCAGGACGGGGTGGCCGAGGATGTGGCGCCAGCCGTCCAGCAGATCGCCGGGGCCGAGTCCGCCGAGGGGGGCCGGCGCGGGTGCGGGTTCCTTGCCGGGGACGGCCCGGATGCCCAGCGCGGAGAGCAGATAGCTCACGGCGTCGGCGAGCACCGTCGCCATCGGCCCGAGCAGCGCGACCGCCGCACCGCCCAGTGGCGGTCCGACCATGGTGGCCGTCCAGGAGGTCGACTCGAAGCGGGCGTTGGCGGTCAGCAGGTCCTCGGGCGGGACCAGCGCCTTGAGATACGCGCCGGCCGCCGCGCCGAACGCGATGTCGGCCGCGGCCACCACCACCGCGACGACCAGGAGGTGGCCGAAGGTCAGCAGACCGAACGCGAGGGCGAGCGGCAGGGTCAGCAGGGCCGCCGCCCGGACCAGATCCATGCCGATCATCACGGGCCGCTTGTACCGGAACTCCACCCAGGGCCCGAGCGGCACCGCCAGCACCGCCCCGACCGCCGTCCCGGCCGCCGCGAGCAGCGCGACCCGGCCGGGCCCGGCGTGCAGCACCAGCACCGCGATCATCGCGAACGCGTCGAAGGCCAGCCGCGTACCGAAGGCGCTGACGGCGTACGCCGCCCACAACCGGCCGAACGCCGGACCCAGCGAGCGGCCCACCGCGCTTCTCCTCCCGACGCCTGCGGATGTCCTCCGACCGGCCATCCAACCGACCGGGTCGGCCGGGCACAAACAACCGCCGGGCCCGTTCCACAACAGGGGGTTGTGGAACGGGCCCGGCGGAGGCGGAGGCGGGCGGCGGCTCCGGCGATCGAAACGGGGCCCCGCTCGCGGCGGGCTCGGCAGGCTCGGCGGACGCGCTAGATCGCCGTCGAGATGAGATCCCGCAGCGGCTGGGCCGAATCCGTGCCCGAGTGGCCGAAGGGCGCGTCGAAGCTCCAGACCATGAAGAGCAGGAAGACGACGAGCGCGCTGAAGGCGCTGGCGAGCATCAACTCCCGGGTGGAGCGCCGGATCTGAAGGGCGAACAGCAGCCCGAGCGTCACCAGTCCCCCGCCGAGCAGCCCGAACCACACCACACCCGGCAGGGTGGTCCCGGCGCTGTCCAGCCGCTCGTGCCGGGCCACATCGGCGGCGGCCACCTCGTCCAGCAGCGGCTGGTAGGCCTGGGCCTGGAGTTCGTCGGCGGGCGTCCGGTGGGCGAGGTCGGCGCGGATCCGGCTGAGCAACTCGCCGCCGGCCGGGCCGGGTTCCTCGTCCCGCTCCATGGCGGCCCACTCGGCGGTGACGGCGTGCCGGGCGTACGCGTCGATGCGTTCGCGCACCTGGCTGCGGAAGTCGGCCGGATAGACGTCCAGCCGCTGATCGATCTCGTAGAGCGCCTGCGCCTCGCGCCGCACGGTGTCCTCGGCCGCGCCCCGCGCCTCCCACACCCCGGCGATGGCCAGGCCGAGCACGATCGCGTAGACCACGCCGACCATCATGACCATGTACTCCAGCACGTCCGGGGTCTCGGACGTGTCCTCGTCGGCGGCCACCTGCCGATGCCGCATCACGGTGGCCGCGACGACGAACGCGCAGACCACGACGGCGGCCAGGGTGTAGATCAGCCATTCGGACACAGGGGGGCTCCAGAAAGGGTCGTTCGGGGTGGGACGGCGTGGGACGGGGTGGTGCGGCCTCAGCCGCGACGGCGGCGCGTACCGGGGCGCAGGGCGACGGCGGCGAGGATGGCGGGGGTGGTGACGACGGTGGTGGTGGTCACCACGGACAGCCCACCGGGGACGTCCCGTTCGGCGGCCGGGGGGCGGCGGTGGTTGCGGGGGACCCAGCGGAAGGGAGCGGCGGGCGCGGCTGCGGGTTTCCGCGCGGCGGCGGGCGGTTCGCCGGGCTCGCGGGCCGCGCCGGGCGGCGGTGCGGTGGCGGGGGTGGTCGGGTCGGCGGTCTCCGGCGCCGGGGGCCGCGCGGGCGCGGGGGACGCCGGGTCGCGGCCCGGCTTGTCGGGCGCTCGCCGGGTGGGCGGAGCGTCGGGCTCCGCCGGGGGCCCGGCGGACGCGTCCGGTCGGCCGGTGCCCGTCACCCCGATCTCCACCCACGCGTCCGGCACGCACACCACCACATGCGCCTCCCCCGCCGGGGGATCGACGGCGACGGCGGCCCCGCCGTCCGGCGACAACGGGCACATCGCGGCGACCGCCCCGAGTCCGACGGTGATCCAGCCGCCCACGGGCGTGCCTCCGTTCCGGGTTCAGCGCTCTGCCGAACGCTGTCGTCCGGGGCCCGCGGATCGGGCCCCGCCCGGAATGAACGATCTTTCAGATCGGGGGTCACGCGCCGGTTCACGCGCGGGGTGCGTCGAGGCATGAACCGGGGCATGGTCGGAGGCGGCTGGGCGGAGCCCCGGAAAACACCACCGGGGCCGCCCGGCGGCCACCCAGCAGGGTCGTATAGCCTGATAGCAGGCAAGCCATAAGGTTGCCTTATGAGCCCATAGACCGGACCCGCGTACCAACTTAGGCTTGCCTTAGCTTAGGCTTCCTGATCGAGTCGACATTCACCGCTCGAAGGGAACCTGATCATGCCCCGCCCCCTGCGGGTAGCCATCGTCGGAGCCGGTCCGGCCGGTATCTACGCCGCCGACGCCCTGCTCAAGTCCGACGTGGCCGCCGAGCCCGGTGTGTCCATCGACCTCTTCGAGCGGATGCCGGCCCCCTTCGGGCTGATCCGCTACGGCGTCGCCCCCGACCACCCCCGGATCAAGGGCATCATCACCGCCCTCCACCAGGTGCTGGACAAGCCGCAGATCCGCCTCTTCGGCAATGTGGACTACCCCACCGACATCAGCCTGGACGATCTGCGCTCCTTCTACGACGGCGTGATCTTCTCCACCGGCGCCATGGCCGACCGGGCGCTGGACCTGCCGGGCATCGACCTGGACGGCTCCTACGGCGCCGCCGACTTCGTGTCCTGGTACGACGGCCACCCGGACGTGCCCCGCACCTGGCCGCTGGAGGCCGAGAAGGTCGCCGTGCTGGGCGTCGGGAACGTGGCGCTGGACATCGCCCGGGTCCTCGCCAAGACCGGCGACGAACTGCTGCCCACCGAGATCCCGGCCAATGTCCACGAGGGCCTCAAGGCCAACAAGGCGCTGGAGGTGCATGTCTTCGGGCGGCGCGGGCCGGCGCAGGCCAAGTTCAGCCCGATGGAGCTGCGGGAGCTGGACCACTCCCCCACCATCGAGGTCATCGTCGACCCCGAGGACATCGACTACGACGCCGGTTCGATCGAGACCCGGCGCGGCAACAAGCAGGCCGACATGGTCGCCAAGACCCTGGAGAACTGGGCGATCCGGGATGTCGGCGACCGGCCGCACAAGCTCTTCCTGCACTTCTTCGAGTCCCCGGCGGAGATCCTCGGCGAGGACGGCAGGGTCGTCGGGCTGCGCACCGAGCGCACCGCCCTCGACGGCACCGGCAACGTCAAGGGCACCGGCGAGTTCAAGGACTGGGACGTCAGCGCGGTCTACCGGGCCGTCGGCTACCTCTCCGACAAGCTGCCCAAGCTGCCCTGGGACCTCGCCTCGGGCACCGTCCCCGACGAGGGCGGCCGGGTCATCGAGGAGAGCGGCGCGCATCTCACCTCGGTGTACGTCACCGGCTGGATCCGGCGCGGCCCGGTCGGTCTGATCGGCCACACCAAGGGCGACGCCAACGAGACCGTCGCCAACCTCCTGGACGACTTCGCCCACGACCGGCTGCACACCCCGTCCGCCCCGGACCCGGCGGCCGTGGACGGCTTCCTCGCCGAGCGCGAGGTCCGTTTCACCACCTGGGAGGGCTGGCACCGGCTGGACGCCGCCGAGAAGGCGCTCGGCGAGCCCCAGGGGCGCGAGCGGGTGAAGATCGTGGAGCGCGAGGACATGCTCCGCGAGAGCGGCGCCTGACCGGCGCCCGACCGGGCCGCTGAGCCCCTGGACTCCTGGGCCCCTGGGCCCCTGACCGGTACGAGGACGAGCGGAACCGCCCCATGCGGATGGTGGGCGGTTCCGCTCGTCCCGTGATTGTGGGGAAACGGAGTCCGTGTGACCACGGGTGCGCGAGGGTCGTCCGGTGCGGATGATGCGCGCCCCGTACGCGCCGCGCACTCCCCGTGTGCGGCGCCCGGTGTGTTCTTGATCACTTCAAGCAACCGTTCCCGCATGCCGGGGCGGTTGCCGGTCGATGCTTCACAAGGACTGCGGCGATACTGGTGGGCCGCGCCACCTGTCCCTTCCGGGTCAGCCGGTGCGCCCTCCGATGCCGTCCGACGCCCGTCCGAAGCCTCTCCGAGGCCCTTCTGAAGCCCTGCTGAAGCGCTTCAGGAGCCCTTCTGACCGATGGATCCATGCCCAGCTCCCTGACGACTCCCCCGACCGTGTGGCTGGCCCGCGGCCGGTACGCCGGCTCCGACGCGGCGGACGCCCTCCGGCGCACCCTGCGGTCGCGGAAGGAGTCCGGCGCCCTGGACGACTTCTACGAACTGCCCGGCCCCGAAACCGGCGGCGATCCCGGCGATACCGTCTTCGAGGCCCGCTGGCGGGTCGAGGGACCCGTCACCGTACGGGCCCGGCTCGCGCTGACCGGCGGCGACCGCTGGGCGCTGGCCGCGGAGTCCGAGGGCACCGCCTGGGATCTGCGGTGGCCGTCCCCGGCGACCCTGTTCTGGCCGGAGGACGGCCGCGACTGGGCCGTGGATCCGGCCACCGGGCTGCGGCTGCCGGAGATCAATCCGCTTCCGGAGGACGAGCGGGATCTGCGGCGGGTCCTCAAGGCCGCCCTGCACGACTCCTGGGCGATCCATGTGGTGGTCCACGAGGCGATGACCGTGGACGAACGCGGCCTGGTGCCGCTGGCCGCCCTGGTGCCGCCGGGGCTGCGGCACCGGTTGGTGGAGCACCGGGCGTCGCCGCAGCAGCTCAGGGCCGTGAACTGGGCGCTGCGCGACACCGGGGTGGAGGTGCCGCGCGGGGGCGCCGCCGTACTGCCCGGCGATCCGGCGCCGACCGGCTTCGCCGCCGGGGACTTCACGGTGCGCTCGGTGTTCCTGGACGGCACCGAACCGGCGGAGCTGATCACCGCCGTGACCCGGTACGCCGCCCTGGCCCGTCCGCTGCCGGAGGGCGCCGAACCGCTGCTGACCGCCCTGCGCGACGACTGGCGGCTGCTCACCCTGGAGGAGGAGCTGGAGCGGGAGCGGGGCGTCGTACGGATGTACGCGGACGCCCTGGAGGCGATGACCACCTCCCGCGATCTGTACCGCGAGGCGGCGGAGTCCGCGCACGAGGCGCTGGCGGTGTACCGCGAGACATACGGCGAGCTGTCCGAACCACAGCGTCCGGCCGTGCCGGTGGACTCGTCCCCCCTCACCCGGCTCACCCAGACATTCGGGCGGCTGAGAATCCCTGGTCGCCGTGCGGACACGGACAGTACCGATCATCGGACCGGCGGTGCCGGTGGTGCGTCCCTCTGAGGGAGCCCCCTAGGCGAAACGGCGTAGTGAACGCTACGGCGTTTCGCCTCGGACCATGCGCCCGCGCGACGCACAGGACCTTCCTATGAACGGCAACAAGACAATCTCTTGACCCGGAACGTACGCTTCCGCCAGCGGCTTCCCGAGTGACTTGTGACGGGAAGCAGCAATACGACCCGCGTTTGCGGGAATTCATGGAGTGCGAACGCATTTCGGCGTGGGACCGGCCGGCATCGAGCGGAATCGAGGAGGGCCCCGTGGAGACGACCACCGTGGTGCTCATCGCCGTCGCCCTGGTGCTCGCCGCCGCCGTGCTGGCCGCCGCCGCAGCGCTCCTGGTACGGCTGGTGCGGACCCGGCGCGGCCTGCGCCGGGCCGGGCTCCCGACCGGCCCACGCTGGGTTTTCTGGGGCGCTGTGCTGTACTTCGTACTCCCGACCGACCTGTTGCCCGATCCGGTGTACCTCGATGACATCGGCGTCCTGCTGCTCGCCCTGCGCACCCTGCGGGGACGGGCCGAGGTGGCCCGGCCGGGCGACCCCGTCTGAGATCCGGACCACACCGCCACTACACAAGTCGTCCACGGATCAACCGATTGGCCTTCCCGACCGTCTCAGGTTCAGAGCGGCTCAACTCGCCTGTGACTACGGAGTGTAAGGAAACCATTCACCCGTTCGATTCGTATAAGTGCATGGGGCCCAGAAGATCACTGGGCGAAGCAATGACGCGGCCTGCCGACTGCTTGCCCGGAGCGGCACCGACGAGGGAGAGACGATGCAACCGTTCACGCTCAACTACGCACGGCCGGCTGCGGAGTTGGACGTCACCACTCCGTACGCCTACGACTCCGGACTGCAGTTGAACGTACTGATGGATGGCCGGATCGCCGCCTGTGACCTGGCGTTGCTCAGAGAACTGGGGACAACGACCTCCACCGCGGGCTCCAAGACGCACTTCGACGACTGACCCACGGACCCTGGACAATGACCGTGCTGATCCTGACCTCCGAGCAGGATGTGACGGCCGACATGGTGGTCGTCCACCTGAACGCCTCGGGGGTGCCCGTGGTGCGCCTCGACCCCGCCGACCTGACCGGCGGGGTGGCCCTGTCGGGCGAATATGTGCACGGCGCGTTCCGCGGACACCTGTGGTCCGCGGGACGGCTGGTGAGCATGGACGGACTCAGATCCGTCTGGATCCGCAGACCGGGCACCCCGGCCACCCGGGTCCCCGAGCCGTCCGACTGGCTGACCGAGGAATCCTCGCAGGCCCTGTACGGCATGCTGCGCTCGCTCGACGTGCACTGGATGAACCATCCCGACGCCTCCCGCCGGGCCCGGCACAAACCCTGGCAGCTGCGCCTCGCCCAGCGCAGCGGACTGCCCGTGCCGGCCACCCTGATCACCACGTTTCCGCAGGCCGCCCGCGATTTCGCGGACCGGTTCCCGGATCTGGTGGTCAAACCGGTCTCCGGCGCCCATCCCCAGGAACCGCCGCGCGCGGTGCCGACCAGCCGGGTGGCGCCCGGTACCGATTTCGCCGCTGTGGCGTACGGGCCGACGCTGCTCCAGCGCCGGGTCACCAAACGGGCCGACATCCGGCTGACGGTGGTGGGCGAGCGGATGCTGGCGGCCCGCAAGCCGACCCCGCCGGACGCCGACCCGGACGAGGTGGACGTACGGTTCGCCGCGTCCGACGGGCCCTGGCAGGAGGCCGGGGTTCCACCACGGATCGCCGACGGCGTCCGGACCTACCTCCGGGAGGCGGAACTGTCGTACGGCGCCTTCGACTTCGCGGAGGACGGCGACGGCACCTGGTGGTTCCTGGAGTGCAATCAGTCGGGGCAGTTCGGCTTCGTGGAGGTGGACACGGGACAGCCCATCGCCCGCACGATCGCCCGGTGGCTGGCCCGTCCGGCGCGGTTCCCGCAGCCGGTGCGGGGCGCGGAGACCAGGGTGCGCTGACCGGCGCTCCCCATCCGCGACGGGTTCCGTACGCCGCTCCGTCATACGGCCGTACGGCGATCACCGCTGCGCACGGCGCCACCACTCACCGGGCCACCACCGGAACGCCGTCGCCCCCGGCGGGCCTGCGGCTCGCGCGGATCGCGTCCGGGGCGGCGGCGGTGAGCAGCAGATCCGCGCGGGTGACGGCCTCCCGGACGTCGCCCGTACCGGTCGCCGCGCAGAGCAGCCGGCTGACCCGCGCCAATTCGCGGCGGACGACGGGGCGTTCCCGCTCCGCCAGCGCGATCCGCAGCGCCGCGTAGCGGGTCAGCAGCTCTCGGACGGCCTGCGGATCCGAACGCGGCACGCGACGCCCCTCTCTTCCACTCGCGCCACTCACTCCCCTTGCTCCCCTTACTCCACTTGCTTCGACGTGCTTCTCCTGAGGTGGTCCGGCTGACCGGCGGTGTTTCGCCGGTGATGTCCCGTTGATGTCCCGGTGTTGTGCTGCGTATGCCCGGATGCCGCCGGACCATTCGTCCCGCCGGATGCGCGCCGTCTCATTGGCCGAATCCGGCCCCAAGGTTCCATGACCGAACGCAGCACTTCGGAGCCGGGGCGCGAGGCTTCCTCGGCCGCGCGCCCCGTCACCCTCGGGGTGTGCGCGGTCACCCCTGGCACGTGCGCCCGCGCCGTGCGGCGCATGCCCCGGTCGGCCCCCGCCTCTCCCCCGGTGCGCACCGCGATCGGACTTCGCGATGAGCTGTTCGTATGACACGCTCCCCCTGGCCGACGGACCCGGCCCTTCACGGCTCGGCACAGGAGAGGCGGCAGTATGCGCATCGGACTGCTCGGAACCGGCCCCTGGGCGCAGATGGCCCACGCCCCCGCGCTCGCCGAGCACGGCGGGCTGGACTTCGTCGGCGTCTGGGGCCGACGCCCCGACGCCACCAAGGAACTCGCCGGCCAGCACGGGGTGCGGGCCTACGACGATGTGGACGCGCTGCTCGCCGACGTGGACGCCGTCGCCGTGGCCCTGCCGCCCCGGGTGCAGGCCGAGCTGGCGGTACGGGCCGCGCGGGCGGGGCGGCATCTGCTGCTCGACAAGCCGCTCGCGGCGACCGTGGCGGAGGCGCGGGCGGTGGCCGAGGCCGCCCGGGAGGCACGGGTGGCGTCGGTGGTGTTCTTCACCGCCCGGTTCCAGACCGAGACCGCGGCCTGGATCGCCGGGCAGGCGGCCACGGAGGGCTGGTTCACGGCGCGGGCGCAGTGGCTGGGCTCCGTGTTCACGACCGGCGACAGCCCGTTCGCCGCGTCGGCCTGGCGCCGGGAGAAGGGCGCGCTGTGGGACGTCGGCCCGCATGCCCTGTCGGTGCTGCTGCCGGTGCTCGGGGACGCGCTGCGGGTGTCCGCCGCCGTGCACGGTCCCGGCGACACCGTGCATCTCGTCCTCGACCACTCCGGTGGCGCGTCCAGCACGCTGACGCTGAGCCTCACCGCACCGCCGGCCGCCGCGGGCACCGGGGTGGAGCTGCGCGGGGCGGCCGGGGTGACCCAGCTGCCGCAGAGCACCGAGGGCGCGGTCCCGCCGCTGCTGCGGGCCGCCGACGCGCTGATCCGGGCCGCCGGGACGGGCCGCCCGCATCCCTGCGACGCGTCGTTCGGGCTGCGGGTCACGGAGATCCTGGCGGAGGCGGAACGGATGCTTACGGAGCCGATCGGGTAGTCGCGGCCCCGTCCTTCGGGCCGTCCTTTGGGCCGTCCTTTGGGCCGTCCTTTGGGCCCCGCCACCCGCTCCGCCTTCCCCCCTCCCCCTCCCCCTACCCTTCCACCTCGTCCTCCCCACCCTCCTCATCCCCGTCCTCGTCGAACGGCTCGTCGCTCCACCGGAACCACGCCGACTCCCCGTCGATGTGCAGCAGGAACTCCGGGACCGGGCCGTCCGGCGAGGACAGGGTCACCCGGCGGGTGATCTCGTCATACGCCTGCTCCCAGGTCCCCCACATGGTGTCGGAGTCGAGCCGAATCAGGGACAGTTCCCGCTCGAACTGCTCGCGTACCCCCTCGTAGGCCGGGCCGGGGGTGAATCTGCCCGACAGCCAGGGGAAATCGGCGTCCTGGATGAGGATCTCGCCCACCTCGCCCGCGTCGCTGCGCACCCGCCAGATCTCGCCCTGGAACCCCACTCCGGTCTCCTCCGCCACGCTCTGGTTCGATCTCCGCTCCAGCATGGCACCCGGCACTGACATCGCCGTCGGCGCCGGGTGCCCGGGGCGTCACTCAGCGGAGCGGGGGCGGTGCGAAGTGCACCCGTTCCTTGGTGATCGGGTACCCGGCCCTGCGGAAGGCCGCGGCCATGGGGAAGTTCCCCCGGTCCGTGGCGGCGGCGATGAACTCGGCGCCGTGCTCGGCGAGGAAGTGGGTGCAGTCGGCCAGCAGGTCGTAGGCGTAGCCGTGGCCGCGCCGCTCGGGCAGGACGCCGATGAATCCGACGCACGGCCCGCTGGGGTTGTGCCCGGGGATGTGGATGCCGACCGGTTCCCCGTCGGGGGTGTACGCCACCTGCCACCAGGCGCGCGGTGAGGGCAGCCAGTGGAAGAACTCCAGTTCCTCGCGGGCGGCCCGGTCGGTGTCGCCGCCCTCCTCCGCCATGGTCCGCAGGGCGTGGGCGTCCAGCGTGCCGGCGTGGATGCGGCGCAGCGCGTCGAGGAAGACGGCGTCGTCGGGTTCGGGGCGGAAGAGGAGCCGGGCGGGGCGCTCGGGAAGGCCGTCGGCCGGGGTCCAGCGGTAGAGGTGGCGGGCGACGAGGAAGGTGTATCCGGCCGCCTCGGCGGCGGCGAAACGGGCATCGGCGGCGGGGCGCCGGGCGGGGTCGTCCCGCAGTCCCGCGGGCAGGGTCAGCTCCAGCTCGACCTGCCAGGGCGCGGTGCGCAGCAGTGCGGCGCCGGCCTCTTCCTCGCCCTCGGCGACATCGAACCAGTTCACATTGACCGGGGCGGGATCGTCGGGCCCGCCCCACCAGGCGCCCCGGGCGACGACACGGCCGTCGCGCAGGGCGACGCGCTTCCACTCGGGCCGGTGCAGGGTACGGCGGTGGGTGTCGGCGGAGCCGAGGGGGTCGGGCAGGGTGTCGAAGAGCGCGGCGTGCTCGGTGTCGAGCGCGCGGATGACCAGATCGGTCACGGGATCCTCCGGGAGTACGGATGTGGGCGCGCTCCCGGCGATTCGGGTTAAGAGGTCACACACGGACGGTGACGGGGTGGGAGCGCTGCGGTCTGCGGTACGGAATCTGGAAAGGGAGCTGGGCCTGGCCTGGGACCCGGAATTGGGCCTGTACCTGGACCTGGACCTCGAATGGGACCTGGAACTGGGCCTGGATCTGGACCTCGAATGGGACCTGCATGGCACTCACCTCCTCCGCCCGTCTTGGGCTGGCGTGCCCGCACACGTTAGCGATCCGGCCGCAGGAGCGTCCACTCCTTTACCGTCCGGGCACGCCCCGCCCCTCTTCACGGCCACCGGGCACCCCGCCCCCAGGCTCCGCACGGCCGTCAGCGCCCTTGCCGTCCGGGCACGCCCCACCCCCCTACGACGACCAGGGACCCCGCCTCCCGGGATGCAGACCAGCCCTCGGGGATGAATGGTGAGAGTGCGACCCTGAAAGCGCGGCACTTTCGGGGACCACGCGATACAGAGCGCCCACACCCACAGGTGCACCCGCGTCTCAGCCGCCCCGGACCGGAGGAGCAGAGATCATGACCGCATCAGAGCCTGAAGCGTCCCCCTCGTCACAGGACCGCGCCACCCCGGACCGGCTCCTCCACACCCGCACCGGAACGGATGTCTCCGCCGAGGACCTGGTCCTGGCCTCGGGCAAGGACGTCACCCCGCACACCTTGGAATGGGCCCAGCGGAAGCTGGCCCGGGAGGGGATGGCGGCGATGGACAAGCTCCTGCCCTGAGGAGGTCCAGGAGTCGGGGCGGGGAAGAGCCTGAGGAACCCGGCGTTCCGCTCGCCCCCTCGCGGGCAGCTCCGGGACGGGAGGGAGCGCAGGCGGATCATCACAGCTCCTGGATTCAGACCCGGTGCCGGGGCCTCCGGCAGGCCCGGTGGATGCGGCCCGAGAGGTCGGGCGGGTCGTACTCCGGCCACGCGTCGGCGGCTTCGATCGGCTGGTCGCAGGCCAGGCACATCACCAGACCCCTCAGCGTCTCGAAGTGGTCGCACAAGGCCATCACGCTGCGGGCGAGGCGCTTGACCCGCTCGGTCTCGCCGGTCAGGCCGTCGCGCTCCGGGATGTACAGGCGCCGACGCGCCTCCCCGACGGCGATCTCGGCGACGCGGGCGGGCACGTCGTCCGGGGGCATCGTGCGGGCGAGCTGCTCGGTCTGCTCGGTCAGCAGTTCCAGGTAGCGGCGGAAGTCCGCGCCGAAGCGGCGCACGGTCTGGTGGCGGGGCAGTGCCTGCTGGTCGATGAACCAGGAGGCGTGGGCGCGGACGATGCCGAGGTTCGGGAGCGTGCCGGGTCCGGTGCGGGTGGGGTTCACCGGACGCGGGGAGCGCGGTGGACGGGGCAGGCGCAGGGCTCCAGCCAGGGGCCCCGGTCGTACGGCGGCGGTACGTAGTCCTCGGGCACCAGGACGGTTGCCCGGGAGGACGTGACGACACCGTCCCGGTTCACTGTGAAGACTTCCAGCGTCATCTTCACGCCGGGTGGGCGCTCCTTGATCGGGGTTGTACCGTTCACGATGTCGACCTGCTTTCTCAGGTTGGCCGTGCCCCGGGGCCGTTCACGCGGTCGCCGGGGCTTTTCAGGGAATGGTCAGAATCCGGCGGGCAGGCGGGAGTGTCCGGCCTGTCGCCCGGATGCCCGTCGCTGGGGCCGCTCCAAGTCCTCGCGCTCGGCACTCATCCACAGCATCGGATAGATGTCGGCGGGGTGTTCGGGGTCGGCGTACTCGAAGGAGTGACAGCCCGGATGGCCGTCGAACAGGATGCACGCTTCGTCTCCTGGACCCCGGGCGGTGGTCGTGTTGCAGCCCGGGAGGACGAGGACACATTCGTCCGGCCCTTCGTGGGCCCATTGCGCCCAGACCTCGCCGCTGCGCGGGGCGTCCCGGGTCCATGTCAGGGCGTGGTGGGGGCCGGTCGGGTGCTCCTCCAGGAGACAGCGCAGGTCCACCCGCACCGCTGCCCGGGGGTCACTGGTGTCAGGGATGTGCGCGAGCATCAGCGCCACCAGGTCCACCGGCATCCGGCCCGGTGCACCGCAGATCCGATTGGTCACGGTGTCAGTCGGCACGAGTACGCCCCCACGGTCGCGGTGTTCACTGCACCACCGAACGTAGTCAGCGCGGATGTGAGTCAACAGGCACGTTCCATGTCTGTCGCCACCCGGCGGGCGCTGCAACAGACACGGAACGTGACCCTCTACTGGACTCCGAAAAACGTCGTCAGATCGCGTTGCTTCGCGGTCAGACGACGCCGCTTGCTTGCACCGAGGGCGTCATGGAACGTGTCCGCCGCCATCCGCTGGTGGCGCAGCCACTCCGGCGTCTCGTCCATCAGGGACCACAGAATGTCTGTCGCATCGTCGGGGCGGTGCAACATCACATTGGCCTGCGCCACGTCCAGCAGGTGACGGCGCTGGAAGAGGCGCCCTTTCGTATCTGTCGGCGCGGGCATCCGCTCGGACAGGGCGATCACTCGATCCGGCCGTTGGGCCACCAGTTGGTTCTCGATGCCCTGGAACGCGACCGTCCGCCAGTCGAACGTTCCCCAGGAGGACACCGCGAGCACCTGGCCGCCGCCGAGCGCCGCCCCCGCCGTCCGACCGAGGCGCAGGATCTCTCTCGCCTCACGCGGCCGGTTGTTTCGGGCTGCGGCGGCGCTGGCATGGACCAACAACTTCCCCCACGCGCCCAGGCCCTGACGGGTGGCCCGGGAGATTCGCGGTTCGATCGCGTCCGCAGTCACAACGCTGACCTGCTCGGCCTCATCAAGGCGGCCCTGCCGCATCAACAGCCAGCCCTGCTGGTACACCGCCGCAGCGACGGCGCCCATGTCGTTGATCTTCATGGCGTCCGCGATGGCGTCCCGGAGGGCGGTGTGCGCCAGGTCGTATGCGCGGACCTGTGTCAGGTAGCGGCCCGCCATCTGGAGGACGTCGGAGCGCACGCCGAGCGCGGTGGTCTGCTCAGGGCCGTTGTCGAAGTGACGGACTGCATCGTGTGCGGCATGGACGAGGCCCGGCAGGAGGTCGGCGACCTCGTCGTAGCGGTCCTGGTGGTAGGCCACCCCCACTTCGCGGGCGGTCGCCTGGAGGTTCGGCAAGTCGGGCTCGCCGAACCTATCGGCGCGCACCGGGAGGCGGCCGGTACAGCTGACGGCGGGGGCGAGGGCCTGCCTCAGCGGCATGAGGTCGATGTTGTCGTCATCGCCACGCGTGCTGGCGTGAGGTCCGGCGGGGTCGAAAAGCGCGCTGGTGCGGACCCCGAGGGCACGGGCGAGGGCGTGGTAGGTAGGAAGACGGGCCGTTCCGCCGCGTTCGAGTTTCTTCACGACTCCTAGGCTGACGCCCGCGCGCTCGGCAAGGCGCTCCTGTGTGAAACCCCGCCGTCGGCGCAACTCGCGGAAGTGGTCGCCCGGGTGTTTGGACGCGGGGTCGGTGTGCTCGGGCATACTGGACTCCGTTCTGACCTAGACACTCAGAACGGTACGCCGTGCGGCCCCCCTCTGTGGGGGGCCGCAGTGCTTTGCTGCCCCACCGGCACGGCCTCTCAGCCCCAGCCCCCCGCCCCTGTGCAGGCGCCGACCAACCGGTGTCCCGTCTCACTGAGATTGACCATTCTCACCGAAGTGCGACCGCTTGCTACTTCACGTTCACAGCTACTGGACCGGCACAGGCGGTGGCTGCACCGGCACGAGTGCCCCAACTACACCGCGGCAACGCATGACTTCAGATCGGCGGCCAGGAAGACAAGGTGGCCGCCTTCAGCGGTATCGACTCGTCCCAAGGCGACTGGTTCATCCCCCGCACGCCGAAGGTCCGGCAACCCCACGGGCGGCATCGGTTGCGTGCCGTTCGAGGGCGACAGCCAGGTCTTCGCGATTCACGACGTGCGGTATGGCGCTCCACGAGCGCCCGCCATCGCCCGGCCCATGGCGGGGCCGCACCATCGAGATCGGCACCAGCTCACCCTCGATCCCGGCGTCGCAGCGTGCCCGCCCTGCACCCCACCCCCGGAACCCCCCATTCCCCCCACCCCACCCCCACCCGCCCTTCCGCCCGCCCCCCGCCTGCTGACAGACTCCGGGCGTGCGCGACTACGACATGCTCGTCATCGGTTCCGGTCCCGGCGGTCAGAAGGCTGCCATCGCCGCCACCAAACTCGGCCGCCGGGTGGCGGTGGTGGACCGGCCCGACATGCTCGGCGGAGTCTCCATCCACACCGGCACCATCCCCTCCAAGACCCTGCGCGAGGCGGTGCTGTATCTGACCGGCCTCACCCAGCGCGATCTCTACGGGCAGAGCTACCGGGTGAAGGAGGACATCACCGTCGCCGATCTCACCGCCCGCACCCAGCACGTCGTCAGCCGTGAGGTCGACGTCATCCGCAACCAGCTCTCCCGCAACCAGGTCTCCCTGTACGCCGGAACCGGACGCTTCATCGATCCCCACACCGTCGCCGTCCGCGAGGTGAACGGACAGGAGCGGCTCCTCACCGCCGAGCACATCGTGATCGCCACCGGCACCCGGCCCGCGCGCCCGGACAGTGTGCAGTTCGACGGGCGCACCATCATGGACTCGGACAATGTGCTGGCGCTGGAGCAGGTGCCGCGGTCCATGGTCATCGTCGGCGCTGGGGTAATTGGCATGGAATATGCCAGTATGTTCGCCGCGTTGGGCAGCAAGATCACCGTCGTGGAGCGGCGGGCCGCGATGCTCGACATGTGCGATGTCGAGGTCGTCGAGTCACTCAAGTACCACCTGCGCGATCTCGCGGTGACCTTCCGGTTCGGCGAGACCGTCGCCGCCGTCGAGCGGCATTCGCGCGGCACGCTGACCGTGCTGGAGAGCGGGAAGAAGATACCGGCGGACGCCGTGATGTACTCCGCCGGGCGGCAGGGCATGACGGACGATCTCGATCTGGACAAGGCCGGGCTCGCTGCGGATCGGCGCGGCCGGATCACCGTCGACGAGCACTACCGCACTTCCGTGCCGCACATCTACGCGGTGGGCGATGTCATCGGGTTCCCGGCGCTCGCGGCGACCTCGATGGAGCAGGGGCGGTCGGCCGCTTATCACGCCTGTGGGGAGCCGGTCGGGCGGATGCACAATCTTCAGCCGATCGGGATCTACACCATCCCCGAGATCAGTTTCGTCGGGCGGACCGAGGACCAGCTCACCGAGGACCGGGTGCCGTTCGAGGTCGGGGTCTCGCGCTACCGGGAGCTGGCGCGCGGGCAGATCATCGGGGACTCGCACGGCGTGCTGAAGCTGCTGGTGTCCCCGGAGGACCGCACCCTGCTCGGGGTGCACTGCTTCGGGTCGGGGGCCACCGAGCTGATCCACATCGGCCAGTCGGTGATGGGCTGCGGCGGGACGGTGGACTACCTGGTGGACGCCGTCTTCAACTACCCGACGCTCGCCGAGTCCTACAAGGTGGCCGCCCTGGACGCCACCAACAAGCTCCGCCAGATCGACCACATCGCCGACTGAACGCGAGCCGGGCGGGTCCGGCTCCGCCCGCCCCGCTCATCGGCGAGTCTCGCCCCCCGGGGCCGGGCGGACGGCGGTCTCTCTCCCCCTTCCCCCCGGACCGGACCGCCAACACCACCGGCCTCCCCCACAACCGGCCCCACCCCCGCAACTCCCTGCGCGCCTCCCCCATTTCCCCCCCGGCGAAACCAGCGTGCGACCGACGCGCAACCGGCGTGCGACCGGCGCACATTACCAGCAGGTCCATCTTGAAAGGCCGCCGCCTGGGGCTATCATCACTCGCACACACGGCGTGACCGGCTGTCCACACGGCGGTAGGACGGACGCACTCCGCCACCTCTTCCGTCGCTCCGACCTCCGAGGCCAACCCTCCCCGGCAGACGGCGGGTTCACCCCCCACCCCCCTACGCCGTCGGGGCCCGGTCGCCCTCGCGTCGTGCACATCGGAAAGCAGCGCTTCATGAGCAACAGCAGCGGCAGAGGGCTGCAGCCCGGCGCCCTCGGGATGTTCGACACCGTGGTGATGGCCATCGCCGGCAGCGCACCGGCGTACTCCCTGGCCGCGACCACGGCGGTGCTGGTCGGAGCGGTCGGGCTGGCCAGCCCGGCGGCGCTGTTGTACTGCGCGGTGCCGATGGCGGGCATCGCGCTGGCGTTCAGCCGGCTCAGCCGGATCGATGTCAACGCGGGCGCCAGCTACTCCTGGGTGGGCCGTACGCTCCACCCCTTCCTGGGGTTCATCAGCGGCTGGGCGCTGGTGGTGTCGGCGACGATCTTCATGGTGGCCGGTTCCCTGCCCGCCGGGGCGATGACCCTGGCCCTGTTCGACGAGTCCCTCGCCCGGAACACCGCGCTGGCCACGGTGGTCGGCGCGGGCTGGTTCCTGGTGATGCTGCTGGTGGTGCTGGGCGGCGCCCGGCTGACCGTACGGGCGCAGTTGCTGATGTCCGGGGTGGAGATGGTCATCCTGGCGGTGTTCCTGGTGCTGGCCGTGGTCCGCGTCGAGCACGCCCGGCCGTTCGACTGGTCCTGGCTCGGCTTCGGGCACTTCGACGGGTCGGCCGGGTTCGCCGCCGGGGCGCTGGTGGCGGCGTTCTACTACTGGGGCTGGGACGTGGCCAGCAATCTCAGTGAGGAGACCCGCGACAGCCGCCGGACCACCGGGCTGGCCGGCCTCATCGGGCTCGGGGTGGTGTTCCTGCTGTTCGAGGCGTTCACCATCACCGTGAACATGGTGCTGACCGAGCGCCAGATCGCCGAGCACGGGGCGAATGTGCTGGGTGCGCTGGGTGAGGAGATCTGGCCGGGGCCGGGCGGGAAACTGCTGATCGTGGCGGTGATGCTGTCCACGATCGCCACCTTGGAGACCACCCTCATCCAAGTGACCCGCTCCCTCTTCGCGATGGGGCGGGACCGCACGATGCCGCCCGCGCTGGGCCGCGTCCACCGCCGCTGGAACACCCCCTGGGTGGCCATCGCGGTGGTCGGCGCGGTGGCGCTGGCGCTGTTCCTGGCGTCGAACGCGCTGGGCTCGGTCGGCGAGATCCTCGGGTACGCCATCGCCGCGATGGGCCTACAGATCGCCCTCTACTACGGGCTCGCGGGCCTCGCGGCGGTCGTCGCCTACCGCAGGACGTTGTTCTCCTCGCCTGGCGGGCTGCTGCTGGGCGGGGTGTGGCCGCTGTTCGGGTCACTGTTCATGTTCTGGATCTTCGTCGAGTCGCTGAGCGAACTGAGCGGTCCGGCGGTCGCCCTCGGCATCGGCGGGCTGGCCGTGGGGCTGGTGCCGATGTTCTGGTACTGGCGCCGGGGCAGCGACTACTACCGCCCGGCCGCCCTGGACGCCTCCCGGGCCGTGGAGAGCGACTACCGCGTCCCCGACAGCCGTACGGCCTCCTCCGCGTCCCGTGTCCATGAGGGTCTCCCCACCGACTTCTGAGCGAGATCCCGATGGCCCGAGACCGCTTCACTCCCGATTTCGACCCCGACTGCGGGGACACCGAACTCTCCGCGACCCGCCATGACATCGTCATCGGACGCTGGCAGGGCCTGCGCGAGCTGCTCCGCTCGACCGGCCCGGACTGGCCGGTGCGCGGCCACCGGGTCCGGCTGCTGGCGCAGGCGTGCGCGGGCGGTTCCACCGTCGAGTCCTGGCTCGCCGCCGAACCCCGCTCCGCCGACGCGCTGGTGCTGGGCGCCGCGACCGGCACCGCCCGCGCCTTCAATCTGGCCATCGCGGCGGGCCGGGGCGTGCCGATCGAGCAGAGCAGGATCGACGCGGCGGTGCTGGCCTGTCTCACGGCGGCCGAGGCGTATCCGCAGGATCCCACGCCGTGGATCTCGCTGATCTCGGTGGCCCGGCTCTACCCGAGCGGCGTGCGGCGCCGGGAACTGGCCCGCTGGTGGGACGAGTTGCACCGGCGCGACCCGTACAGCGTGGAGGGCCATCTCCAGGTGCTCCACTACTACTCGTCCCGCTGGCACGGCACCCATGGGCTGATGTACGACTTCGCCCGGGACGCGGCGGGGGTGGCGCCGCCGGGCTGCGCGCTGCCGGTGCTGGTGCAGTACGCGCGGGTGGAGGAGTTCCGGTACGTCCTGGACGCGGCCCAGGGGCGGCACGCGTCGATCGGGCTCGGCCAGCACTGGGACCACGACGGCGCGGTGAGCGACATACGCCGCACCTGGCACCGCTGGATCCTGGGCCGTACCGACAACACCGTCGCCCCGAGCGAGCTGCGGGACCTCAACTATCTGGCCCACGCGGCCTGTCTGGCGGGGACGCCGGAGATCGCGGTGGCGCTGCTGCGCATGATGGGCCGCCGGGCCACCCGGACGCCCTGGTCGTACACCGGTGATCCGACGGCCGAGATCGTGAAGTGGCGCAAGCATCTGCGGCTGTGAGCGGGCGGACGCGCCGACGGGGGGCGAGCCTCTCGGCCTCCATCGCGGAGCAGCGGCGCGGACGGGCCCATTGGCCACCGTCGCGGATCACCGGTGCGAATATGCCTATTGGCCACTCGCGGATCAGCGGCACAGACGGGCCTCTTGGCCGCCATGCGGAGCAGCCGCACGGACGTTATTGGCCGCCGTCGCGGAGCAGCAGCACGCGGCCGGGCTGCTGGCCTCCGTCGTGGAGCAGCCGCGCGGACGGGCCTACTGGCCGCCATCGCGGAGCAGCAGCAAGGCCGTGCCCGCGGTGCGGGCGCCTTCGGTCCAGGCCGGGAGGAGGTCGTCTAGGAGCCAGACGACCTCCTCGGCGTCGTCCTCGTCGCCGTGGGGCAGCAGGGCGTGGTCCTGGTCGACGCGGTCGGTGTCGAAGGCGGCGAGTTCGGCGCGGAGCCGGTCGAGTTCGGACGGCGGGGCCAGGGCGGGGAACGGCCAGGGGAAGGGGTCGGGGGCGGTCCCGCCCCAGGGGAAGGGCCAGGGGCGGCCCCACAGGGTGGCGAGGGTGGGGAGGTCCCAGGCGCGGAACGCGGTGTCGAGGCGGTGCCAGCCGCGGCCCGGCAGGACCGCCGCGCCGAGCGGGGTGCCGAGCGCGGGGCCGAGGAGTTCCAGCAGCCAGGTGTAGCCGCCGGGGCGCC
Organism: Streptomyces sp. NPDC004610; assembly: GCF_040609715.1. Taxonomy (NCBI): domain Bacteria; kingdom Bacillati; phylum Actinomycetota; class Actinomycetes; order Kitasatosporales; family Streptomycetaceae; genus Streptomyces; species Streptomyces sp. NPDC004610. The sequence continues at coordinate 217,168 of NZ_JBEXLA010000011.1, read as the reverse complement.
CCGCGTCGAGGCGGCCGGTGACGATCTCCGTCAGGGCCGCCTCCACCTCGCCCGCGTCCGTCGCGCGCAACAGCCGTTCGGCCGACGCGAGTTCGGGGAGCACGGCGAGGGCGGCCCGTACGACACCCTCGTCCCGGGAGCCGACCGCGCGGTCGAGGGCGTCGGCGTCGACGGCGAACGCCGAGAGGTACTGTTCGGCCATGGCGGCATGGTAGTTGGCTAAGGGGTCGCGGTCGGGCCGTCCGGGCTGGTCCGGCGCTGTTCGACCATGGTCCGGCTGAGGTCGGCCGTCTCGGTCTCCGGGAGCCGTTCGTAGCCGTCCTCGGTGATCAGGGAGACGACCGGGTAGATCCGGCGGTTGAGGTCCGGGCCGCCGGTCGCCGAGTCGTCGTCGGCGGCGTCGTAGAGGGCGTGCAGCGCGGTCAGCACCGCCTCGCGCCGGGGCAGTCCGGGGCGGAACAGCTTCTTCAGGGACCCGCGCGCATAGGGCGACCCGGAGCCCTCGGCGTAGAAGCCGGTCTTCTCGTAGACGCCCCCGGCGACATCGAAGCCGAAGATCCGGCCGCGCCGGCCCTCGGGTGCGCGGGGGTCGTAGCCGGCGAGGAGGGGGACGACGGCGAGGCCCTGCATGGCCTGGTCCAGGTTCTGGCGGAGCATCGCGGACAACCGGGTCACCTTGGCGCCCAGGGTCATCGGGATGCCCTCGACCTTCTCGAAGTGGGCGAGTTCGGACTGGTAGAGCCGGACCATGTCGGCGGCGAGGCCCACCGTTCCGGCGAAGGCGATGGCGGTGTGGTCGTCGGCCGGCTGCACCTTCTCCAGATCGCGCTGGGCGATGAGGTTGCCCATGGTGGCCCGGCGGTCACCGGCGACGAGGACGCCGTCGGCGAAGGTCAGGGCCAGGATGGTCGTGCCGTGCGGAAAGGTGCCGGGGGCGGCGCGGGCGCCGTCCGGGAGCGGTGGCCGGGTGGGCAGCAGACCGGGCCGGTGCGCGGCGAGGAACGCGGTGAACGACGACGATCCCGGAGTGAAGAACTCGTCCCCGAGCCGCCCCCCGCCATCTGTTCCCTTGTTGCCCATGCCCCTCATGGCAGTCCCCCTCCGTCCGCGGCGCCCCCCGCGGGTGCGCACGACACCCGAGTCCTACCAGGTGTCATGGGGGAGGAAACACCCGTTCGTGTCCGGCCCGGCGCTCAGAGGGTCTTGCGACGCACCAGCCAGCCCAAGGTCATCAGTCCCGGGATCAGCGGCAGCCACACCGTGAGCAGCCGGTAGCCGATGACCGCGGAGGCGGCGAGCGCGGCGGGCGCCCCGGCGAGGGTGAGGGCGAGGATCAGGGCCGCGTCCAGTGAACCGAGGCCGCCCGGGGTGGGCAGCAGGGCGGCGGCGGTGCTGGCGGCGAGATAGAGCAGCGCGACCCGCTCCGGCGGCAGGGGCAGGGCGACGGCCTGGCCGACGGCGACGAGCACCAGCGCGTGCAGCGCCGCGAACGTCACCGACCCGCCCCACAGGGCCGCCGCCCGCTGCGGCCGGGTGTGCACGGCCCGGATGTCGGCGGCGACCGCCCCCAGCACCCGGCGGCAGCGCGCCCACAGCGGTGTGAAGGGCACGGCGGCGAGCAGCGCGGTCACCCCGAGCACCAGGGCGACGACCGGGCGCGGCACATGCGGCACCCGTAACACCCCGGGGCAGACGGGGGCGAGTACGGCGATCAGGGCGCCGCGTCCGACGCCGCCGGCGGTCGCCTTGACGGCCAGCGCGGTCGCCGAGCGGGTGGCGGGCAGCCCGCAGCGCATCAGGAAGCGCAGATTCACCGCGCCCGCGCCGAGTCCGGCGGGCAGTACCTGGTTGGCGGCGGAGGCGGCGAACTGGGTGGCCACCAGGCGCCGGGCGGGCAGGGTCTGGTGGACCGCGCCCTGCTGGGCGAGCGCCGAGCACATCCAGGTGGCGACCGTGGCCGCCGCGCCGACCAGCAGCCAGCCCTGGTCGGCGACCGCGAGGCGCAGCACCCCGCGCTCCAGGGTCGGCCAGTGCCGCCAGGCCAACCCGAGCACACCGAGGGCCACGGCGAGGCTCAGCACGGTGTGCCAGCGGATCCGGCGCCGGGCGGCGGGTACGGCGGCGAGAGGTTCGGGGTTTGGTTCGGGTTCGGGTTCCGGTGCGATGGTGGTCGGCTCGGGCGTCGTCATCGGTGCCGCCCTCTCCGATCACTGCGGAAATCCAGGAACCAGGTAAATCCAGGAAGAAACAGACCAAACCAGGAAGCAGGCAAAACCGGGTGACAAGTAAATCCGGGATACACGTAAAACCGGGAAAACAAGCAAAAACTAACCCACGGCGGCGCGTCGCGCAGGCCCCGGCCGCCGTCCGCACCGCCGTTCGAGCGAGTCGGCGGACGGAGGCGGGCGGAGGGGCGGAGGGGCGGACCGGGACGGTGGAAGGGGCCGGTCAGCGCCGGATCGGCGCGCGGTGCCGGGGCTGGGTGGGGGCCGGGGGGTTCTCCGGGGCCGGGACCGGGCGGACGGTGGGGCCGTCGGCGGAGACGCTGAGCGCCTCGCCGTGATGGGCGATCCGCAGCGGCTCCCCGGACAGCAGGACGTAGCTCGCCTTGTCGTGGGTGATCTCCACCCGGAGCCGTCGGCCGCGCACCTGGAGGCTGAAGGCGAGGCGGCTGAGCTTCTCCGGCAGCCGGGGCGCGAACCGCAGGGTGCCGCTCCGGTCGGCGCGCAGTCCGCCGAACCCGGCGACCAGGGCCATCCAGGTGCCGGCCAGCGAGGCGATGTGCAGTCCGTCGCGGGTGTTGTGCTCCAGGTCGTGCAGATCCATCAGCGCGGCCTCGCCGGTGTAGTCGTAGGCGAGGGCGAGATGGCCGGTGCGGGCGGCGACGACGGCCTGGCAGCAGGCGGACAGCGAGGAGTCGCGGACGGTCAGCGGCTCGTAGTAGGCGAAGTTGCGGGCGATGTGCTCCTCGTCGAAGTAGTCGTCGCAGATGTAGAGGGCGAGGACCAGGTCGGCCTGTTTGACGACCTGTTTGCGGTAGAGGTCGAAGTAGGGGAAGTGCAGCAGCAGCGGGTACCTGTCCGGGTCGGTGGCGTCGAAGTCCCAGCGCTGGTAGCGGGTGAAGCCCGCGTGCTGCTCGTGCACCCCGAGGGCGTGGTTGTACGGGATGTGCACGGCCTCGGCGGCGTCGCGCCAGGCGGCGGACTCCTCGGCGTCGACGCCCAGCGCGTGCGCGACCGGTGGATGGCGTTCCACGGCGTCGGCGGCGGCCCGCAGGTTCGCGGCGGCCATCAGATTGGTGTACGTGTTGTCGTCGGCGACGGCGCTGTACTCGTCGGGGCCGGTGACCCCGTCCAGATGGAAGGCGCCGTGGGCGTCGTGGTGGCCCAGCGAGCGCCACAGCCGGGCGGTCTCCACCAGGAGTTCCACCCCGGTGTCCCGCTCGAAGGCGGTGTCGCCGGTGGCCGCCACGTACCGGGTCACGGCGTCGGCGATGTCCGCGTTGACATGGAAGGCGGCGGTCCCGGCGGGCCAGTACGCGGAGCCCTCGGAGCCCTCGATGGTCCGCCAGGGGAAGGCGGCGCCGCGCAGACCGAGCTGGACGGCGCGGTCCCGGGCGGCCGGGAGGGTGCTCTGGCGCCAGCGCAGGGCCTCGGCGACCGCGCCCGGCTCGGTGTAGGTGAGCAGGGGCAGGACGAAGGTCTCGGTGTCCCAGAAGGCGTGTCCGTCGTAGCCGGAGCCGGTCAGGCCCTTGGCGGGTATCGCGCGCCGCTCGGCGCGGGCCCCGGCCTGGAGGACATGGAAGAGGGCGAAGCGCACGGCCTGCTGGATCTCCTCGTCGCCGTCGACCTCGACATCGGCGCGGGCCCAGAAGTCGTCCAGGTAGGCGCGCTGTTCGGCGAGGAGGCCGGGCCAGCCGCTGTGCGCGGCGGCGGCGAGGGCGGCCTCGACCTGGCCGCTCATCGCGGGCCGCGACCGGGTGCCGGACCAGCCGTGGGCGACGGTCTTCTCCAGCCGCAGCCGCTCGCCCGGCTCCAGTACGGCGGTGACGGTGAGCCGGGCCAGGTCGACACCGCTCTCGCAGCCGGAGAGGGTGCCCTCGGGGCCGGTGACGACATGGTCGGCGGCGACCGCGACCCGCAGACCGCTGTTGCGGGTGCGGTGGACCAGGCGCAGCCGGGTGCCGTCGGCGTGGTGCTCCTCCTGCTCCAGCGGTGACTTCAGGGTGCGGGCGGCGCGCGGGTCGCCGTCCGTCCCGGGCAGCGACTCATTGGTGACCAGGTCGGACTGGATCACCACCCGGGTCCGCCCGTCCAGCGGCTCCACCTCGTAGGCGACGGCGGCGACGGCCCGCTGGGTCAGGGAGACCAGCCGGGTGGAGCGCACCCGGACGGTGGTCCCGGCGGGGCTGGTCCAGTCGCAGACCCGTTCGAGGACGCCCCGGCGCAGATCGAGGGTGCGTTCGTGCCGGACGAGGGTGCCGTAACGCAGATCGAACGGCTCGTCGTCCACCAGCAGCCGGACGACCTTGCCGTTGGTGACGTTGATGACGGTCTGGCCGGACTCCGGGTAGCCGTAGCCGGCCTCGGCGTAGGGCAGCGGGTGGGTCTCGTGGACGCCGTTGAGGTAGGAGCCGGGCAGGCCGTGCGGCTCGCCCTCGTCGAGGTTGCCGCGCCAGCCGACATGGCCGTTGGACAGCGCGAACACGGACTCGCTCTGCGCCAGTACGTCGAGGGACAGCGAGGTCTCGCGCACGGTCCACGGCTCGACGGTGTACGCCCGTTCGCCGATCACGCCCGCTCCCCCCGCCCGCCCCCGCCGAGTTCGGCGAGATCCCGTACGACGATGTCGGCGCCGTGGGCGTAGAGGGCGTCGCCCTGGCCGACCCGGTCCAGGCCGACCACGTAGCCGAAGTGGCCGGAGCGGCCCGCGTCCATACCGGCGAGGGCGTCCTCGAAGACGGCCGCCTGTTTGGCCTCGACGTCCAGGTCTGCGGCGGCGGCGAGGAAGGTGTCCGGGCGCGGTTTGCCCGGCAGGCCCCGTTCGGCGGCGACCACCCCGTCGATCCGGACGTCGAAGAGGGCCTCGGCGTCGATGGCGCGCAGGACGTCACGGGCGTTGGCGCTGGAGGAGACGAGCGCGGTGCGCAGGCCCTGCGCGCGGGCGGCGGTGACATAGCGGATCGTGCCCTCGTACGCCTCGACGCCGCCGCTGCGGATCTTCTCCAGGACGCGTTCGTTCTTGCGGTTGCCCAGGCCGTTGATGGTGAGCGCCTCGGGCGGGTCGCCGGGGTCGCCGTCGGGCAGGTCGATGCCGCGCGAGGCGAGGAAGGAGCGGACGCCGTCGGCGCGCGGGAGGCCGTCCACGTACTGGCCGTAGTCGGCGTGGGCGTCGAAGGGGCGGAAGGCGTCGCCGTCGCGCTCGCGCAGAAAGGCGTCGAAGGTCTCCTTCCAGGCGGCGGCGTGCACGGCCGCCGTTCTGGTGACGACGCCGTCGAGGTCGAAGAGGCAGGCCAGGATGGTTGCGGGAAGACCCAGGTCCGTCATGTCCCCCATGGTCCCCCGCCGCGCCGCGCGAACGGGCGCGGCACGGGCGGGTGCGGCGAACTTCACGGAAGGCGAATTCCACGGAACGAGGGCCTCCACGGAACGGGGGCCGCCGGGCGGCTGCGCAGGGTACCCCCGGTCGTCACACCCTTCAACTTAGCGCAACTGGGTTGCACTAATAATGCAACCATGTTTCGCTAGAGGCATGGATACGAAGGAAACGCACACACAGCGGACCCAGACCTGGCTCATCACCGGTTCGTCCCGGGGCTTCGGCCGCGAACTGGCCGTCGCCGCCCTGGAGGCGGGCGACCAGGTCGTGGCCACCGCCCGGCGGCCCGAGCAACAGAGCGACCTCGTGGAGAAGTACGGCGACCGGGTGCTTCCGGTGCCGCTCGATGTCACCGACCGGACGGCCGCCGAGGCCGCCGTACGGGCGGCGGTCGACCGGTTCGGGCGGCTGGACGTCGTCGTCAACAACGCCGGATACGCCGATCTCGCCGCGATCGAGAGCACGCCCGAGGACGACTTCCGGCGCCAGTTCGAGACCAACTTCTGGGGCGTCTACCACGTCTCCACCGCCGCGCTCCCGGTCCTGCGCGCACAGGGCGGCGGCACGATCGTGCAGTTCTCCTCGGTCGGCGGCCGGGTCGGCGCGACCCCCGGGCTCGGCTCCTACCAGGCGGCCAAGTTCGCCGTGGACGGCTTCACCCGGGTGCTGGCGGCCGAGACCGCCCCGTTCGGCATCACCTGCCTGGTCGTGGAGCCGGGCGGCTTCGCCACCGACTGGGCGGGCTCCTCGATGCGGATCCCCGAGGTGCCCCCGGAGTACGAGCCGACGGTCGGGGCGATGGTCCGGCTGCTCGGCGGAGCGGTGGCCGCGCAGGGCGACCCGACGCGGGCCGGCGAGATCCTCGTCCGGGTGGTCAAGCATCCGCAGCCGCCGACCCATCTGCTCCTCGGCGCCGGTGCCGTCGGGATGGCGCAGGACTACGCGCGCGGCCAGATCGAGGAGGCCGCCGCCTGGGAGCCGGTCAGCGCCTCCGCCGACTTCGACCAGGACTACCCGGTCGAACTGCCCGGCACCGACCGGCGCTGACACCCGCGCCGCTCACGCCCCTCACGCCCCTCACACCCCTCGCGGCACCGGCCTCACGGCACTCACCCCACGTCACTCACCTCAAGGAACCAGGACCATGGCACAGTTCACGGACAAGGTCGCGCTCATCACCGGGGCCGGCAGCGGGATGGGCGCGGCGACGGCGGTGCTGCTCGCGGAGCGCGGCGCGGCCGTCGCCCTCGTCGGGCGGCGCCCGGAGAAGCTGGAGGAGGTCGCCCGGCGGATCAAGGACGCCGGTGGCCGGGCCCTCGCCGTCCCCGGTGATGTCAGTGCCGCCGCCGATGTCGAGCAGGCGGTCCGCGCGACCGTCGAGACCTTCGGCGCCCTGCACTACGGCGTCAACAACGCCGGGGTGACCGGCAACTTCATCCCCACCGCCGAGATGCCGCTGGAGTACTGGCGCAAGGTCATCGGCATCAACCTGGACGGTCTGTTCTTCGGCCTGAAGTACCAGATCCCGGCGATCATCGCGAGCGGCGGCGGCGCGATCGTCAATGTCTCCAGCGTGTTCGCCGACCGGGGCGGACCGACCGTCGAGTACTCCTCCGCCAAACACGGCATCCGGGGCCTGACCCGCACCGCCGCCAAGGAGTACGGGGCCCGGGGGGTGCGGATCAACGAACTCCAGCCCGGGGTCATCGACTCGGAGATGACCCGGTCCAACCCGGACGGCACCCGGGAGGTCGCCGAGCGGGGCGTGCCGCTGGGCCGGATCGGACGCGGCGAGGAGATCGCCACGGCCATCGCCTTCCTCCTCTCCGACGACGCCTCCTACATCACCGGCGCGCATCTCGCGGTGGACGGCGGCTTCCTGGCCTGAGGCGGATCCCCGAGCCCTCATACGTCCCCGCTCCACCCCGGCCCGCGACCGCCCGCGCCCTCCCCCGGGTGGCCCGTGCGGCAGGTCCGGGGGAGCCCACCGCGCCCCCTGGCCGACACGTTCAGTGAGCTATGTTGAACGTCCTCGGGAAACGAAGGAGGCGTACCGGTGCCCACGCCCCAGCAGGCCCGCGCACAGGCATCCGCGATCACCTCGGGGAAAGCGGCGCCGGAGGCCGAGGCGGCCCCGGTCTCCCAGATCAGAAGCCTTTTCGACCGGCCCCGGATGTCCCCGGGACACCGCCGGATCGCCCAGTATCTGATCGAGCACCTGCCCGAGGCGGCGTTTCTGTCGGTCACCGAGATCGCCGACCGGGTCGGGGTCAGCCAGCCCTCGGTGACCCGGTTCGCCGCCGCGATGGGCTTCAGCGGTTACCCGGCGCTACGGGAGAAGCTCCAGTCGATCGCGCTGGGCACCTTCTCCGCCGCCGCCGACGAGAACCGGGGCAATGAACTCCAGTCGGCGGTGGACGCCGAGATCGAGAACCTGGAGAACCTGCGGCGCGACTTCGCCGACCCGGACCAGGTCATCGCGGCGGGGCGGGAACTGGCCGGGTCCACCCCGCTCACCGTGCTCGGGCTGCGGATCTCCGCCTCGCTGGCCGAGTACTTCGCCTACGCCGCCCGCCGGATCCACCCGGATGTCCGGCTGGTGACCCGGGGCGGCAGCATCGCCTACGACGCGCTGCTCCAGTCGCGCGAGGCGGGCGGCACCTGGGTGCTGGCCTTCTCGATGCCCCGGCACGCCCAGGAGACCCTGGCGGCGGTGAAGGTGGCGCGGGACGCCGGGCTGCGGGTCGTGCTGATCACCGATCTGGCACTGGGCGCGGTGGCCGACGCGGCGGATGTCACCTTCGCCACGGGCACCGGATCACGGCTGGTCTTCGACTCGTACGCGGCCCCCGGGCTGATGGCCGCCGCGCTGCTCCAGGCGATGACGGACGCCGATCCGGAGCGCACCCAGGGCCGCCTGGAGGAGTACGAGCAGATCTCGGAGCAGCACCAGTTCTTCCTGCGGGACTGACCTCCCCCGCCCCTTGGGGCGTCGTGCGTCCCCGGTGCCCCGGCCCTCACATCCCGGCACAGTCCATACAGAGCACGCATGAATGTTTTCATACTGCTTGAAAACCGATCGGCATATATAAATACTTCTTGCAGATCCCATACCGGATCCCCCACCGGATCCCGTAGCGGATCTCGTAACGGATCCCTTGCCAGATCCCGTGACGGATCCCGCACCGCCCGCAGAGAGCCGACGTTCCGCCCATGCGCACAGCAGCAGCCGTACCGACGCGCGGGCCGCGCCTGCCCTTCGAGGGCTCCAGTTCGGACACCCGGGGCCGCCGTTCCCTACCCACGGCTCAGTTCCGGAGTGTTCGGTCGGGCATCGCCTGCGCGAGCGCCCATGGCGGTCCCGGCCATCCCCTAGGCCGGGACCGCCCCACCGTCGTTGTCCCAGTTGACCTCGCCGTCCTCCCGGAAGCGATGCCCATGTCCCTGACGTATCCGCACCAGCGCACCAACCCGGACTGGCCGTGCCAGGTCAAGATCCCCGGCAGCTACGACTGGGAGCGGTCGGCCGCCAAATGGCTGCGCGAGCTGGTCCCGGCCCGGTACGCCGGGTATCCGACGCTGATCCGGCATCCGGTGCTGCTCGCCCGGCACGCGGAGATCCAGGTCCAGCAGGAGATCCGGGTGGCGCGGACGGCGCTCCAGACGGCCCGCGCCGATCTGCCGCGGCTCGGTCTGCCGGAGTCGGTGATCGAGCACACCATCAAGCTGTACGCGGCCGAGGTGCTCCAGCTCCAGCACATCGCACGCAGTGTCCGCGCGGTGAGCCAGGCACTGGCGGACCGCAATCTGCGCCGGGCGGCCTGAGCGGGGTCGCGTCCGCGCGGTCAGCCGGTGACGAACCCGCGCAGGGACGCCCGCAGCGCCGCCACGAACGCCTCCCGCCGCTCGTCCGGGAGCGCGTCGAGGGAGAGATACGGGTTGAGGTCCTCCAACTCGACCAGCAGCAACCGGCCGTCGGGGGCGCGGCAGGCGTCGACCCGCTGGATACCGTGCTCCAGGGTGTTCCAGTGAATGAAGCGCTGGGCGAAGTCCAGGTCGTCCGGGGTCGGTTCATAGGGCTCCAGCCGCCAGCGGCGGCCGGGGTCGGGGGCGTACAGCGCGTACTGGAAGCCGTGGTCGACGAAGTAGAAGGACACCTCGTAGGCGAAGTCGATGTACGGCTGGACCAGGACCGTGCCGTCGGCGGCGGCGGGGAGTTCGCCGGGGCCGATCACCCGCAGTCCGATGGAGTCGGCGCCGAGCAGGGGCTTGACCACATAGCGGTCGACCGCCGGGAGGAGCCCGAGGTCGGCGGCGCGGACGACGGTGGGGACGACCGGGAACCCGGCCGCGCTCAGCTCCGGCAGATAGCCCTTGCCGGCCATGTCCGCCCGCCCGGTGAGCGGGTTGTAGACCAGGGCCCCGGTCTCCCGGGCGCGGTCCCGGAATGCCTCGTACTCCGTCCGGTACGTAAGGACCGGGCCGCTGTTGCGGACGATCACGGCGTCGAAGGCGTCCATCAGGGCGGCGGCGTCCCGCGGGTTGCACAGGGCCAGGTCGGCGTCCTCGCGCAGCCGGTCGGCGAGCCGGACGTCCTCGTCGCCGTAGCGCCGTCCGCGCGCCTCGTAGGCCAGATCGGTCACGTACAGCAGTCGCGGTCGGACGCGGGTCATACGGCGGCTCCTCGGCCTCTACCTGGGGCTTCACCCTCCGGAAAGGGCCAGACTAGCCGCCGTCCCCGCCCCTGACTGCACTCAGTTCCCTCCTACGACAGCACTGAGTGCCATTCCAAGGGAAGGGGTGCTACGTTCCCGTCCATGACCTCCCGGACCTCCAGGAACTCCAGCGGCGCCGAGCACGACGGGACACCGGGCCCGGCCCCGAAGCCCCCGATGCGCGACGCCCTGATCGCGGCGGCCTTCCAGCTCTTCCTGGAGCGCGGCTACGAGGAGACCACCGTCGACGACATCGTGGCGCTCGCCGGGGTCGGACGGCGCTCCTTCTTCCGCTACTTCCCGTCCAAACTGGACGTGGTCTTCCCCGACCACGACCGCTGCCTCGCGGACATGACGGAGTTCCTCGCCGAGAGCGCCCCGGACGACGACCCGGTGCGGCGGGTGTGCGACGCCGCCCGGATGGTGCTGCGCATGTACGCGGAGAACCCGACGTTCTCCGTGCAGCGCTACCGGCTCACCAAACAGGTGCCCGGCCTGCGCACCCATGAGCTCTCCGTGGTGTGGCGCTACGAGCGGGCCCTCGCCGACTATCTGCGCCGACGGTACGCGGCCCGGCCGGACGGCATCCTGCGGGCCGATGTGATCGCGGCGGCGGTGGTCGCCGCGCACAACAACGCCCTGCGGGCCTGGTTGCGTTCGGGCGGGCAGACCGACGCGGACGCCGCCGTGGACCACGCCCTGGGACTGGTGAACCTGTCGTTCGGGGCGTCCGGGCGCGGGCACACGCTGGTGGACGAGACACCGGAGGACGTGGTGGTCGTGGTGTCCCGGCGCGGGGCGCCGCTGTGGCGGGTGGTGCAGGAGATCGAGACGACCCTCACGCGGGACTGAGGCTCCCGCCCCGGGGACGGATGGCTCCCGCGCGGGATCGGGTCCCTCGGTCGCGGCCGGGTGCCTCGGTCGCGGCCGGATCCCTCGGCGTGGCCGGGTGCCTCGGCGTGGCCGGATTCCGGCTCCGTCGCGCATTCCGTACCCCGCGCATTCCGGGCCGGAAATTCTCCTGAAATTGGGGGTACGCGGTGCCTTTACCACTGACACTGAGTGCCATAGTGTGTGATCGTGCACGGGGCACGTACCGCGCACGGCGTGCACGGTGAGCCGCGCACGCGGGTTGTCCGGCCGAGTGTGCAGGGAGTTGACCAGCGTGTACCACCCCTCGATCAGCGTCTTCCAGCAGGGAGCCGGCCTCTCGGCGGGCACTCTCGACCTTCCGCCCGCACGGGAGGAGGCGATCCTCTTCCAGCGCTGCGACTGGTGCGGCACGGCGATGTACCACCGGCTGCTCTGCCCGGTCTGTCAGGGCAGCGAACTGCGCACCGAGCGCAGCGCGGGCACCGGCACGGTCCGGCACACCACGGTCGTGCACCGCAACACCCCGGCGGCCCGCAATGTGTCGCTGGTGGAGATGGCGGAGGGCTTCGTGGTCCGCGGCCGGGTCATGGGCCCGCTGATCGGCATCCACGGCGGCGACCGGGTACGACTGTCCACGGCGAAGGACCCGGTCCGCGGCGAGCCCGTGTTCCAGCTGGTCGACGAGCCCTACCGGGCCTGGACCTGACCGGTCGTCAGCCGCTTCTCCATCGGTTCCGTCATCCGCTCGGCGTCAGTGTGATCCTGATGCCGGTCGTCCCGTCGAGACCCCGCCGCACCCGGCTGCCCCACAGGGTGAGCCGACCGAGGATCCCGTACTTGCGCATCAGCAGGTGCCGATAGCGGGCGGTGGTCTCCGGATCGCAGATCTCCGCCGTGGCGGGCACGGACTCACCGTTCGGCCTGCCGCGCACATCGCAGGGCCCGACCAGCACCTCGGGCCGGTTGCGGATCCGCTTCACCTTCCATGAGTCGCTGACGGTCCAGACCCCGAGGGCGTCACCGTCGCCCACCACCCAGACCGGCGTGGCGACCGGGGTGCCGTTCTTGCGGTAACTGGTGACCAGCAGATACTTGCCCTCGGCGAGCCGGGCCGTCGCGGTGTCCATGCCGGGCAGTGTAGACGCGCCCCGACGCCGGACGACACGGGCACACGCGCCTGGCCTCCGGCCGCCGACGCCTGCCTCGCACGCGCCTCTCTCGTCCGGCCCTCTCCCTCCGATCACCACCGCCCGCGCCCGTCCCGCCACCCCACCCCACCCCGCCCCTCACCCCACCGCCGAAGCCATCCGTCGCACCGCCTCCGTCAGCAGTTCCGGCGTGGTCGCCAGGTTCAGCCGGGCATGCCCCGCCCCGCCCGTACCGAAGGGCGGGCCCGCGCTGAGGGCCACCCGGCCGCGTTCCAGGAAGACCTCCGCCGGATCGTCGCCGAGCCCGAGCGCACGGCAGTCCAGCCAGGCCAGACAGGTGGCCGGACCCGGCCGGTACCGCACCCCCGGCAGCCGCTCGGCCAGCAGCGCGGCGAGCAGCCGCCGGTTCTCGTCGAGGCCGGTGAGCAGGGCGTCCAGCCAGGGGGTGCCGTCGCGCAGCGCGGCGCTGTGGGCGATGACACCGAGATGGCTGGGGCCGTGCCCGACCTCCTCGGGCATCCGGGCGAGATCGGCGGCGGCGCCCGGACCGGCGACGGCGAGGGCCGCCTTGAGCCCGGCGAGGTTCCACGCCTTGGAGGCGGACAGCAGCGACAGCCCGCGCTCGGCGCCGGGCACGTTCAGATAGGGCACGAAGTCCGTGCCGTGGGCGACGAGCGGGGCGTGGATCTCGTCGGCGACCACCCGCACCCCGTACCGCTCGGCGAGGGCGGCGACGGCGGTGAGTTCGGCGGCGCTGTGCACGGTCCCGGTCGGGTTGTGCGGGCTGCACAGCAGATACGCGGCGCGTCCGCCGTCCCGCACGGCCCGTTGGAAGGCCCGTTCCAGGGCGTCGAGGTCGAGGCGGAGGTCCGGCCCGAGCGGTGCCTCCACCACCCGCCGGTCCATATGGGTGACGAACAGATAGAAGGGCGGATAGACGGGCGGGTTCACCACGACCGGGTCGCCGGGCCCGGTCACCAGCCGGAGCATCTCGACCACCCCCAGCATCACATCGGGCACGATCGCGCTGTGCTCCACCGCGAGCCCGTGCCAGCCCCACCGCTTCCCGGCGAACGCCGCGAGGGCCTCGGCGTAGCCGGTTCCGGCCGGGTAGCCGGTGTCGCCGAGGTCGAGGGCCTCGTCCAGGGCCCGGCGGACGGGGGCGGCGAGCGGGACGTCCATCTCGGCCACCCACAGCGGCAGCACGTCCTCGGGGTAGGTCCGCCACTTCATGCTGGTCCGACATCGGAGCCGGTCGAGGGTGAGCGCGCGCAACGGGTCGGGTTCGCCGTCGCCGGAGGGGACGGACGGTGCGTGCGGGTCGGTGGTCATGAACCCAACATAAGCGGCACCCGGGCGCCCCGGAACGGGACGAACGCCGAGGAAAGGCATGCCCTCCGTCCGGGCGGCCCTCCCCCGGTGAACGTTCCCGCCCCGGGCCCCGTACTGAGGGTGGGCGCTCAACTGCCGGAGGGTCCCGCGGTGTTGGCGCCGCGCGCGGTCGGGGTTCGGGAGCCAGGGATGAGGCACGCACGACGACGGATCGTCCGCCGGGTGACACGGCTGATGGCGGCCGGCGGGCTGCTCCTCGGGGCGGGGATGGTCACCCAGGCGGTGGCGGGCGAACCCCCGGGCACCGCCGCCCTGCCCCGCGGCGCGGCCCCCTCGGCGGCGGACACGGGCACGGCCCTGGTGGACCGCCTGGGCGGCTCGCGTACGGCGGGCAGCTGGATCGGGGCGGACGGGCGGACGGTCGTCGCGGTCACCGACGCGGACGCGGCGTCCGAGGTGCGCCGGGCGGGCGCCGAGCCCCGGGAGGTCCGGCACAGCATGAGCGATCTGCGGACGGCGACGGCGGCGCTGGGCGAGCAGCCCCGCGTGGCGGGCACGTCCTGGGCGGTGGACTACAAGTCCAACGAGGTGGTCGTCCGGGGTGACCGGACCGTCTCGCGGGCCGACTGGTCCCGGCTGACGGGGATCGCCGAGGGCCTCGGCGGCTTCGTCCGGATGGAGCGCACCGAGGGCACCTTCACGGCCCGGCTGAACGGGGCCCTGCCGATCCTGTCGACGGCCGGGCGGTGCTCGGCGGGGTTCAACGTCACGGACGGCACCCGGGACTACATTCTGACCGCCGGGCACTGCGGGCCGCTCGGGTCGGTGTGGTTCGCCGACGGCCGGGGCACCGAGCAGATCGGCCGGACCGTGCGCGGCAGCTTCCCGGGCGACGACTACTCGCTGGTCCAGTACGCGGCGGGCCGGGCCGGCGAGGGCGCGGAGGTGGTGGCGATCGGCGACGGCCAGGGGGTGCGGATCACCGGCGTGGACGACGCGTCGGTGGGGCAGCGGGTGTTCCGCAGCGGCAGCACCAGCGGGCTGCGCGACGGCCGGGTGACGGCGCTGGACGCGACGGTGAACTATCCGGAGGGCACGGTCACCGGGCTGATCGAGACCGATGTGTGCGCGGAGCCCGGGGACAGCGGCGGCCCGCTGTTCTCGGAGGGCATCGCCCTCGGCATCACTTCGGGCGGCGACGGCGACTGCGCGACGGGCGGTACGACGTTCTTCGAGCCGGTGACGACAACGCTGGAGGAGCTGGGGATGCGGCTGATCGCGGCGGCGCCCCAGCCAGGTGCCGGGGAGCCGTCACCGGCGGCGGTGGCGCCGGGTGCGGCCTCGCCCGGTTCCAGGGCGCCGGTCGTCGGCGGGGGCGTGGCGGCTGTGCGGGCGTGGCTGACGGACCGGGAGAACGCGGGACCGGGGCTGCTGATCATCGCGGGGAGTGTGGTCGCGCTGGTCGCCACCCGGTTCATCCGCGCGGAGCAGGACCGTCGGGCGTACCGCCATCGCTACTCAGCGACGTGGGGATGAGCGGCGATGGCTGCTCGGCGACGGCGATCGCTATTCGGCGACGGCGATCGCTGCTCGGCGACCTGGGGATGAGCGGCAAGAGAGGAGGCCGCTCCCCGGTGCGGGGCGCGGCCTGAGGGGCGGCTTGCTCGGCGGGCTCGGATGGGCCGAGGTCTTCGAAGAACGGGCTCCCCCGTGGGGAACCCGGGCGGGTGCCGGATCGGCGGGGTGGGACCCGCTCCCTGACCGGCCCGGCGAGTCGGCGCTCAGGCCGCTCTCGACGGCTGCGGGGCCGCGGAGGCCCACTCCAGCACGAGGCGCTGGTACTGCTCGCGCTGCTCGACGGTCAGTGTCCCGCCCGACCGGCGCCACAGGGCCCGGATCTCCTCGTTGACCTCGGCAGCCGATCGCTCGGAGTCGGGTTCAACAGTGGTGGACATGGTGTGAAGCATACGGCGCCGGAGGTGAAGGCGCGGTGAGTAATCAAACATCATTCGGACAAAACGGACCGTGTTGCTGATCACGTCCATCTAGCAAAAAGTCATGCGGAGTTCAACCATCTGAGCCATGGAATGTTCAGTGTTCGACGGCCCGGAACAGCAGGACCCGAACCCTGGGAAGGGTCCGGGTCCGGCGCTCACGGCGGAGGGGATCAGGTGCCCGGCTTGCGGCCGTACACGTACACGTCGTCGCCGTTCTTCAGCAGGGACCAGTACTTCTTGGCGTCGGTCTTGGTCAGGTTGACGCAGCCGCGCGAGCCCGGCGGGTTCCACATGCTGACATCGGCCTGGTGGAACGCCTGGCCGCCGTCGAAGAACTGGGCGTAGGGCATCGGCACGTCGTAGATGGAGGAGACATGGTCGATGTTGCGCCAGTAGATCTTCTTCAGGCCGGTGCGGGTCTCATAGCCGTCACGGCCGGTGCGGACCGGGACCGGGCCGTACACGAGACGGCTGCCGTCCTGGATCCAGCTGATCTGGAGGGTGAGGTTCACACAGGCGATCCGGCCCTTGTTGACCGGGCACTTGCCGTCCTTGTTGGGCTTCTTGCCGACGGCCTTCTGCTTGTTCATGAGGTCCATCACGCCCCAGGTGACCGACCCCGCGTAGCCGATGTTCGGCTTGATTCCGTGCTTGTTCTGGAACGCCTGGATCGCCTTGCAGTCGGCGGTGGACTGCTTGCCGTCGACCGGGCGCCCGAGGAACTTCTCGACCTGCTTCTGATGCGGCCCCGCCTGTGTCGTACAGCTCGCGGCCTGCGCGGGTGCCGCGCCCAGCCCCACCACGAGCGGCGCCACCAGCGCGGTGGCCCCCGCGACCACGGCTCCTCGCCTGCGTATGTCCCCCATGCCCGTCCCCTTCACTGCTGCCCGCACTGCTGCCTGTCCCGGCTCGCCTGCGCCGCACGCCCTTCGCGCGGTTCCGCCCAGCTAGACCGGAGCCGGGCCGCATCGGTTGTAGCAGCGCGGCGACCGGTACGGAACGGTGACATTTGAGACAGGGGGCCGGGAACGGACCGCCGGTATCGGCGCTCTCTGCCCGTTCGCCGGTCAGGCGTCGGGCCCGCCCTCCGGTCCGCGCAGTACCGCCCGGAAGCCCGAGTCGACGGCGGTCAGCCCACCGTCGACGACCAGGGTCGTACCGGTGATCCAGGCGGCGTCGCGGGAGGCTAGGAAGGCGACGGCGGCGGCGATGTCCTCCGGTTCGCCGACCCGGCCGAGCGGATAGAGGTCCCGGACCGCGTCCAGGATGTCGTCGCGGCCCTCCCAGGCGGTGGTCCGGACCGTGCCCGGGGCGACCAGGTTGACCCGGACCCCGCGCCCGGCGGCATGCCCGGCGAGGGTGCGGGTCAGCGAGCCGAGCCCGGCCTTGGCGGCGCTGTAGGCGTGGTTGCCGAAGTCGCGCAGCCCGTTCACGGACCCGATGGAGACGATCGCCCCGCGTCCGGAGGCGGCGAGACGGGGCAGCGCGGCGCGGCTGCACCGGTAGGCGCCGGTCAGGGTGACATCGAGGTCTCGCGCCCAGTCGTCGTCCGGCTCGTCCTCGAAGCGGGGGGTGTCGGGCGAGCAGTGGTAGGCGTTGTTGACCAGCACGTCCAGCGACCCGAAGACGCTGACGGCACGGTCGACGGCCGCCTCGACCGACGCCCGGTCGGTGACATCGCAGCCGTATGCCTCGGCGGTCAGCCCCCGCTCGCGCAGGGCACCGGCGGTGTCCTCGGCCGCGCCCGGATCGACGTCGGTGACCAGGACCCGGGCCCCCTCCTCGGCGAACCGGCGGACGGTGGCGGCACCGATGCCGCGGGCCGCGCCGGTGACCAGAACCCCGTACCCCTCGAAGCGTGTGCTGTCAGCCATGAGGGGAACCTACTGCCCCGGAGATCATCGCGGCAGATAGCGTGCGCCCATGTCTGAGTTCTGGGGGCAACTCCCCGCCCTGATAGGTGTGGTGGTCGGCGCGCTGGGTTCCTATGCGGTGGTGATGCGGGGCGAGCAGGTCCGCTTCCGCCGGGAGCAGGCCGCCCGGTGGGAGGAGCGGCTGCTCGGGGTGTACGCGGACTACGCGCGGACGCTGAAGGCGTCCGTCACGCTGGCCTACCGCGTGGCCGCGCACTTCGGGAACGACCCCCATCCCCACCCCCTCACCCCCGAGGAGGCCGAGCCGCTGCTCGCGGAGGCGACCGTGGCCCGGGACCCGTCGGGCGAGGCGCTGCTCCTGCTGGGCAGCCCGGAGGTGGTGGACCGGGCCCGGACCTGGGTGGTGGCGGTGATGGAGATGGAGGCGTTCCTGCGGGCCGGGACGCGGGACCCGCAGGCGTGGCAGGCGCTGCTGGAGCGGCAGCGGGCCGCGCGGGAGGCGTACTACGCGGCGGTGCGCGGGGATCTGGCACTGCCGCCGGGGCACGGCGGGCGCTGGGCGCTCCCCGCGCCCCGGACCACGCGGGGCGGCGACGACGGCGCCGCCGGGCCTCAGCGGTAGCCGGTGGTGTCGGCGGGCTTCCCCGGGTCCTGGACCTCGACCAGATAGCGCCAGGCGTCGGGGCGACTGCCGTCCAGGTCGGTGAAGCCGTACTCCTGGGCGAGGCCGCCGCTGGACAGCGACTGCCCGTTGAAGCGGCTCACCTCCGGGTCGGCGGCGAGCGCGGCGACCGCGCGGCCCACATAGCGCGGGGACTCGGAGATCGCGAAGTGCGGCACCTCGGTCAGGGCGTCGCGCCAGGTGTCCTCGGTCACCCCGAAGCCCTCCAGCATCATCTCCGAGCGCAGCCAGCCCGGGGTGAGGACGACGGCGGTGGCACCGCGCGGGCCCAGTTCATGGCCGAGGGCGAAGCCCATCCGCAGCACGGCCGTCTTGGCGAGGTCGTAGAAGTAGTTCACGCGGTAGTTGGCCGCGTTGTAGGCGAGGGTGCCGTCGGTCATCTCCACGACCAGCCCACCGGGGCGGCGCAGCAGCAGCGGCAGGGCATGGTGGCTGGTGATGGCGTGGGTGTCGAGGGCGAGGCGGAGCAGCCGCAGCCCGTTGTCGAGGTCGTGCTCCCACATCGGGGTGTCCCACTCGAAGAGCTTCTCACCGCCCCAGATGTCGTTGACCAGGACGTCCAGCCGTCCGTGCGTGTCGGCGATACGGCCGATGAGCGCCTCGACCTGCGCCGGGTCCAGATGGTCGGTGGGGACGGCGATCCCCCGGCCGCCGGCCGCGGTGACCAGGTCGGCGGTGTCCTCGACGGTCTCGGGGCGGTCGTACTCCGAGCGGTGGGCGCGGGTGCTGCGGCCGGTGACGTAGACGGTGGCTCCCGCCGCGCCCAGTTCGACGGCGATCCCGCGCCCGGCGCCCCGGGTCGCCCCGGCGACCAGCGCCACCTTGTCGTGCAGCGGTCCTGATGACGATCCTGATGACATGTCCGGCCTCCCATGGATGGTTCTTCCGCCGGATCCCCCAGTTGTGTTCTCTGGGTGATCCGGCGGAGAGTCTCGCCGGAAAGCCGGACATCTTCTGTCGGTATTGCCGCCGGTTCCCCGGGACGGCCCTCCGTGGCGGCCGACGGCTCACCCGGGCGGGCGCGCGCCCGGGGGTCCGGGGCGGAGTTCGGGTCGGGGTTCGGAGCGGAGTGCGGGCCGAAGTTCAGGTCGGAGTGCGGGCCGAAGTTCAGGTCGGAGAGCGAGTCGGAGTTCGGTCGGGTGGGGTCTGGATGGTTGGCCCGCGCGGGCGCCCGCCCGGTGGCTCAGTGGCCCCGGTGGCTCAGTGGTCCCGGGCGGCTCAGTGGCCCCCGGTGGCTCAGTGGCCCCCGGTGGCTCAGTGGCCGCGTGCGATCCACTCCTCCAGATGCGGGGCCTCGGCGCCGATGGTGGTGGAGTCGCCGTGCCCGGTGCGCACGATCGTCTCCGGCGGCAGCGTGAGGAGCTTGTCGCGGACGGAGTCGATGATGGTCGGGAAGTCGGAGTACGAGCGTCCGGTGGCGCCCGGACCCCCGGCGAACAGGGTGTCGCCGGTGAAGACCGTGCCGAGGGCGGGGTCGTGGAGGCAGACCGCGCCGGGGGCGTGGCCCGGGGTGTGCAGGACCCGCAGATCGGCGCCCGCGGACTCGATGACCTGGCCGTCGGCGAGATGCTCGTCGGGTTCGCGGCCGGGGTGGGTGAGCCGCCACAGGGGGAGGTCGTCGGGGTGCAGCCAGATGGCGGCGCCGGTGCGGTCGGCGAGCGCGGGGGCGGCGTTGACATGGTCGTTGTGGGCGTGGGTGCAGACGATCGCGGTCAGCCGCCGGTCTCCGACGGCCTCGGCGATGGCGTCGGCGTCATGGGCCGGGTCGATGACCAGGACCTCATGGTCGTCGCCGACCAGCCAGACGTTGTTGTCGACGTCCCAGGTGCCGCCGTCCAGGGTGAACTGGCCGGAGGTGATCAGGCGTTCGATACGGGCGGTCGTCACAGCACCACCACCGAGCGCAGCACATCGCCCTGGTGCATCCGCGCGAACGCCTGCTCCACCTGGTCGAGCGCGATGGTCTCGGTGACGAACGCGTCCAGGTCGAGCCGCCCCTGGAGATGCAGGTCGATCAGCATGGGGAAGTCGCGGGAGGGCAGACAGTCGCCGTACCAGGAGGACTTGAGGGCCCCGCCGCGCCCGAAGACATCCAGCAGCGGCAGCTCCAGCTTCATCTCCGGGGTCGGTACGCCGACCAGGACGACCGTCCCCGCCAGGTCCCGGGCGTAGAACGCCTGCCGGTAGGTCTCCGGACGGCCCACCGCCTCGATCACCACATCCGCGCCGAAACCGCCGGTCAGCTCACGGATCGCCTCGACCGGATCGGTGTCCCGGGAGTTGACGGTGTGGGTGGCGCCCATGGAGCGGGCCTTCTCCAGCTTGCGGTCGTCGATGTCGACGGCGATGATCCGCGCCGCCCCGGCCAGCCGGGACCCGGCGACGGCCGCGTCCCCGACCCCGCCGCAGCCGATGACGGCCACGGTGTCGCCGCGCCCGACGTTGCCGGTGTTGATCGCGGCGCCGATGCCCGCCATCACCCCGCAGCCCAGCAGCCCGGCCACCGCCGGGGACACGGCGGGGTCCACCTTGGTGCACTGCCCGGCCGCGACCAGCGTCTTCTCCGCGAACGCACCGATCCCCAGCGCCGGGGACAGCTCGGTGCCATCGGTGAGCGTCATCCGCTGCTCGGCGTTGTGGGTGTCGAAGCAGTACCAGGGGCGCCCGCGCAGACAGGCCCGGCAGTGCCCGCACACCGCACGCCAGTTCAGGATCACGAAGTCGCCGGGCGCCACATCGGTGACACCGGGGCCGACCGACTCGACCACCCCGGCCGCCTCATGGCCGAGCAGGAAGGGGAACTCGTCGTTGATACCGCCCTGCTTGTAGTGCAGATCGGTATGACAGACCCCGCACGCCTGGATCTGTACGACGGCCTCACCGGGGCCGGGGTCCGGCACCACGATCGTCTCCACCCTGACCGGTTCGTCCTTGCCCGGTGCGATGACTCCGCGCACTTCCTGCGCCATGTGCTGACCCTCCTCGTCGACGATCAAGACGCTCAACGTCCCGCCGCCGACCCTACGCGTCAAGGACGGCTTCTTCCCGACGGCCCCGGCCGATACCCCCCGGGGAGGTGGTCGCCGTGTCCGCGTCACCGCTGATCAGGGGGGCGTGGCCTCTCCCGGAACCCTGGGCGCCATATACCCATGAGGGGTATATGACTCCGCTCTGATATACCCCTGGGAGTACGTGACCCTCCCCACCTCCCACCGCCCTGGCATACCCCCGGGGGTACTCTGCTACGGTGGCCGAAAGATACCCCCGGGGGTAATGGGAGATGTGGGGTAGGAACAGACGGAAGGAGCGTCGCCGTGCACTTCGTCGAGGTCATCGACGTGCCCGGACTGGGCAACCGCGGCTATCTGGCGGGCGGGGCCGACACCGCCGTGGTGATCGACCCGCCGCGCGAACCGGACCGGGTGATCGCCGCCGCCGCGCGCCGGGGTGTGCGGATCACCCATGTCGCCGAGACCCATGTCCACAACGACTACGTCTCCGGCGGTCCGGAGCTGGCCCGGCTCACCGGCGCCGCCTATCTGGTGCCCGCGCAGGCCCGGGTCGGGTACGACCGCGTGCCGGTCGGCGACGGGGACCGGGTGGCGCTCGGCACCGGTCTGGAGCTGCGTGCCCTGGCCACCCCCGGCCACACCCCGCACCACACCTCGTACGTCCTGGTCGACGGCGGTGCCGAGGTGGCCGTGTTCACCGGCGGCTCGCTGCTGATCGGCACGGCCGGGCGGCCCGATCTGGTGGAGCCGCGGCTCACCCGGCACCTCGCGCGGGCCCAGTACGACTCGGCGCACCGGCTGGCGGCCGAGCTGCCGGACGACACCCGGGTCCTGCCCACCCACGGCTTCGGCAGCCTCTGCGCGGCCACACCCTCCGGCGGGGACACCGGCCCGAGCACCATCGGGCAGGAACGGCGGACCAACACCGCCCTGGTCACGGACGCCGACACGTTCGTCGCCGAGCTGCTGGCCGGGCTCGACGACATCCCCGCCTACTACGCCCAGATGGGCCCGCTCAACGCCGAGGGTCCGGCGCCGGTGGATCTGACGCCGCCGCGCCGCGCGGACGCCGGGGAGATCTCGGCCCGGCTGGCGGCCGGGGAGTGGGTGGTGGACCTCAGGAGCCGGGTCGCGTTCGCGCGCGGCCATGTCACCGGGGCGCTGAACTTCGAGTCGGCCGGGCAGTTCGCCGTCCAGCTGGCCTGGCTGCTGCCCTGGGGCAGGCCGGTCACGCTGCTCGCGGAATCGGCGGAGCAGCTCGGCGCCGCCCAGCGGGAACTGGCCCGCGTCGGCATCGACCGGCCGGCCGCCGCGGCCACCGGCGGCCCCGGCGACTGGCTGGTCCCCGGAGAAACGCCCCGCTCCTTCCCGCGCGCCACGTTCGCCGGCCTCGCGGCCCGCGCGGACGGCGTGGTCCTCGATGTCCGCCGGGACCGGGAACGGGCCGCCGAGCACATACCGGGCTCCCTGCACATCCCGCTGCACCGGCTGCGCGAGCGGCTGGCGGAGCTGCCGACGGACGGCACGGTGGTGTGGGTGCACTGCGCGGGAGGGGCGCGGGCGGCCATCGCCGCCTCGATCCTGGACGCGGCCGGGATCGCCGTGGTCGCGGTGGACGACGGTTTCGACGCGGCTCGGGCGGCGGGGCTGACCGTGGCGGCAGCGCTGCCGTGAGCACGCTGGTCCTGGCCCTGGTCGCGGGCGCGCTGACCGGGCTCGCGCTCGGGGCGCTGGGCGGCGGCGGCAGTGTGCTGGCCGTGCCCGCGCTGATCTATCTGCTGGACTTCGGCCCGGCCGCGGCGACGACCGCGAGTCTGGTCGTCGTGACGATCACCTCGGTGACCGCACTGGCCGCGCACGCGCGCGGGGGCACGGTCGACTGGCGGCGCGGCACGCTCTTCGCCCTCGCCGGTCTCCTTCCGGCGGGGGTGGGCGGGCTGCTGTCGTCCCGGTTGCCCGCCGGGGTCCTCACGGTCGCCTTCGCGGTGCTCGCGGGGGTGGCGGCGGTGGGGATGCTGGGCCGGTTCGGGGGCGGGGGGACGACGGGCGATGCGCCGGTCCGCCGCCGGGGGCGGGTACTGGGGGCCGGGGCCGGGCTGGGGGCGGTCACCGGGGTGCTGGGGGTGGGCGGCGGGTTTCTCGCCGTACCGGCGCTGGTGAAGGTGGTGGGGCTGCGGATGCGGCTCGCCGTGGGGACGAGTCTGCTGGTCATCACCGTCAACTCGGTCGTCGCCCTGGCCGCCAGGACCGGCGCCACCGTCCCGGTCGACTGGGCGCGGGTGGCCCCGTTCGCGGCGGCGGCGGTGCTCGGCGCCTGGGACGGGCGGCGGCTGGCGGCGAAGGTGTCGTCCGGCACGCTCCAGCGGGTGTTCGCGTGGGCGCTGCTGGGGGTGGCGGCGTTCATGCTCGTGGACGGCCTGCTGTGAACGCCGGAACCCGTCCCCCGGACCTGGGGCGCGCTCAGGCCAGGGAGAGGAACAGCCGCTCCAGGCGGGCCTTCATCTCCTGCGCCGACTCACCGTCGCTGCGGCCCTGCTCCAGATCGGTCACGCACTGCTGGAGCCCGGTCGCGATGATCGCGAACCCGGCCCGGTCCAGGGCCCGGGAGGCGGCGGCGAGCTGGGTCACCACGTCCTCGCAGTCGCGCCCCTCCTCGATCATCCGGATCACCCCGGAGATCTGCCCCTGCGCCCGACGCAGCCGGTTGAGCACCGACTTCAGATCATCGCCCTCGAACCGAAGCTCCACGAGACCTCTCCTCCAGTTCACTCCACCACATACCCTTGGGGGTATTTTACCTCCCCTCGGACCGTCAAGACAGCGCACCGCGCACAGCGCACCGCGCGTCACGCACCGCACACCGCACACCGCACTTCAGATCAGACAGGAAGTCCCCTTCATGACCACCCCCCTCGCTCTCGACGCCGATCAGGCCCGTGCCCGGCTCGGCGAACTGACCGTCGTCGATGTCCGTACGCCCGGTGAGTACGCCTCCGGGCATCTGCCCGGCGCCCTGAACATCCCGCTGGACCGGCTCGGTCCCGCCCTGCCCGCGCTGCGCCGGTTGAGCGGCGCCCTGCTCGTGGTCTGCGCCTCCGGGGCCCGCTCGGCGAACGCCTGCGCGCTGCTCGCTCGGGAGGGCGTCGAGGCCATGACCCTGACCGGCGGCACCGACGGCTGGTCGCGGCTCGGGCACGCCCTGGGCCGCCCGGCGTCCGGCGGGCGGCGGACCTGGTCCATGGACCGCCAGGTCCGCTTCACCGCCGGGGCCCTCGTCCTGACCGGTCTGGGCCTCGGACTCCTGCACCCCGCCTGGCAGTTGATGTCCGCCGGGATCGCGGGCGGGCTGGTCTTCTCGGCGCTCAGCGGGACCTGCGGGATGGCCGCGCTGCTGGCCCGGCTGCCGCACAACCGGCCGCGCCCCGCCGACTTCGAGGCGACCCTCGCCGAACTTCAGGCACGGGCGGCGCGGTAGGCGCCGGGCGGCGGGGCCGGTTGTCAGTGGGTCGCCGTAACCTGGCTCGTACGGCCCGGACCTGCCGTACGAACCCGCCGAAGGAGCCCCGTGACCACCGCACAGACGGAAGCCGCCATGCCCCCGTGGCGCATGCTCCTCGGCTATGTACGGCCGCACCGCTGGGCGTTGCTGACCGGGGCATTGCTGTCGCTGGTCACCGGTGCCACGGGGCTGCTGCTGCCGCTGGTGGCGCGGGGCCTGATCGACGACCTGGAGCACGACCGGGCGATCACGGGCGCGCTGCTGGCGATGTCGGCGCTGGTCGTGGGCAACGCGGTGGTGGGCGCGGTGGGCGGCTATGTGCTGGAGCGCACCGCGGAGTCGGTGGTGCTGGGCGCGCGGCGGACGCTGTCGTCGTATCTGCTGCGGCTGCGCATACCGGCGGTGGACCGCAGCGAGCCGGGCGACCTGATGGCGCGGATCACCTCGGACACCACCCTGCTGAGCCAGGTCACCACCCAGACCCTGGTGGGCCTGGGCACGGGCGGGCTGACGCTGGTGGCGACGGTGGTGATGATGGGCGTGGTCGATCCGGTGCTGCTCGGGGTCACGCTGGCGGTGATCCTCGGCGCCGGGCTGGTGCTGGGGCTGATCGTGCCGCGTATCAACCGGGCCAGCAAGCGGGCCCAGATGGCGGTGGGGGTGATGGGCGCCTCCCTGGAGCGGGTGCTGGGCGCGCTGCGCACGGTGAAGGCGTCCGGCGCGGAGCACCGCGAGGAGCAGACCCTGCACAAGGCGGCCGAGGAGTCGTGGCGGCAGAGCGTGCGCGCGGCCAAGTGGTCGGCGGCGGCGGGCAATACGGCCGGGCTGGCGATGCAGATCGCGTTCATCACGGTGCTCGCGGTGGGCGGCGCGCGGGTGGCGACGGGCGCGGTGGATGTGGGCACGCTCGTCGCGTTCCTGCTGTACGTCTTCTATCTGATGGCGCCGATCCAGCAGGTGGTCGGCGCGATCACCCAGTACCAGACGGGCGCGGCGGCGCTGAGCCGGATCCAGGAGGCGCTGGCCCTGCCCGCCGAGCCGCGCGCCGGCGGCGCGGAGCTGCCCGCCCCCGACGCCCGCCCGGCCGCCGTCACCTTCCATGACGTCCGCTTCCGCTACGCCGACGATCTGCCGTATGTGCACCACGGGGTGAGCTTCGAGGTGCCGCCGCAGGGCATGACGGCGTTCGTGGGGCCGTCGGGCGCGGGCAAGACGACGGTGTTCTCGCTGATCGAGCGGTTCTACGACCCGGAGTCGGGGACCATCACGGTGGACGGCCGGGAGATCGGGGAGTGGGATCTGCCGAGACTGCGCGCGGCGATCGGGTATGTGGAGCAGGACGCGCCGGTGCTGTCGGGTTCGCTGCGGGACAATCTGCGGCTGGGCAGCCCGGAGGCGGACGACGGCCAGGTGGCGCGGGTGGTGAAGACGACCCGGCTGGACGGGCTGGTGGAGCGGCTGCCGGAGGGGCTGGACACCCTGGTCGGGCATCGCGGCACCAAGCTGTCCGGCGGGGAGCGCCAGCGGGTGGCGATCGCCCGCGCGCTGCTGCGCAGACCCCGGCTGCTGCTCCTGGACGAGGCGACCTCGCAGCTGGACGCGGTGAACGAGGCGGCGCTGCGGGACACGGTGGCGGATGTGGCGCGGTCGACGACCGTGCTGGTGGTCGCGCACCGGCTGTCGACGGTGACGATGGCGGACCGGATCGTGGTGATGGACGCGGGCCGGGTCCGCGCGGTGGGCACCCATCAAGAACTGGTGGCCGCCGATCCGCTGTACGCGGAGCTGGCGGCCACACAGTTCCTGGCCTCGGCCGGGTGAGGGGCCGGGGCGAGGGGGGCGGTATCAGTACTGGACGGCGGGCAGCAGCCCGGTGACCGGGGCGACCAGGTCGGTGACCTGGTGCAGTTCGCTGAGCTGCTGGAGGCCGTTCACATTGTTGAGTTCGGCGAGGCCCTCGGAGGGGCGGGGAACGGCGGCCTTGTGCTCGGCGGGGATGTCGGAGACGGTCAGCGAGTCCAGCACGGCGACCGGGTTCAGCTTGCCCTCACCGGCGGCGTCCGCCTCGGCCGCGCCCGCCTGCGGCACGGCGAGACCGGCGGCCCCGACGGCGAGACAGGCGGCGGCGAGAATACGACGAGTTGAGATCATGTCTTCAGCAACGCGCGCGACCCGTGCCGGACACGGCCGACGCGGCGCCCTCACCCGACAGGCGCACCTGGCGGTCGCACGTCCCCATGGCCGCGTTTGCCGAGTCGGCCGGTGCGGGGGAGGCTCGTAGGAGAGAGCCCCGTGGCCCGCCATCCCTGTCCTCTGCCTCTCTTTCCGCTCCGGGCGGGTCACGTCCTCCGAGGAGGTCATGATGGGCACTGTGGCGAGCCCGGTCTTCGACGCGGACACACTGCGCCGGGGCATCGAGGGCAATCCGAACACACTCCTGGCCCTGTACGCCGACGACGCCGAGATACGGGTGGTGGACCAGGTCAGCCGCCCCAGCAGCCCCAAGGTGCTGCACGGGCGGGACGAGATCAGCGCGATGCTGGACGACATCTACAGCCGGGACATGACCCACCGGCTGGACGACTGCGTGGTCCAGGGCGACCGGGCGGCGTTCACCGAGTCCTGCCGGTACGCGGACGGGATGCGAGTGCTGGCCGAGTCGATGCTGACCCTGCGGGACGGCCGGATCGCCCGGCAGACCCTGATCCAGGCGTGGGACGAGTAGGCAGGGGGCATGCCGAGGTTCCAGGTCCGTACCCGCTTCAGCTGGTCCTTCTCCGCCCAGGCGGGGATCGGCCGCCCGCACCGCACACCCACGGCCGTCCGGCTGGCCCGGGTGGGGGCGGCGCGGGCGCTGCTTCGGGCGGCGACGGGTGACGGGCGGGTGGTGAGGCACCGGTCGCTGCGGCCGTGGTCGCGGCTGCGACGCCGGTGACACCGCCTGGGGGCGAGGCCGACCGGACGGCTCACGCGCGGTGGCAGCGAGCCGCGCCCGCCCCTCACCCCGTCACCCTCCGTATGACACTGAGGGGATATTCCTTCCTGTCACGGAACCGGGTCCGGCCGTCCGGGAACCCTCCCAGACACAGCAGCACCTGCCCGTGCCACTCCCCGCCGACCTCGACCCGGGGGTCCTCGGCGGGTTCCTCCCCGTCGTCGTTCACGGCTCCCACACCTCGTCGCTGCCGATCACAGCGGCGGTGATCGGCCCCACCACGCAGGTGTGCTCTTCGGGTCGGCGGTGAACCAGATCCGTGCACGCGGTAGCCAGAACGCCAGCGTGCACAGCGAGCCGTCAGCGGTCCGGAAAGAGCGGGGCTCGTAAACCCAGGGCAGATCCGCGACGTCGAAGAACACCGACCACCGGGCATCAAGATCCGTCCGGAAACCCTCCGTGACCACTTCGTACGTCATGGGCTCTCCCCGCCGCGACGCCTCTTTGGGCCGCCCAACGATCACCCCCGGCGGGAGCGACGTTCGGCGGGCGTCACCGATTCGGCCCCAGCGTTTCGCCCAGGGGAGGGGCCCTCGCACAACGAGCTGACAGCCCCGGGCCGACACGGCGACCGACCGCGTCGGGCTGGCGGCGCTGCCGCCCGGTGCCGTTCATGGACTGGTTCACCGGCACTGGACGCGAGCAGGTGGCTGCGTTGCCGGAGGCAGCCGGGCCGAGTGTCGAGGAGGGGCGGGCCGACGCTGCGGCGCAGTAGGACGCACAGCGGATGGTCGGCACGAACCCGCCGTGGCACCGCTCCGCTGGCCGCCGGTTAGGGCGCGAGCCCGGGGTCTTCGCGCGTGCAGGGCAGCGTCTGCGCTGGTCGCCGTCAGGTCAGAGTGCGCTGCCCGTGCCGTGGAGGCCCTGCCGCCTGCCGGTGGGAGGCCCGCCCCTGCTCCACGAGCCCCGGACCGCAGTGCGCGCTGGGCGGGAGCCGAACGCCGCAGGTAAGGAAGCGACTCAGATCCAGCCGTCGTAGACCGCCAGGACGACCGCGAACGCCAGGAACACCGCTCCCGGAACCATGAGGGGGTTCAGTGGAAATCGCTGATCGGCGTTGAACTGCTCGGCGTTGCGTACGTCCCGCAGAGCGGCCGGGTTGTAGACGATCTCTAGCGGATCGCCCACCCGGACCACGGACGGAAGATCACCGCTCCCCCCACCGAGAAGACGACCAGGAAGAACCCGACAACCAGCGACCCGGCCCCCTCCAGCGAGCGCATACTTCGGTTCCGCGGTTCCGCTCGGAGGCAGGTGGGTTCCTCTCGCATCGGACCGGCATCTGCAACGCCACTCCGTACGCGACCGGGATGAGTATCTCGCCGGTCTGCCACCGGGTCGGCTGAGTGGATCGCTCGCCAGTACGGGACCCCAGCAGACCTCGCAGCGCGGGGCCGACTGCCGTTGGCGGGATCTGTCATGAAACCCATCAACTGCGCGGAACGGGATGAAACAACGGGTCAAAACGCCCTCCAGGAACTCTGCCACCAGCCGCAGGCGACGTCCCCTAGTGCGTGCCCGGCGGTACGTGTCGGTTGAGCGGTGTGGACACGGACGGTTCCCGTGGAGATGTTGGTGCCGTCTGCGTTCAGCCCGTAGGACCACCGCTTGCGGAGAGTCTCCTCCCTTCCCCGGGCCAGGCGGGGCAGCAGGGTGTTGAGGTCGCCGTGGTCGACGGCCCGGCGGATCAGGGCCTCAGCCTCCGCTGGGTCCCCGGCCTCCTCCAGCATCTCGGCCAAGAGGAACAGGGCGTGGTTGTCGCCGTGGTCGGCGGCTCGCCGGGCCAGAGCGTCTGCCTCTGTCCGGTCCCCGGCCTTCGCCCGCATCGCGGCCAGACGGTACAGGGCCTCGGCGTCGCCGTGGTCGGCGGCCAGCCGGGCCAGGGCACCTGCCTCTGCCCGGTCCCCGGCCTCCTCCAGCAAAAGGGATAGGTGGCGGAGGGCGATGGTGTCGCCGTGATCGGCGGCCCGACGGGCCAGGGCGCCTGCCTCCGCCTGGTCCCCGGCCCTCTCCCGCATCTCGGCGAGGCGGTACACCGGGCGGGCACGACCGAAGGACGCACGTGATCGACACCGGCGACATCGACGTCTACCTCGGCCTGGACGTCGGCAGGGGCGAACACCACGCCACCGCCGTCACCCCGGCCGGGAAGAAGGCGTTCGACAAGCGCCTGCCCAACAGCGAACCGAAACTGCGCGAGGTCTTCGCGAAACTCCAGGCCAAACACGGGCCCGTGCTCGTCGTGGTCGACCAGCCCGCGTCGATCGGCGCCCTGCCCCTCGCACTCGCGCGGGACATGGGCTGCCGGGTGGCCTTTCTGCCCGGACTGACGATGCGGCGGATCGCCGACCTCTACCCGGGCGAGGCCAAGACCGACGCCCGCGACACGTTCATCGACGGCCCCATGGACTACAGCGGCGCGGTGTTCACCGGCAGCACAGTGCACTTCAGCAGAGTGGTGCTCTCCGGAGGCACGGTGGAATTCGTCGGTGCCGAATTCCCCAGCGGCACGGTGGATTTCAGCAGCGCGGTGTTCTCCGGCAGCACGCTTCACTTCGGGAGTGTGACGGATCCAGTTCCGAGTGGGCTGCTCGCGGTCGTCGGCACTCCTGCTCCCGCAACAGTCGCCTTGTCCTCGACTTGGCTGCGCTCAGGTCCATAAGACCAGGGGGGGGGCGTAATCGGTCCTACTCGCCATTGCTCCGCGGCGGCCGGGCCTTCGGCTTGCGGAGCGTGGCCATCAGTAGTCCGGTCGACGCGAGCACGGGCCCAAGCACGAGGATGACGAGGGTCACGATCTCGATGGCCTGCCACGCCGGACTCATCCCGGGCTCGCATGTCTCCCGGCATATCCACGCATTGTCACGGTGGCGCTTCACACTCCAGCCCACGACCAGACCGAGGAGGAAGAGAGCTGGCCCGGCGTAGAACAGCCAGCGCGCCACGCTCTCGTAGCCACGCGAGTGGGTGTCGACCATGGGCCCACGATCCCAGCCTCGGAATCCTCCCGGCAAGACTTCCAGGGCGGTTCGATCGACCCCTGGGGGCGGAATTGAGCCCTTGTCGGTACAGAGACAACACACCAGGTCATGGCGATTCTGGTCCTTCTCGGAATCTGACTGGGCCGCGCAGTACGTTCGGGCGGTGTACTTCGGCACCCGAGCTGTGCCCAAGGCCGAGACCGAGCCGGAGCTGCCCCTCGCGGGCAAGGCGGTGACCCTGATCCGCATTGGTACCGACGGCGTCATTGCCCAGACGAGACTGCAGCCCGAGAAGCAGGCCGTGCTCGCCGTCCTGGAACTCCAGGACGTGCTCCTTGCTCTCCGGTCCCGCCAAGACCGGGCCGACACCTACACGGTCGAGGATCGCGCGAGACTGCTGGCCGCACTCCACATCCGCTCCGGAACCGCTGACCGGGCATACTTCGCGGCGCTGGAGGCCGGAAGGGAGCGTGAGGCCGCCCCCCTTCGAAGCGCGGCCCTGCCGCGTGTGCGGAGCCGAGCCAGGGAGATGCCTGCCGCGTCCAGTCCGGGAGAGTCGCAGAGACCTACCATCGAGGCCGCAACGGGGTGAGGGAGAGTCGCCAAGGTCCCCAAGAGCCGACTCCGGGACCCCGTCAGCGGCCGGTCGATTCCGCCCCCATTCGCCAATCCAATCGGCACGGCCTGCCCACCTGCGGTAACAGCCCGCCGATCCATCCTAATCCGGTCCGACATTCCGCCCCACTCGACTCCTGGAGTGGGCAGCAGACCGCCGCCTGGCCCGCCTTCGTCGTTGGCCCGCGGCACGCGCTACTCGGTTCGCCTCATCGCCCCGCTCGAACTCCACGACGCCGCTCTCCAGCAGAGCGCAAACCTGGCCGCCGAATCTGCCGGACCCGCGGCGCGGCAAGGCCCACCAGGTCTTCACCGCTCGCCTCACTGCCAGGGCCACCGTCCCCTGACCCCGAAGCCAGGGAGCGGGCCCCACCGCCACCGCTACCCGATTGATCCCCGAGGCCGAAGAGGGCCCGCGCTCGCGAACACCGAGCGACGACGTCAAGGTCGGCCGCCGACAACGGGCTTGTCGGGAGGCTGATCGCTGAACAGCGCCGGTGTGCGGCACGGCGCAAGAGCCTTACCCCCGCTGAGCGGCCCGCGGTCGATGCGGTGACCGCCGAGTGGGCGGAGTTTCTTCGGCAGCTGCGGGGATGCTGACGATCGGCCGGCCCCAGCCCGCTCGTTCCCCGTACCGGACAGGACGTGCAAGGCCCGGCCGGCCGATTCATTGGCGGCCGTGACGATCCGGGTTTGCTCCAGCCGAGCCCTCGTCGCAGCCAGCCGACTTCGGGCATACGGTGAGCCGACCGTTGTCCGGGGCGAATCCGACCGGCACGACGTGTCCGGCAAGCTCCCGGGCGCGTACTGACGCCGTCGTCACTGCTGACGATCTCTGCTGAAGACCGGTCACCGACCGACGTACGCGTACGCGCGTTGGCCGCCGAGCCGATCGGAACACCCCCGCAGTAGCGGGGCCGACCACAACGCCCACCGCACCCATGGCGGGAACACCAACCCCGCAGCGTGAGGCCGACCGGCCGCCGCGCAGGACGACCGCCACTGCCGGGATCCGCGCGCACTAGATCGATCGCCTTGGAGCTGCGATCCGCGGCCCGTCCCGGAGGGCGACCGTCACCAGAGTGGTCGCGGGAGGCCGCCGCCCGCGTCGCGAAATTGCGATCCTCGGCCGCCTTGGAGGGAGTGGAAAGGGGTTCCCCGGACCGTGGAGGCGTCGTCGGTGAAGGCGTCCACGGGCCCATGGAGATCGTCACCGGGGTGGCGGTCGCCCGGGTTCAGGTGCCAGCTCCGCCATTACGGCCGGTGGCAGGGACGGGTTGGCGGCAGCGGCCTCCACCACGTGCCAGTCGTGGTCGGCGAGCAGTTCGATGATGGCCTCCGGCGGCAGGGCCGGGTGGCCTGCCGCTACCCGTCGCGCCTTCCTGTCCGTCAAACAGGCGAGCAGTGCCGGGCCGGTC
Source organism: Streptomyces sp. NPDC004610 (assembly GCF_040609715.1). Classification (NCBI taxonomy): domain Bacteria; kingdom Bacillati; phylum Actinomycetota; class Actinomycetes; order Kitasatosporales; family Streptomycetaceae; genus Streptomyces; species Streptomyces sp. NPDC004610. The sequence continues at coordinate 184,430 of NZ_JBEXLA010000011.1, read as the reverse complement.
GCGTTGGGGTGCCGGGCGATCTCACGCAGTGCCTTCTGAACAGGCGGTGTGTGTCTGGTCAGGTCCTCCAGCAGGGCGGGCGGGGTCTCCGGGTTGGCCGCCACCTTGGCGACGACCCGGACTCCGTGGCGTTCGACGATGGACCGCAGCTGAGTCTCCGGGAGGCCGGGGTGGGCCGCGATGGACCTGACCACCTTCGCGTCGGGGTCGTCGGCCAGCACGTTGCGGATCTCGGCCGGCAGATCGCGCCGTTCGGCCAGGAGCATGCGCATCACCGGATTCGACGACCTGGACAGGTCCTCGATCTCTGAGGGAGAAGCGGCGGCGATCCGCGGCAGCAGGGACGGGCCGATCTTGGCGGCGGCGGCCAGGCCGGAGAGTACGTCGAGCGGCACACGGGGGTTGTGCGCCAGTCTGCGCTGTACGTCGTGGCCCCGGTCGACGGCCAGCACACGGATCAGGGCGTCGCCGATCGCCGGGTTCTCCGCGAGTTCAGCCCGAACGCCCGGAACGGGGTCACCGCTGAGCCGCGCCGCTGACTCCGGCGGCAGGTCGGGGCGGGCGGCGAGCCGGCAGCGCAGCAGCGACGAGGGGTGGTCGGTGAACCCGAGGAGAGCACCGACCGGTGTGGCGGGGTTCCGCAGTGCCTGCTCCGCCAGCTCGTGGAGGGCGGACTCGTGCGAGCCGGCGCACGAGGCACCCGACCGCAGGTCGCATTCGGGCCGCGGACAGTACGGATCGTGCCGGTACGGAGTCTCCTCGCCCTCGCAGACCAGGCACCGTTCTGCCGGCGGCAGCCCCTCGCCGGTGATCAGCATGGCCAGGACCTGCGGTGGTGTCGCCTCGTTGGCCGCCACCGCGCGGCGGACCTCGGCATGCGGGTGGCGCGCGAGACGGGCGGCCAGGTCCGCCGTGGTCCACAACGCGAGTTCCGCGACGACCTGTACGTCCGGGTCGGCGGCGAGCGTCTCCCTCACATCGGCCGGAAGCCCGGGACAGGCGGCCAGCTTCACCCGGCGATCGGCGTCGGGGTCCCGGGCGAAGAGCCGCGCCCACTCCGGGTCGCCTCCAGCCTCGTCCAGCAGGGCGAGCGCGGCTTGCGGCTGTGTGAGGGGGTTGATGTCCGCAGCTGCCAGCCGGCCCTCGTACGCGAGTCGCACAGTGCTCTCCTCGAACCGCGCGGCCAGGTCGACCGCCTGCTCGCGGGTGAGGTCCGCGCGGCCGGCGAGGCCATGGGCGATGTCCTCGTCCGCGACCTCGATCAGACGCCCGACCAGTTCGAAGGGCAGAGCCTCATTGACGGCGAGGCCGCACAGTACATGGTTCACAGGAAGACATCCTGGCGGACCGCAGTCGAACGGCCGATGCTATTTCGGCCCCGGGAGAAAGCCGCCACGGCCGCGAAGCGGCTCACCAAGGCGGTGGTCCAGAAGCTGATCGGCGCCCCGGCCGGTACCTAGCACCGTCAGGCCTCCGTGCCGTCCTCGTCGTCGAGCCGGGCCGCGTCCGGGGCACGCAGCGGGTGCAGGTTGCCGCCCGCCGGCTGGGTGGCGGTGACGCTGTAGCCGCCCGGGACGTCGAGGTTCTTGAGCTTCAGCGGGACAGCCGGGCGACGGCGGCGTCGATGTACCGGGAGTTCCGTCGGGCGTGTCGGGTATGTCGTCCGCACGCGCTTCGCGTTCTTACAGGGAGAACGCGTTGGTCCGGACGGGGTCGAGGTGCAGTTCGAAGGGCCCGGAACAGTCTGCTGCGAGGGTCGCGACCGGAGCGCCGCAGGGGCAGGCCCGGTTGAGTCCCTCGTCGCCTCTCGGTCCGCAGCACCCACTGCTGTTCTCCCAGTTGGGCAGTGGCTGAAGACCGGCGGCGTCATCAGCGTGCACCAGCACCGTGTGCCGACTGCCGGCCGAGATGACGAAACCTTCTTCACCACAGACCACGGGTCCGCGCGACTGAGCCGGCTTCGGATCCTCCTGATCGTCCTGCACGACGTAGGGAGGTCCCCAGGGCTCGGGATCGATCGCGTAGTGGCCCCGCGGAACCGTGGAAGGGGCCCGGCGTGTCTCCTGGTCGCGCTCGCCGTCCGAGACCTCAGGGACGGCGGCAACCTCGGCCAGCTCCAGCGTGATCGCGGTGCCGCACCTGGAACAGAGGAAGGCGGTCATCCCCTCGTTGTAGTGCTCAGGACCACCCCTTCGCATCCTCGTTCCGCTGCCCGGAGTCGGGGCGCACGACGACGCACCGGGATCAGGGCATGCCCGGGTGGACGGTGGTGTGCCGGACCGCGAGGTCGCGCATGGCGGCGAGCTACTGCTCGGCGGCGGCGAGGCCGGCCCCGATCTCCGGCCAACTCCTGGACCTCACCGCCGACGAACCACCGGCAACCAGACCCCAGGCAACACGGCCCGACGGACTGGCGGGCTGACCAGTTGGAGAGGCCCGGGATCACGGCTGGCCATAGGAGAGCGATGGCCAGCCCGCCGTTCCGCAGCGCGCCAGCGGCCCAGTAGCTCCCACGCCGAGCCCGGGCAGCTGGCTCGCCGAGCGCCGCACTGCAGCCCATCGCGTGTACCCGCCAGTCGGCCGGGTGCGGTTCGGGCCGCGAGACGGGGGGCGTATCAGGTGCGGTGATAGCGGCACTACGCATCCGAGCCCTGCTGGAACTGGCCGCTGAACAGCATCTTCGATGAAATCTGCTCGACCAGGACGCACCGTGAAGGAAATCATGGCCGAGTGACGTCGACCGAAGCAGCAGCAATCGCTCTACAGGACCATGCCGCTCTCTGGAGCATGGGGGAAATCCGAGCGAGCGACGTGGTGATTGCCGCATGTGATGCGCTCGTCGCCGGACTCGACGCTCCCGGCCTCCGAATGCTCGCCGCCTGCACGCGCGCCGAGGCGGACTACGACATCCACGACCTGCTTCCCGCAGCACTCGACGAACTCGGCCTCACTTTCTGTCCGGTCGGCAGCGGAGCCTGTCAGGAGGCCTCCGCCCGAGCCCTCGCCCGCCGCATGCTCGCCGGCGAGCTCACGCCCCGGGAGTTCACCTCCCGGATTCACCAGCGCTACGGACATGAGCTGCCCCTGACCGAGCGGCTCGCCGAACTCGACGATGAGTACGACGTCCTCGCGGACGGCGGCAGCACAGAGGGCCAGCTCGGTGCCGAGATCACCGCCGAAGCCCGCCGCCTCGCAGCCCACCCCACAATTCCCGCCGGACCCACGGATTCACCCAGCTGATACACACGGACCGACCCACGAGTTCCCGCTGAACAGACTTCGCTCTCCCTGAACCCACGCGCCTCACGGGGGTCCAGCAGAAGCATGGCGTGGAACACAGCCGCGTCGGGAATGCGCGGGCGTAGGTCTCCCAGCGTGCGCCGACCTCACGACTCGTACAGGGCGTAGGCCCTTGAGGTGCTCCTGGTCGACCAGCAGCGTGGCGCGTACCTCGGGCCGGGCGGCAAGCGGAGCGTCGTGCAGCTGCCGGGCGGTGCTGGTCTTGCGCCACGGGGCCCGCACCGACGCGTTGTTCGAGTTGTGCGGCGCGCTGTTGTGCACCGACGGGCCGGTTCGAACATTGGTCGATCTCGCGCTCGCGCCCGAGTACCGTCACGGTCACGGAGCCCTTCACGGCGGGCTCAACCAGGGGCAGATCGACGTTGCCCGGCTGCGCCGGGCCCTGGCAGGATGGCCGCTGCCGCGGGTGGCGGACGGACGGCCGGCTCGTGCTGGCCGTGGACGTCTCGCCGTGGCTGCGGCCGGATGCCAACACATGCGCTGATCGTTCCTTTTGCCACACGTTCGGCCGCGGCGAGGGCAAGCACCAGATGGTCCCGGGCTGGCCGTACTCGATCGTCGCCGCGCTGGAGACCGGACGCACCTCCTGGACCGCGGTGCTGGATGCGGCCCGCCTGGAGCCCGGCGCCGATGCCGCCGCGATCACCGCGGTCCAGATCCGCGAGGTCATCGAGCGGCTCATCACCGCTGGCCAGTAGCAGGAGAGTGATCCTGAGGGCTTGGTGGTGCAGGCCGCCAGATATGACTCACCCCGCATCGCCCACCTGCTGGAGGGTCTGCCCATGCAGATCCTCGGACGGCTCCGATCCAACCGCGTCATGCAGCGGTCGGCACCACCGCGGAATGGCCTTCGCGGCCGGCCCGCCCAGCACGGCGACGAGTTCGTCTTCGGCGCGACCCCGACACCTGGGGCGCCGAACAAGCCATGACCGCCACCGATACCCGCCTCTGAGGGAAGGCGACCGCGCAGGCATGGGACCGGCCGCATCCGCGGCTGACTCGCCGGGCGGCCTGGCTCGACCACGACGGACCGCTGCCCATCATCGGGAGCACCGTCAGCCGCCTGACCGTCGAGGAACTGCCCAGCGGCGGGGTGAACAAGCCGGTCTGGCTGTGGTGATCACAGACCGGAGCCACCCCCGACGATGTGGATCGCTGCTGGCAGTCATTCCTTCGCCGCTTCGACGTGGAGCACACGTTTCGCCTGTTCAAGCAGACACTCGGCTGGACCAAGCCCCGGCTTCGCAGCTCGGAAGCAGCTGACCGGTGGACGTGGCTGGTGATCGCGGCGTATGCCCAGCTCCGGCTGGCCCGCCCGCTGGCCACCGACCTCCGGAGACCCTGGGAGAAGCCGACCCCGTCGAACAAACTCACGCCCGCCCACCACAAGAAGGGGACCAAACCGAGAAGGACCGCTACGGAGAGCTGAGCGCACTGCTCAGCCCACCGGAACAGGTGTCTCCGCAAGAACGCCGACGCCGCGTACTCGCATCGCTGCGGTCAGCGCGAGCGGACTGATACCCAGGGCCGAGGCAATCTCGGGAGCCATGTCGAAGGCCCGCCACTTCCACTCTTCCTCGGCCTCATCGTGGCGCTCGCTGTCGTTCCAGGCGGGTGGCAGGCCGATCCGCTCCCGCTCTGCCTGTTCCTGCACAAGGGGTTGTCCCAGCGTGAGGAGTCCGTCCTCGACCTCACCGGTCTCGCAGTACCGCCGCACCACGACCCCGTTCTCCGCAATCAGCCAGGCCGAGCCGTCGATCTGTGTACCGAAGTAGTACGCCTGCGCCGCTCCGTAGCGGGAGCGCTTGGTCCCCGGTCGGTACTGCCATTCAGTAGAGCCAGCGCGTCGACAGAGGCCTTGGCTGGTCGTTCCTCGGGGTCTTCACGTCCCCAGCCTGCCACTCCAGGTCCCACCTGCTCGACGCCGGATGTTAAATGTCAAGGTCAGAACTTGTTCGACGATGGTGCACGCAGGCGTGGGAGAATCATGGTTGTCAGCGCATTTCGTGGAGTCAGGATGATTGGTTTCCTTCAAAAGAAGGCGGATGGCACCTACACCATCAAGCCTTTCCCGGTTGGGCAGTAGGTGTGACGATGGACGATGCCACATGGTCCTTCACCGTTGATCAGGACGGTCTTGTGATCCCTGAGGGCCCGACCGGGACGGACGAAAATGTCAGACTTGCCTTTGAGACTCTCGTCATCCCGTTCGGGACTCAAGCGCAAATTGTAGAGATTTTCCTTCGGGAGTGGCGAAAAATCCAGCAGGATACTTCGGGCGGATTTGTGCTCGGGACGGCTGCCGCGACCGCTCGGGCAGTTGGTGGTGACCTGGTCGAGATCGGAGATCTATATCGGCAGTTCGAGACGTGCATGCTGGATAGGAGAGAATTCGAACTCGCCCTGGTTTCTCTGGTTGATTTCCTGAAGCATCGGAACCGAGAACGCTAGTACTCGTGATTCCTGACGCGCTGGGCGTGCGGGCGATGGACCGACGACGGCTCGATCGGAGCACCGACGGCGTGCCGCTAGGCACGCACGACGATCTGCAGAGCCCAGACTGGCCCGCTCATGGGTTGCGGTCAGATGCCCGGCCGTTTCTCCTGGGCGGTGATCCATTCCCTGCGGGCGTAGGCGCGGACGGCGTCGCGTTCGGCATCGGTACAGCCGTCTTCAAGGGCTGGCGGGATGTCACCGGTGGTGCTGGTCCCGTGCCGGTGGTCGTGGCTGACGAGTTCGTCGGCGATGTCGGAGGCGTCGGTGCGCAGTTCGACGTCCTTCGGTACCGGGCTGTGGGAGTCCTCGTAGTACGGGCGTGGCAGGTAGCCGCCATGTCCGTGGCACAGGGCGAGCGTCCAGGACCGCGGCGGTCTCCAGCAGGTCGTCCCGGCATTCCAGGGCCAGACCGTCGACCTGGGAGGTGACGGAGTCCTGGTGACCGGCGGCGTGCGCGGCCGCCAGGCTGCCGCGGTCAAGGGCGTGGGTGTACAGCAGGACCGGGATGAGTTCGCCGATGCGGACCAGGTGCCTGCCGTACACGGCCTGGGCTGCCCGGCTGGTCGACCAGCCGGGCCACGGCTCGCCCGGGGATGCTCGGTGTGGGCTCATACCGCGGGAAGTTACCCACCGTCCGGCAGCGGCGAAGCCAGAACCGGCCACATCGGACCGATCGCCCCGCCGAACCCGGCCCGGGCTTGAGTGCCTCGTGCATTTGTGCCCTCTGCCGCTGCGGCGGGGACGGTGTCGCGGTGGGAGGCATGGCCAGACGCCGCAAGCGCCGTACGCCGGAGCAGCCCGGTCCTCTGGCGCCCGCCCCCCTGCCTCGCCGGCGCGGGACGAAGCGGTCGTGGCCCGTCAGGAACTGGCCGACCAAGTCGTCCGGGAACTCGCGGATTGGCGCCCCTGGGATGCGCACCGCGAGCTGTATCTGTGGGGTGAGTACAACGACGGCATCACCGACCTCGATCCGTGCAAGCAGCACCTCGCCGACCTCGCCGTGCCCGCCCCGGTCCAGGACTCGGTCGTGATCGGGCTGTTCCGGGAAACTCGGGAAGTACGCCGCCGAGTACGCGGCGGCAAGTCCGGCCGCGGTGGGAGCGGTGGCGGGGTTCGACTCCTGGGCGGCGCAGCGGGTGAAACGCGTGGTCCGGGTCCACGGCGGGTGGTGGAGCGCGGTCGCCAGGTATCCGGGTACCCCTCTGGCCGGGGTCGGGCCCGCAGTCGTGCTCATGAACGGCTTCCCCTTCCCTCTCGACGTGAGTGCCGCACCTGGTCTGTCCGGCCATCTCGACAGGCTGGTGACCGGCGCCCCGGCAGGCGATGCCCACACCAGTCGCCCGGCGGGATCGGTGATGATCTGCACGTTCATGGGTGTGCTTCTCATGTTTCCCGGAGCAGAAGGGCTCGCCGGCCGCGATTCGGCCGATCGGCAGCAGCGTGCCGTCCAGGATCACGATTGCCCTGGTGGAGGCGGTGCAGGCCGCGGACGCAGGGCGGAAGCCAGCGCGTCGAGGACCGCACCTGCAGCAACCGCTTCAAGCGCTGAACACTTCGCGAAGAACCCGCTCCAGACCGCAGCGAGCCGTCCAGGTCGGCAACGACAACGACCAAAGGCGGATCAGCGCGCCGGCCCAGACCTGCCTCGCGCCAGGTCGCGGCCGGCGACCACCAGGTATCCATCGCTGTCGGGGGGCGAAGGTGGTGGACTGCACTGTGAGCCCGACGCTGCGCAACTGCGCCACGAGGTCCTCGTACCGGTAGGGCCAGATGGACAACCGCTCCGAGCAGGCTCGCACTGCCCCATCCGGCTCGATCTGGGCGACCACGATCTCGAGGAAGTGTTCCTGCTCCCAGCGCTGCTCGATCTGCCAGTAGTAGCTGACGACCGCATCGCGGTCGTTGCGGCGGACGAGTCGATCGCGGACGTCCACCCGTGAGCCGGCGGAGCGCACGAGTTCCCAGTTGCGTGACGTCAGCACGAGGCGACCGCCCGGACTCAGCAGCCGCGACATCGCTTTCAGAGCGGTCAGGCGCCCGGCTGCGCCCTCGGCGTGCCCGAGCGAGTTGCCGACGCAGAACACCAGATCGAACGTGGAGTCCTCCAGGTGGTAGGGCAGTTCGGCCCAGCTCGCGCGGAGGGCTCGAAGCGAGACACCCTGCTGGTCGGCGGCCTTCTCGGTCCGGCGAACCATCCCATCACTGGCGTCCGCGGCGACCACGTCAAGGCCAAGACTCGCGAGACCGACGGCGAGCTGGCCGGTTCCACACGCGCAGTCGAGGACGCGCGCGTTGGGCGGCAGCGAGCCCACGACATCGCTGTAGTAGACCGCGGCTGCTTTGGCGGGGGTCAACCTGTCGTCCCCGATCAGCCACTCGTACACGTCGGAAAGCGCCCCATAACCAGCCACCGCGACTACCTCCATCACTCGACGACACGCGACCTGGACCGCGCCTGCGATTCGGACCTTGCGCCTCGCACTGTGCCCGGCCATGTCAGCGAAGCATTGAGCAGGACCCAACCATTTCCGGCCGCTGAGACTCCACCGGATTTCGCGGGAAACCACGGTACGCCGCACCGACGCAGGTCCCCACTCCACCGGCGCCCCATCGGCCACCCACAGGCCGGTCGGCGCTTGATCGTGTCCTGAAGGGCCTTTGACACCACCGGGCCTATCTGGCCGCCGTACATTTGGCCGGCGCGCCGCTCACTCCCGCTATCCGTCGAAGCGGCTCCGCAGACACGCGCAATGACAGCCCTGGGAGACGGACGGGTTCGGCCCCTGTACCGAACGGAAATTAGCGTTAGGCGTCAGGTGGAGCCCGGCAGGAGCCTCCTGTGCCGCTTCCGACGCTGATCGTCAGCCGGGACGCCTGGCCATGACAACCACACCCGGCCCGCTCCACTCATCCGCGGGGAGCCGGAGTTCGGCGACCGGGTGCAGTCCGGCCTGCTCGATCAGGTCCACGAGCTGCTCCGGCCGCCACTTGTGCGTGGTCCAACGAACGGGCACTCCTCCGTATGCCTCGGTGCGCACCGCGTCCTCGTCGCCGACATGTGTGCCGGCGATGAGGTGCCCGCCCGGCTTCAGGGCGTGCGCGAAATGGGCGAGGACCTGGGGAAGGACATCACGGGGGAGGTTGAACAGTGACCACCACCCCAGCACGCCGCCGAGGGAGGCTTCACCGAGGTCGAGCTCCGTGGCGGAGGCGACGCTGAAGCGGCATCGCGGATACAGACGGCGCGCGTTCTCGATCATGCGGGGAGAGAGGTCCACCCCGGATACGTCGAGTCCGCGTTCGGCCAAGTAGCCGGTCACCGTGCCGGGTCCGCAGCCGACGTCGAGGACGGGCCCGAGCTCGCCCACGGTGTCGGCGAAAGCGTCAATCGACGCCTTGAGCCAGGGATGGCGACGGATGTCGCCCATGCCGCTGGTCACCACCATGTGGGCGTAGTTCTCGGCCACGCGGTCATAGGACTCACGGACCACGTCGAGGTCGGCTGGGCGGTCAATAGGGTGTGCGCGCATCAGCCAACGATAGGACTGGGCCGCAGACTTGAGGCCTGTACAGCGGTTTGTCCCGGGGATCAAATGAACCGTGGGTGGAGCTGAGATCGATCATGGTTGGGCGGTAGCACCGAAGGGCGTTGACACGGTTGGCGTAATCGCGGCGGGCCTTACGCCGTGCCGGGATCCTCGAAGTGCTGTCGAGCGGCTGGCAGCGGTCGAGGAGCTGGTGGTGCACGGCGAGGACGGCGCTGACGCGCAGGGTGTAGCCCTGGCTGCGCCGTACGGTCATCCCCTGGTCGAGCGCGGCCCGCTCGGCGGGCTCCAGGTCGACCGCGCGGAGGTAGTCGGCGACGTTGCCGGGCATGTCGAGGGCGACCGGCAGCTCCGGGTCGAGCGCGGCCTCCGTACTCTCGACCCTTCAGACGACCGCTAGCACACCAGCCGGATGGGCACCCGTGACCGACTCCCACCACCACACCACCACCGCACACCGCCTGACCGCCCGCCTGTGGGGGGAGGAGGCCACAGCCCGCCTCGTCGCCGACCGGCGCGGCACCTGCCTGTGGCGCGTCCAGGCCCGGTCCGGCCCGTACGCGCTGAAGATCACCGTCCCGTGCGCCGACCCGCAGGGACACGTCGACTCCGGGCGACTGGCCCTGGTGGAAGCCGGACTCCTGACGGCCATGGGGCCCGTCGCCCCGCCCGGCCTCTACCAGGACCACGGACTCCTGCCCGGCGGCCCCGCGGCGGGGTCGTGGCTGGCCCTGCGCTGGGTGGACGGCGACGACGCCGAGACCGCGTTCGCCAAGCTCCGGCCCTGCCCCGACCGCACGGCAGCCGCCGCGTACGCGGCGGCGATGTCCGAGGCCGTTGCCGACCTCCACGCGGGCGGCTGGCGCCACGGCGACCTCCAGGAAGCCCACTTCATCCTGGACAGCACCAGCACCAGCACCCGCCGCGCCCACCTCCTCGACTTCGCCATGGCCCACCCCCCGACCGCACCCCGGGCACCGGACCCGTGACCTACCGGGGCGCCTACGACTGGTTCATGTCCCCCGAACTCGCGCACGCCCGCCTGACCACCACCCCCGCCGACGACCTGCCCCTGACCACCGCCTCCGAGGTGTGGTCACTGTGCGCGGTCCTCTACGCCTGCTGGACCGGCACCTACCCGATCAGCACCCGCGACACCACACAGAGCACCCCCGAACTACGCGCGGAACTCGCCCGGGGCCAGGTCAAACCCTGGGCGGCCACACGGCCCTGCCCCTACCCCGCATTCGAGGAGATCATCACCGGCGGACTCCAGACCGACCCCGCCCGCCGCCCCACCGCCCGCACCCTCCAGCACGCCTTCGAGAGCCTGCTCTAACCGGGGGCCAGCAGACCCGCACGCAGGTCGAGGCGGGGCCGACATCTGCCCGGAGCAGCCGCAAGGGCCCTGCACTCGCGGAACTTCACAAGTACAGGGCCCTGGTTCAAGGGGACCGGGGTCCGGTGCTCAGCAGCGGGGCGGGGGGCAACGGGGGGTACCGCACCAGGCCCAACCGGCCGGCGCACGCGAGCCCCGGACCGCCGACGGTCCGGGGCGGTTGCCCAGTCCACGCCCGCTCATCGAGCTCGGTCGAGCCGTGAGCACGGCGCTTCGCCGGGCCGGCCTCTGGGAGGACCCGGTTACATTCACCAACCAGGCCCCCGCGACCGCTCTCGACGACGACACCCCCTGGATCGCCCTGTACGAGCGGACCGGCGACGCGCACAGTGACTAACTACGTCTCGGCGGTACGCAGCGCGGTCGAGTACGGCCTGCACGATCCCGAGGACTCGATGGCGATGGCGATGGCGTGCGCGGCTGCGGAGACGGCCGGTGCCTCAGCCCGGCCCCTGTCGGGCCAGTGGTTCCTCTACACCCCGCAGGACGCCGCAGCGGTCGCCTCCGCGCTCTTCGTCCAGCTCCGCCACAGCGCCGACGCCCTCGCCGAGCTCGCGTGCTCGGCCGGCCGGATCACCGAGCGCGGCGGAGCCGAACTGCCCGCCCCGGCCGGGCCCGGACAGCCGGCGAACCTCGCCGACGCCCTGGCGGTACTGCGGAAGGCGTCCGACACGGTCCACGGCCTGGTCGACCGGCACGCCTCCACCACCGTGCGCGCCCTGGACTCCGCTCCCGGCACCGTCGTCCTGCCGGGCGATGTCCACGAGACGGTGGTGGCCGTCGCCGCTCTCCCCGCCGTGCAGCACGACCGGGCGGTGACACTGAACCGGCGTCACCTCGACGGCGCCTACGAGGACACCGACGACGGCTTCGGATGCGGGTGCGACATCACGCTCACCGGTGACGGCGAAACGCACAACTTCCACCGCGGCGAATCCGAGTGGTCACTCACCCGGGAATCGGACGGGCAGAACCTGCCCGACGGCACCACCGTCTTCAGCGGCTGGGAGACCCTGAGCACCACGCTGGAGAACGCCCACCCGCAACAACTCGTCAACGACATCCTGCACATCGTCATCAACGCCGGCCAGCAGACCAAATAGGCTTGCCGGTTCCCACAAGATCCGGGGACACGAAGCGAGACCCCGCACTCGGTCGGGATGTCGAACGGCACAACCGCCCCCTTCTCCGGGTTCTGCGTCCGGTGGGCCGCGCGCGGGCGATACAGTGCGCCGTGGACATACCCGACTGGCTCATCTGGACAGTTGTCGCTCTGGCCGTGTTGCAGGCCCTGGCGCTCGTGCCTCTCATCCGCCGGCTGCGCGGGGCCGATCCCGCACGGCGCGCGGCGGCGGGGCTGGATCTGGCGGACGCCGTCGGCAGCCTGCTCCTGTTCGCGGGAATCATGCTGAGCCTTCTGGTGTCGGACTCCTGGTTCCCGCTCGCCCTGACCGGCTTCGCCGTCATGGCCGGCGCCTACACGGTGAAAGGTGTCCGCCTGCTGCGGGCCCGCCGCCGTGCCCACGCCTGATCCGTAGACCGGGTCCTACACGGCGCTGAACGCGGCGTCGGTGCCGCCGCCGCGGCCGGTCTTCTGCACGATCCTGCGGATGAGACGCTTCATGTCGTCCGGTCCCGCCAGTTCGATGCGGACCCCGGCAGGGGCGGCGGCGAGCTGGGAGCGGCGGGAGGAGGGGGCCTCAACGAGACTCCATTGCAGCTCAGTTGACAGGATGCCATCATGAAATCCGTAGGAATCGGGCTCATTGCGGCAGGGGCTGCCGTAGGAGCCGCTGCCGGCTTCTACGACAGGAAGAGCCAGCGAGTAGCCGAGCCGGTGACGTCCGGAATCGCGCTGAGATTCGCCCTCGGCTACGGAGCATCCGCAGCCCTGATCATCACTGGTTTGCTGATGGTGGGCGACTAACTGATCGTTTCAGGATGCAGTCCTGTGGAGACGCCGGCGGCCCATGGAACAATCCCTTCAGCCATGGGCTCAGGGGGGATGACGTCGAATGGAACGGATTGGGAATTCACCGGAGCTCGTGCTTGGTTACGTCGATGCCCTGAGTACCTGTTTCTGGTTCGGTCATGACAGGTGGGTAGGGTCGATGGCGTGACTGCTGATGACGGTGCCTCGGCGCCTCTGCCAACCGTTGCCCAACTGTGCGCTTTGCGGGACTTCGTTCACGGCCGGGCGTACCACGCCAGTTCCGCCGCTATCCGATTCCGAGGGGAGCCCGCTCATCCTGAGGGCTCAGCCATGTCAGAGGTGCACCGGGTTTCTCAGGCCGTGTATGACGTGGTGCACCGCTTGAGCATGCAGTTGTATGCGGAGCTGGAAGAGGGCCACCCCGGGCCCTCGGCTGAGGCCGCGTGGGAAGTGTTTCTCACGATCGCGGCTGTGTGGCGAGACTCGCCCGACCTGCCCGAGGAACTGCGCCCGCTGATACCGGATGCTGAAGAACGCCGATCTTGAGCATTGACTTCGCAAGATGACGGTCTCGTCTCCGTCGCGTTCGTGCTACTCACGCGGCTCGCCTGAGAGTGGACGGGGCGAGAGGTGAACCGGCGAGGGTCTTCTTTGAAGCCCAAGCCCAAGCAGAAGCCCAAACTGGAGGGGGAAATTTGACGAGCAGTGTCAACCCTGCGGGAAGCGGTCCGCGGTATGCCGATGAACTGACGACCGACATGGTGTGGGAGATCGGCGACTTCCTTCTCCCTCGACTGGAGCGAGCGGCAAGTACCCACCCGGTGGACAGCGAGGAGGGCATCACCGCCTCGGCACTCGCCGAAGCGGTAGTGACATTGGTCGTCACTTTGGAGTGGGCCATCAGCGGCGGAACGCCCGGCCGTGTCCGCGTCCCGGTCGGGATTCCACTGCCTCCGCCGCTCCCCGAGGAAGAACGGCGGGTACGTGGGGAGGAGCGGCTGGAGCGCCTCCGTGAAGAGTGGAACACCCTCTGCCTACTCGCCGGCTACTGGCACGCCGCACCTGGATATCAGGGCTCCCGCTGGTGCAAGCTCAACTTCTGCGATGCGGAGCATGAGCGCTGGTACGACCAGCAGCTGTCCTACCGCCATCTGGAGAGCCGCGTCATTCGACCACCAGTACAGGGCCCTCTGTGGCGCAAGGATCTTTGACTCAGGCAGCCTGGACCAGATCGGTCGTGGCTGATCGGCCTGGCTTTTTGGCGCCCTCTGGCGCTTCTTCAGACGATCAGCCGGTCATGGGAAGTTCCCCCTGGGGCTCACTGAACGCTTCGCTGGCCCACACGAGACGGCTGCTCTGGTCGAGCTGGTCGCGCCGGATGAGTGCGGCGATGTACTTGCCCATCGAAACCCCTGCGGCCGGATGCCATGTTGGTCGCCATGGCCGTGATGACCTTCCTCTACCTACTGCTGAGACCCGGCGACCGAGGCGGTCCGCCTTCCGGCTGACCCCTCAGCGATCCGGGAGCACACGGAAACCCAGCGGTAGCCGCTATGGGCGGGGCCCCGGCGGCAGGGACCAATGGAACAGCCGGTGACGCTAAGCGCGTGTTCTCTGAGGATCACGTCGACAAGTGAGTCGGCGTACGCGGCGGTCAGCGGACCACTGCGGTGCAGCCACCGCTGGAGGAGGGGGGCATCGAACACTTGGATTTCTCGGTCATTTCGGCCGAAAGGCCCTGCCGTACGGGCGCTGACGCCCTACCGTGGAGGGGAATTCGCCCCGGTCCGGGACGGAACGGGGTGATCGAAGCGCACGGAGGAAGGGAAGCCATGGGGGTACGTGCAAGGCTGCGCGGGGGCGCGGTCGCGGTGGGGGCCGCGGTGTTGGCGGTCGGGGCCCTGGGGGCCGGGGCGGCTCCGGGTCGGGCGGCGGCTGCCGACCAGTGGCGTCCGCAGCCGGGGACCCTGTACATCTCCGACCTGCCGAAGACCGAGTCGTGGCGCGCCAACCCGACCGCCCGGGGGTGGGGCGACGATTTCGGCTGTGCGGTGGGCTGGTCCGCCGAGCCGGCCGAAGTCAATGTCTGGCACCGGGACTTCACCACCGCGGAGACCGCGCTCGCCCAGCAGAAGGTGGCGGTCTTCGGCACGGAGGCCGAGGCCATCGCCTTCGCGGACAAGGCCCGGCAGGACTACATCGCCTGCGCGCGTGCCCCGCAGCGGCCCGGCGTGACCGCGACCTACCGCGATCACGGGGTGATCAGCGTCGAGGAGGGTGCCACCCTTCAGGGGATGCACACCTTCGACTCCAACGCCACCGAGCGCCCCGACTACAACTACCTGTGGGGTGTGGGCCGCGACGGCGACACGGTGACGCTGGTCCTGTGGCAGAGCTACTGGGGCGATCCGCCCGTGATCCCGTGGAAGAACACCCTGAACACCGCGGTGAAGAAGCTGTACTGAGCACCCGCCGCCGACCCCTCGCTGCGGGTCCCGGCCGGGGCGGCGCAGCGGGCCACGGTCAGATCGGGCGCGTGGCCGCCGCCGCTCCCGGCGGGGCTGTCGAGCCGAGGGCCGGGGGCGACGGCGGGTCGGGGCGCGGGCAGCACGACCGGGGCCACCGGTGCGGCCGGGACCTGGCCCTCGGGCTGCGTGGCTGCGGCTCCGGCACGGGCCTGAGCGGCGACGAGGCGACTTCGTGGATCACCCCCCGCTCGGGCCGGGTGCGCCGTAAGGTCGCTTCTACGGATGGCGACCAGGCGGTGACGCCGGGTCAGGTGTGGGAGGGGATGCCGAGGATGGTCAACGCCCGTACGCATCCGCTGGGGCGGGATCTCGCGATGAGCGAGGACCTCCCCGAGGAAGCCCTCAAGACGGTGATCGAGGCCCTGTGCGCTCCGGCGACCACACCGGACGGCTTCGATGTCCAGGCCGACCGGTGGCGGGAGGAAGCTCTCAAGGACGCGCTGCCCGCGCTGCTGGCCCGGACCCCTGCCAGACGGCTGCGCGGCCGGCTCCTGGTGCACGCCGACGAGAAGACGCTGGCCGCCCTGGCGGCCGACGGCACCGTGACCGCCGCCGACGTACCCCGCCATCCTGCAGCACCGCCGGGCCTGGGCCGGGCTGATCTCCGCACTGGCACGGCACCCCGGCCCGATCGAGGCGGCCAGCGCGCTCCTGCCCCGCCTCCCCCAGCATGAGGTGGAGCAGGTCGTCCGGGACTGCGACCCCGACCCCTACACCCGCACCAAGGCCGCCGCGCCGCCCCTGCCCGTGCCGCCAGAGCTGTTCGACGCCGTCCTGGAAGCCTGCCCCACGCCGCTCGCCGCGTACCTGCTGCACCACCCGGAGCCCGAAGAGGGCTGGGGGGCGGTGTCCGTGCTCGACCGATTGGTCACTGGAGCTGGGCTGCCGCGTCGGCTGGGCGATGCTGGCCCGCTGCCCCCAGCGGTGGGTGCAGCTCACCGCCCACCCCGTACTCGGGGCGGCTGTCCAGCACCTGATGCTGGACCAGGCCGAGACGCAGGCCCTCAAGGACGCCCGGTTCCGCGCCGCCGACCCCGAAGATGAGGAACTGCCCGCCGACCCGGCGCCCGCCGGGGCTGCGCGCGCAGCCCCGCCCCACCCGCTCACCCGGAACCCAAGAAGAGAGCTCCTCATGCCCATCCGCCCACGGACACGCATCCCCGATCTGGCGGCCACGGCCGATGCATTCGCGTCCTGGCTCCTGGACCGTATCGGCGACAGGTTCTACGAGCCTGCCGACCAGCCGGGAACCGAGGTACTCGCGGCTGCCTGGAAGCGCGTCAGGGCAAAGCCGGGTCGGCTCTCCACCAAGACCAGCGACGAGTGGGACCGTATCGAATCGTTCATGGGAGCCACCGGCTTCGGCTGGTTGGTCCTCTCCATGCTCATCGGAGTCCTCTACCTGATCAGCCCCCTCGGCGGATGGGCCGCCACACTGCTGCACAGCGTCATCCTGATCACCGTGTCCCTGACCGCAGGGCTCGCTGCCACCCGCATCGCCGCGCACTACGCGGCCACCGCGGCAATCTCCCAGAACTACGCATCGAACCGGCGCATACGCACCATGACATCGATCCTCCGCAGCCGGACCGTCCTCGCCGTCGCCGCTGTGACCGTAGCCGTTCTGTACATCTCCTTCGGACCGCACCACCCCTGAGAAGTCCTCACCAGGTCAGCCGACGGGGTCGTTGGTGAGGGCAACGCTGTGGTGAGGGCGGTGGTCTGCCCGCTCGTCCATTGCCTCCCGGAGCACCACCGCCGGTCGGCGCGAGGCCCGCTGGTGCGGGACACCCGGATCCGGGCTCGTCACGAGAGCCCCGATCAGCTCAGTCCGGTGGCAGGCGTCCTCGGGGCCGAGCCACCAGGACCTCGTCCATGGTGCAAGACCCGATGTGGTCTGCGGCGACGCTCGCCTTGCCTCCCTCGGTCGAGACCACCAGGGGGCCCGTACCGGCGAGTCCCCTGTCCCCCCCCGGCGGCGCCACTGCCGCCCGGCCCCGACGAAGGCAGGCCGCACGCGGCGCCGCGCCGTTCGGCCTCTTCACTCATCAGCCGGTCCTCAAGGCGTTCGCAGTGACCACGCCCTGGAGACCGGGCCGATCCGGCCGGTCTGCGGATCGGCTGGGCACCCGGACGTGCTTTTGAGGTGCCGTGGTCACCGGCGCCGGGTGCCCGTGAGGTAGTAGTCGGTGATCCGGCGGCGGCCCGCAGTTGTGGTGTTCGTGGCATGGAAGCAGGACGCGGGGATGTCCAAGGTGCGACGGTCCCGGCCGGATTCGTCGGCCACTTCGACGGTGCGCGAGCCGGGCTCGTAGGAGCGCACGACCACGGTTTCGGGGTAGTGCGAGGTCGGCCCGCCCTGGCACGTCGAGTAGATCTGGCGGGCCTGGATACGGTGTATGGCTCGGCTCACTCTGCGGAGCAGACGACTCGGGGCCGGCTGTAGTACTCAGAAGCCGTGTCCAGGACGTCCCGCCTGCCGCCGCCGCAGCAGCAAGCACCGCCGCCGACTGCGTCGGAGCGGCTGCGGGCCTGCGTACGCCGCCACAGCCGCACGACCACGACGACCGCGGGCAGCACCGCCGCGTTGATGGCCAGCAAACCGTCCGGACCTCCCCCACCTACCACGGCAACACCAGGCGGGGACAGCAGCACGCGCCCCGGCCGGCACCGGCCGATGCGGCAGGAGTCCGTTCCGGTGCGCCACCCCGGGATGGGAACCGGCCGCCGCCGGACCCCACAGTCACCCATACGCCTGCGGGCCCACGGCACGTGAGTCCGCCGAGATGGCCCGGTCGGTCGTAGAGGCGGAACTGCGCGCGGTCGAGTCCAGGCATCGCGCCGATGCCGACTTCGACCGGCTGATCCTGTCCGCCGCGGCCCGTCGCCGCAGAGGCGAGCGAAGGCACCCAAGACTCCTCAACCGTCGCAGAAAGGACCGTTGTAGGGCCAGGGCATGCCTGACGGACTTGCATCAACGGGCAGCCGCGTTCTCCCTCCAAGAAGCCCGGCTGTCCACCCGCCCGCTCCCGCGTCGACGTGATCCGGATGGGGAGACATACCGTCGCCCTCTCTTGGAGGGCAGGAGCCGGCGGCGAGTCAGCCAGGGACCCCACAGGAACTCCATTGATTTCCCCCAGCCTTGGTGACCTGCGACATCTCGAACGTGAGGGGATGGGCGGCCGGGTGGGCGGGGCAGGCGCGCAGTGATGTCGGCCCACCCGGTCACCCATCCGACCGTATTCACCTCTATCCGCCGACTCGGCCCGATGCGCCCCCTTCAGTAGTTGGGCCGTCCAGCGATTTCCCCTCCGGTCCGGCGCCTGCCCGTTCGGGTAGACCCAGGGGTCAGATTCCGCCACCGACCGTTTTCCGGCTAACCTGGCGAGCGCATTTACTGAAGTGGATCATTTCCGGAAACCGTCTTTTCCCTGTCGAGGGGATTCTCCTGCCGGGACAGGCACGGCAGGCAGTCTCATGGGTTTCCTGACGTCCGCGGAGAAAGGCAGGCACGGCGATGAATGCCGAGGAGCGGTGCGGCGGCGACATAGTGAGCGCTTTCGGGCTGCGGCTCCATATCGACCCGGCCTCGGCTGCTGTGAGTGATCGCGGGCTATCCGTAAGTTACGCCGAGGTGAATTCCTCGGCGACTCGGCTTGCGGGTCACCTCGCCGCTCTGGGTGCGGGACCCGGGACGGTGGTGGGTGTCCTCGCCGACCGCGGCAGCCGACTGGTGGCAGCGCTGCTGGGGGTGCTCAAGACAGGTGCGGGCTACCTCGCCCTCGACCCCGCCCTGCCGGTGGAACGGCTGCGTTCGATGGTGGCCGAGGCGCGGATACGGCTCGTGGTCACGGATACCTCGAACCACGGACGGCTGGTCGGGACGGAACAGGTCGAGGTGGCGGACTCCTCCGCGCGGGACATCGACGCACGGGGCACGGGTGGACGAGACGTGGACGCCGCTCGCGCCATGGATGTGCCCGACTTCGGCGTGCCCGACTCCGGGGCGCCCGACTCCGGCGTGCTGGACTTCGGCGTGCCCGACTCCGGCGTGCTGGACTTCGCCGTGCCGGATACCGGTGTCGAGTATCCCGGCGTCACGGCAACCCGGCCCGCCGGCTCGGACGACCTCGCCTATGTCCTCTTCACTTCGGGCTCCACGGGCCGACCGAAACCCGTTGCGGTGACGCGGGCGGCATTGTCGTATCACTCCAGCGCGGTGAAGACCGTATTCGGACTCGGACCGGATGACAGGGTGCTTCAGTTCGCCGCTCCGGGATTTGACGTGGCGGCCGAGGAGATATTCCCGACGCTGATCTCCGGTGCCTGTGTGGTGGTGATTCCCGACGAACGCCGGACTCCGGCCGATCTGGAGAAATTCCTCTCCGAGGAGAATGTCACGGTGGCCAACATCCCCGCCTCCTATTGGCAGGAATGGGTGGCCGATCTCGACGCGGATCCCCGGCCGTTGCCCGCCTCACTGAGGCTTCTCGTCGTGGGCAGCGACGCGGTGTACACCCGGACCCTCGCCCGCTGGCGCCGGCACAGCGGCGTCCCCGTCATCAACGCCTACGGGCTGACGGAAACCACCATCACTTCGGTGCTGGCCACCTACACCGCCGATGCCGAGATCCCGCGGGGCGAGCGATTGCCGATCGGCAAGCCCCTCCCCGGCGTCGAAGCCCAGGTGCTCGACGCGGAACTGCGTCCGGTGCCCGTCGGCGTGCCCGGCGAACTCTTCCTGGGTGGCCCCGGGTTGGCCCGTGGGTACCACAACCGGCCGCAGGACACCGCCGAACGGTTCGTGTACCCCCTCCCGGACCGCCCCGAAGCACGCTTCTACCGCACGGGGGATCTCGTGGTCTCCGACGCCGACGGGGTGCTCACCTGCCTCGGCCGAGTGGACGACCAGGTCAAGATCCGGGGCCATCGGGTGGAGCCGTCGGAGGTCACCGGTGCGCTGCTCACCTGCGCGGGCGTCCGGCAGGCGCACGTCCGGGCGGTCCCCGGCGACGAGGGCACCCGGCTGATCGGCTACGTCGTGCCGGAGTACCCGGCGTCGGCCGGTGGCGCCACCCGGCGTGACGGCGCCGCCCTGCGTGCCGAGTTGGCCGAAACGCTGCCCTCGGCGATGATCCCGGGCGACTTCGTGTTCCTCGACGCGCTGCCCGTCACGGTGAACGGCAAGATCGACGCGGCGGCGCTGCCACTCCCCGCCGACGTCACCACCCCTCCCTCCGGGGACCCTGACCCCTTCTCCCGGCCCGCGCAGCGACTGGTCGCCCGGGTGTGGAGTGAGGTGCTGGGCGCCCCCGTCGTGGGGCTGGACGACAACTTCTTCGATCTGGGCGGTCATTCGCTGCTGCTCGCCCGGGTGCGCCGCATGCTCGGCGAGACACTGGGGCGGCCCGTTCCCGGAGTCGCACTGTTCGAGCACACCACCGTGCGGACACTGGCCGCCTTCCTGGACGACGGCGGGCGGGAGGCGGGCCGGGAGTCCGGCCCGGGGGGCGCGGAGCACGGGCGGGCGACGGATGCGGACGGCGCTGGGGACCGCGGTGAGCAGCGCCGCAGCCTGCGTGCCCGGCAGACGCAGCGCGCCGCCGCACAACATCCTCGCGACACGACGGCCGCGACAGCCGCCACGGCCA
>NZ_JBEXLA010000011.1:0-163479 GCF_040609715.1 Streptomyces sp. NPDC004610 | reverse complement strand
CCGACAGCCACGACAGCCACGACAGCCACGACAGCCACGACAGCCACGACAGCCACGACAGCCACGACAGCCACGACAGCCACGACAGCCACGACAGCCACGACATGAGGGTGTCATGACCGAGGTGAGAGTGATCGACGACCTGCGCCTCGACGACCCCGGCGGGCCGTTCCTCGCCGTGGTGGGGATGGCCGGACGGTTCCCGGGAGCGGCGGACGTCGAGCAGTACTGGGCGAATCTGACGGCGGGCGTCGACAGCGTCACCCGCTTTCCCGATGCCGCACCGTCAGGCGGGCATGTTCCCGCGGCGGGTCTGCTGGCGGACGCCGACCGCTTCGACGCGGGACTGTTCGGCTGCTCACCCCGGGACGCGCTGCTGCTGGACCCTCAGCACCGTCTCTTCCTGGAGTGTGCCTGGGAGGCACTGGAGAACGCCGGGTACGACCCGCGCGCCTGCCCCGGCTCGGTCGGGGTCTACGGGGGCAGCAGCCCGACGTCCTACCTGGAGGCGCTCAACGCCCGTCGCGACCGGCTCGGCCCGGTGACCGACTGGCAGCTCAAGCTCGGTTCCGGGATGGACTTCCTGACCACCAGGGTGGCGTACAAACTCGGGCTGGACGGGCCCGCCGTCACCGTGCAGACGGCGTGCTCCACCTCCCTGGTCGCCGTGCACACGGCGGCTCAGGCGCTGCTGAGCGGGGAGTGCGACACGGCGCTGGCCGGTGGGGTGTCCCTCCAGTACCCGCAGCGGTTCGGGGAGTACGTCGAGGGCGGCATCGTCTCCCCCGACGGGTACTGCCGCGCCTTCGACGCCCGTGCGGCGGGCACCGTGGGTGCGAGCGCGGTGGGGATCGTCGTCCTGAAGCGGCTGGCCGACGCCGTGGCCGCCGGGGACCGCGTCCGCGCGGTGGTGCGGGGCACCGCGGTCAACAACGACGGCTTCGACAAGATCGGTTTCACGGCCCCGGGGGTGGCCGGGCAGGCCAAGGTGGTCCGGGCCGCGCTGTCGGTCGCCGAGGTCGAGGCGGAGTCGGTCACCTATGTGGAGGCCCATGGGACGGGCACGGCGCTCGGTGACCCCGTCGAAATCGCCGCGCTCACCCGTGCGTTCCGGGAGGCGGGTGCCGACGCGCGGGGCTTCTGTCGGATCGGATCGGTCAAGACCAACATCGGGCACTCCGATGCGGCGGCGGGGGTGGCCGGTCTCATCAAGGCGGTGCTGGCCGTGGAACGCGGGCTCATCCCGCCCAGCCTGCACTTCACCACCGCGAACCCGGAGATCGACTTCGACGGCGGCCCGTTCACCGTCAACACCGAGTTGGTGCGATGGGAGCCGTCCGGGGTGCCCCGGCGGGCGGGGGTGAGTTCCTTCGGGATCGGGGGCACCAACGCGCATGTGGTGATCGAGGAGCCTCCTCAGCTGCCCGCACCGCCACCACCGGATGCGGGCGGCGGTCACGTGGGCGGCCACCAGTACCGGCCCGAGGAGCGCCACGAGGAGCGGCACGAGGAGCGTCATCCCGAGGACGGCCACCGCGAAGAATCGCTTCCTCAACTGCTCGTCGTGTCCGCGCGTACGCCCGATCAGCTGGACAGCGCCACGGAACGGCTCGCCGCCCGGCTGCGCAACGGGTTGCCGGACGCACCGATGGACCGTTCGGCGGTCCGGCTGGCGGTCCGTCCGGCGGACGCCGAACTGGCCGACATCGCCTGGACGCTCCAGCGGGGCAGGCACCCCTTCCCGTATCGGCGTGCGGTCGTCGCCCGCGGCCACGCGCACGCGGCGGACTCGCTCACCGACGCGCCAGCCGGGCACCGTGCCGTCGCCGAGCGGCCGGTGACCTTCGTGTTCTCGGGTCATGGGGGACAGTACGCGGGCATGGGGCGGGAGTTGTACGCCGTCCACGCGGTGTTCCGTGACGCCGTGGACAGGTGCGTCGGCCTGCTCGGGCCCGCTCTCGGCGCCCGCGTCCTGGCCCTCATCCGCTCCGGGGACTCGGCGGCGAGCACGGCGCGGACCGGGGCTGCCGAGGTACGCCATGTGCGTCACACGCGTGAGGTACGCGAGGACCTGGCCGGTATGGAGGTCGCCCAGCCCGCCGTCTTCGTCGTGCAGTACGCGACCGCGCGGCTGTGGCAGGACTGGGGTGTCGAACCGGCCGCGGTGGCGGGGCACAGTCTCGGCGCCTTCGCCGCCGCGTGCGTCGCCGGGGCCGTCCACCTGGCCGACGCGCTGCATCTGGTTGCGGTGCGCGGGCGGTTGATGCAGCCCCTGTCCGGGGGCGCGATGCTCGCGGTGTCCGCCCCGGAGGACGAGGTGCGCACGCTCCTGGTGGACGAGGTCGATCTGGCCGCGGTCAACGGTCCCGCCCAGTGTGTGCTGTCGGGTCCGGCGGCGGCCGTCGAGCGCGCGCGGGCGCAGCTGTCCGGCGCGGGTGTGGACACAAGGCTGCTGCACATCGGAGTGGCGGCGCACAGCACGGCCGTGGAACCGGTCCTGGACGCCTACGCGGCCGAGGTGGCCGAGGTGCGGTTCACGCCGCCCGAGCTGCCCTGGGTGGCGGACGGCACCGGCACCTGGTTCCCGCCGGGGACCGCGCCCACCACCGGCTTCTGGGTGGACCACATGCGCCGGACCGTGCGCTTCTCGGAGGTCCTCGGCACACTGCTCACCTCCCCCGACGCGGCGCTGCTGGAGATCGGGCCGGGCCGCACGCTCGCCGGCCTCGCGAACCGGCATCCCGGCCGCACCGACCGTCATAC
Source organism: Streptomyces sp. NPDC004610 (assembly GCF_040609715.1). Lineage (NCBI taxonomy): Bacteria > Bacillati > Actinomycetota > Actinomycetes > Kitasatosporales > Streptomycetaceae > Streptomyces > Streptomyces sp. NPDC004610. The sequence continues at coordinate 160,716 of NZ_JBEXLA010000011.1, read as the reverse complement.
GGTGGTGTCCAGCCTGCCGTACGGCTCCGAGGGCGTACCCGCCGACCTCGCCCTGCTGTCCGCGGCGGGCACCCTGTGGGCCGCCGGGGTGGACCTCGACTGGGCCCGGCTGCACGGCGGTCGGCGGCGACGCCGGGTGGATCTGCCCACCCATCCCTTCCTCCGGGAGCGGTACGCCCCGCAGGACCCGGACACCCCGGACGCCCCGCACCACCCGGACGCCCCGCACCACCTGGACGCCCCGCACCACCAGGACGCCCAGGCCGCCCAGGACACCCCGGCGGGTGGCCAGGCCGTCGACGACCCCGTACCCGGCGTGACGGCGACCGAGCGCGTCGTCGGGATCTTCGGTCTGCTCCTCGGGCTGGACGACGTCGGTCCGGACGAGAATTTCTTCGAACTCGGCGGCGATTCGCTGAGCGCGCTCCAGCTCTGCCGCACGGTCACGTCGGAGTTCGGTGTCCCGGTCAGCGTCCGGGACGTGTTCGCCGCCCCCACTCCGGCCCGGCTCGCCGTCGTGGTCACGGACACGGCCGGACGGAACGGCCCCGAGGGAGAGAGGTAGACCTCATGTCCTCCACACCCCCCGGACCCCCCGCACCCCCTGGGGTCCCGCTTCCCTCGGCGCCCCAAATGCCCGGCGCCGCCGGTCCGCCACGCGCGGGTGCGCGGTCGCCGTGGGTGGTGCGCAGACGTCCGCGCGAGGGCGCGCCCGGTCTGTTCTGTTTCGCGCACAGTGGCGGATCGGCCGGGGAGTTCGCCCGCTGGGCGGCGGAACTGCCCGACGTGGAGATCCGTGCCGTACAGCTCCCGGGCCGGGGCACCCGGATCGACGAACCGGTCCTCACCGACATGCGGACCCTGGTCACGGCGATCGTCGACGAGGTCTCCTTCGAGGGCCGGTTCGCGTTCTTCGGCCACAGCCTGGGAGCGCTGGTCGCCTACGAGGTGGCCCGGGAACTGCGCCGCCGCGGGAGCCCCGGACCGGAACGGCTGTTCCTGTCCGCCTGCCCCGCCCCGCATCTGCGCCGGAGCCTTCCCCCGATCCGCCAGCTGGACGACACGGAGATGCTGGCGGCGATCTCCGGCAGGTACGGGACCCTGCCCGCGGACATCGCCGAGGACCCCGAGCTTTTGCGGCTCGTCATGGTCCCGCATCGCGCCGATTTCACGATCGTGGAGACGTACGGGCATACCTCGGGTGAGCCGTTGAGTGTGCCGCTTCATCTGGTGGCGGGCGCCGCGGACCGGGTCACGGCCGAGCAGTTGGAGGCATGGCGGGAGCACTCCCGGGGTCCAGTGGATGTGCGCTGGCTCCCCGGCGGTCATTTCTATCTGCGGGAGCAGCGGGCCGCGTTGCTGGCCCACGTACGGGATCTGCTCGCGCCGGTCCCGGGGCCCGGCGGGGCGCCGGAAGGGGCGGCATGAGCGTGCGCGGGGTGAGTCTGATGGCCGAGCTGTACGCGGGCCGGGTGCGCTGGGACCTGCTGCGCGACTTTCCCGAGCAGTCGGAGAGCGAACGCAGGGCGGGGGACCTGGTGGTGGGGCGGTGCGGCGCCTTTCTGCGGGAGTTCGTGGACCCCGAGGTGGTGGAGAGCACGGGACGGCTGCCGGAGGGCCTTCTGCGGGAGTGCGCGGAGCGCGGGTATCTGGCCCTGTGCCTGCCGGTGGCACAGGGCGGTCTCGGGCTGTCGGCGTACAACGCCTTCCGGGTCGTACGGGCGGCAGCCGGATGGTCCCCCGCGGTGGCGCTCGCGCTCGCCCTGCACCTCGGGTTCGGGGCCGCCGCCTATCTGCCGCTGCTCCGGGACGGCGAGCTGTCCGACCGGATCGTGCGGGCCTGTGCCGAGGGCGCGGTCTTCGCGGACGCCGACACCGAGCCCTGCGGGGCGGCCAACGCACACCGCGCGACCTCGGCCGAGCCGGTCGCCGGGGGGTATGTGCTCAGCGGGGAGAAGATCTTCGTCCAGAACGCGGAGGCCGCGCGGCTCCTGCTCGTGTCGGCGACGATCCTCGACGGCGGGGGGACACTCGCCGCCCCTGTCGGCGGGCCGTCCGAGGCTCCGGGCGACGAAACGTCCGGGGTGGATGGCGGCGAAACGTCCCGGGCGGATGGCGGCGAAACGGCCGGGGCGGATGGCGGCGAAACGTCCGGGCTGGCGGGCGGCGAAACGGCCGGGGCGGCGGGCAGCGAAACGTCCCGCTCGGCGGGCGGCGAAGCGCCGACGGGCCTTGGCGGCGAAGGTCCCTCGCTGTTCCTCGTGGACGGCGACGCACCGGGCCTCACCGTCACCGCCCGCCATGAGTTCCTCGGCTTCCGGGGCGCGGACAACGGGACGCTGCGGTTCGACCGGGTCTTCGTCCCCCACTCCGGTCTGCTGTTCCGGCCACCGCCCGGCGCGGGGCCGGAACAGCAGATCGGACGGCAGCCGGACGGCAGCACACAGCCCGGGTCCGTCCCCGGACCTCGATCCGGCGACGGGGAGCACGGGACGTCCGACGGGGAGCACGGGACGTCCGACGGGCAGCACGGAACGTCCGACGGGCAGCACGGAACGTCCGACGGGCAGCACGGGGCGTCCGACGGAGAGCCGGGGGCGGCGGGCGCGGAACGCGAGCCGTCCCACAGCGACCACGAGCTGACCGGTGCCGCGCTGCGGGCGCTCGCCTCGCGGGGGCGGCTGTACCCGGTCGCCGCCACGGCCGGTGCCCTCGCGCGTCAAGCGGTGCGCTGCGCGCGGGAGTTCGTCCGGGACCGCCGGGTGGACGGGCGCCCGCTGGGCACGTACGAGGAGGTCCAGCGGCTGCTGGCCGGGGCGCTGGCGGATGTCTTCGCGCTGGACACGGTGGTGGACTGGTGTTTCCTCGCCGAGGAAGGCGGCACGGGCGCAGAGCCGGGCGTCGATGCCGGTGCCGAGCGGATCGCGGCCAAGAACCTGACCTCCCTGGCCTGCTGGCGGGTGGTCGACCGGGCGCTGTCCCTGCTGGCGACGGAGGGGCTGGAGACCGCGCGGAGCAAGACGGCCAGGGGAGCACGTCCGCTGCCGATGGAACGTCTCTTCCGTGACGCGCGCGGACTGCGGGTCGCGGGCGGGGTCGACTTCCTGGTCGGCCACCGGTCGGCACGCGCTCAGCTCGCCGCCCTGTACGCCGGGGAACCCGCCGGGCCCGTGCCGTACACCGCCCCGGTCCCCCTCACCGGCCGGAACGCGGATCACGCCGACTGGGTCGACCGGCGGGCGCGGGCGTTCGGCGAGCGGTGCCGGACGCTGGTACGGGCGCATCCGGAGCCGGAGCGGCTCTTCGAGCGGCAGCGGACGCTGATCCTGCTGTCCCGGGTGGCCGATGACCTGTTCGCCATGGCGGCGGTCCTGGCGCGGGCCGCGCGGATGACGGCAGCGGGACACCCGGCCGCCGGGAAGCTGGCGGATGTCTTCTGCGCGGAGGCCCGGCACCGGGTGGACGACGCGTTCGCGCGGCTCGCCACGGCCACGGAGACACCGTACGCCGGGCTGAGCGCGGCCTGGCGCACGGACGAGGACGGCGGCGGGCACGGCCACGGCCGTGGAGAGGCGGACGAGGACGTGGCCGGAGGCGGGGACGGGACGCTCGGCTTCCCCGACCGCGAGATGTTCGTCGAGCCGTTCGAGATGTTCGTCGACCCCTTCGACCCCTTCGAGCCGTTCGAGCCGTTCGAGAGGGAGGTGGAGGCCCTGTGACATCGTTCGATCTGACCCGGTCCCAAGAGATCATCTGGCTGCACGAGGAACTCTTCCCGAGCAGTCACGCGTACAACTTCAGCGCCGTACTGGAGCTGAAGGGACCGCTGGACGAGAACGCCTTGCGCCGGAGTCTGGCCGAGGTGCTCGACCGTCATGCCGGGCTGCGCCTGGAGCTGGTCGGCGACGGGCTGCCGCCGCGGCAGCGGGTGAGCCCGGTGTGTACGCCCCGCTACCGCTCCCTCGATCTGTCGGGGAGCCCGGCCGCCGAGACGGAGTTCGCGGAGGTGCTGGCCGCGCAGCACGGTACTGCTTTCGATCTCACCGAGGCCCCCCTGATCCGTTGGTGCCTGGTGCGTATGGGGGCGGACGACCACCGGCTCGTGCACACCGAGCACCATCTGATCCATGACGGCTGGTCCTTCGGCATCGTGCTGCGGGACCTGTTCACCGTCTACCGGAGCCGGGTCGGGGGCGCCGCCGCGGACCTGCCCGCTCCACGGCCCTTCACCGACCATGTGAGTGACCTCGGCGCGGACGGACCGGGGCGGCCGACGGCCGACCGGGCCGCGCTCGGCCACTGGCGTTCGGCGCTGGACGGAGCCGCCTTCGATCTGCCGTTCCCGGCGGCGGGCCCCGGCCCCCGGGTGCGCGACGACATCACCGGCGGCCAGGTCCGGCAGGAGCTGGATCCCGTACTCGCCGAACGGCTCCGGGTCACCGCCCGCCGCGACGGTCACACGCCCTACGTGGTCCTGCTGACCCTGTTCGGGGAACTGCTGCGGCGGCTGACCGGCCGTGCGGACCTGGTGATCGGCAGTGCGGTGGGCAACCGTCCGCCGGGGTTCGGGGAGACCGTCGGCATGTTCGTGAACACGATCCCGCTGCGGTTGCGGCTGTGCCCCGACGGGCCCGGCCTGGACGCCGCCGACGACACCGCCGAGGTACTGCTGCGCGCGTTGCCGCATCAGCACATCGCGGTGCAGGACCTGGCGAGGGAGCTGGGTGTGCGCTCGCGCACCGGCCTGGACACCCCGCTGTTCCAGGTCATGTTCAGCGCGCATGACGCTCCGCTGCCGGTCATCGAGGGCCTCGGTCTCGATGTCACCGTGCATGAGGCGTTCAACGCCGGGACATCGCGGTTCGATCTGGATGTCGTGCTCATCCCCGACTCCCGGCGCACCGTCAACCCCCGGGTGGAAGCGGTGGGCGGCATGATCCTGCTCTGGGACCACGCCGCCGATCTGTTCGACCGCGCGGACATCGAGTGCCTCCAGGCGCTGTTCGCGGAGCTGCTGAAGGACTATCTGCGCGACCCGGCGGCCCCGTTGCGGTCACTCGCCCCGGATGTTCCGTCCGCCCTCGATGTTCCGTCCGCCCTCGCCCGAGCACGCGGCCCGCAACTGCCGCAGACGCCAGTCTGACCGTCCGAAACCGTAGTGAAGCCGTAGTGAAGAAGCCGCTGTGAACGCCGCTGTGAACCGCCGCTGTAGGAGAAGAGCGACCCCATGACCGCAATCACCACCTCCGAGGACGATGAGATGACCGGAACAGGCCAGGAGAGCCACCGTCATCCGTCGCTGAGCGTGCTGTGGGGAGGCAGCGGGCGCCCGGACAGCTCCAGGCAAGGGCAGGGGCAGGGGCCGGGGCAAGGGCAGGGACGGGGGCAGGGACGGGGGCAGGGGCAGGGACGGGGGTCCGGTCTGGTCGAGGCGTTCGACTCCTGGGTCGCCGGGCGGCCCGACGCCGTGGCGGTGTCGGACGCGGAGGCAACCTGGTCGTACCGGGAACTCGACGCCGCCGCCCGGATGCTGGGCGATGCCCTGGAGGGCCGGGTGGGGGCGGGTGAGCTGGTGGGGCTGTGCCTGGACAGGTCGCCCGCGCTGGTGGCCGCGGCGGTCGCGCTGGCCCGGCTCGGCGCGGTCTATCTGCCGCTGGGCCCGCGCCCCGCCGACGCCCGGCTGCGGGACATCACCGACGACGCGGGAATCGGCTGCCTGCTCACCGGGGGCGGGACCGGTCCCGCTCGCCCTCACTGGGAACCGGCCGATCCGGTGCCCTTGGGCAACCCCCGCGCGGCCTGCGTGACCCCGCTCTTCCGAGGGCCGGACGCCCCCGCGCCGGCAGCGCCGCGGACCGGCACCGGGGACGCGTTCTCGGCGGTGACGACCTCGGGGACCACCGGACGGCCCAAGGTGGTCCTGCTGACCGGGCCCGCGCTCGAAGGCGTGGTCCGCTGGTACCGCGAGATGAACGGTCTCGGCCCGGAGTCCCGGCTGAGCCTGCTGGCCGGAACCACCTTCGACGCCCATCAGATGGAGCTGTGGGCCACCCTCACCTCCGGGGCGGCACTGCATATCGCACCGCCGGAGGCGCGGCTGTCCCCGGCCGAACTCCTGGAGTGGTGGGCGCGGGCGGGGGTGACCAGTTCCTTTCTGCCGACCCCGCTCGCCGAACTGGTCCTCGGCCTGGACTGGCCCGCCGACCTGGCACTGCGCCATCTCACCGTGGGCGGCGACCGGATGCGGACCCGGCCCCCGGCCGGTGCCGCCACCCGCGTCCACAATGTGTACGGGCCCAGCGAGGCCACCGTGGTGACGACGGTCCATCATCTGCCCCCCACCAGCACCGTGCCGGACGACACGGTCATCCCGATCGGGCTGCCGCGCCCGGGGGTGACCGTGCTGGTCGCGGACGCCGAAGGGCGGCCCGTGCCGCTGGGACAGGCGGGTGAGGTGCTGGTCGGCGGATCGGGGCTCGCTCTCGGGTACGTCGATCCGGCGCGCACCGCGGAGCGCTTCGTGGACATCGCGGGCGCCGGTGCCGACGGCGGGCCGGGCCGGGTCTACCGCACCGGGGACCGGGCCCGGGTGGACGGCGACGGGGAACTGGTCTTCCTCGGCCGGATGGACGACCAGGTCAAGGTCAGCGGTGTACGGATCGAGCCGACCGAGGTGGAGTCGGCGCTGGAACGGCACGCGTCGGTGCACAGCGCCGTCGTCATCCCCGTGCGCGGCCCGGCGGGCGATCTGCTGCTCGCCGCGTTCGTCCGGCCGGAGGAGGGGGCGCCTCGGGACGCGCGAAGCGTGCTGGACGCGGCGCGGGCGCGGCTGGTCGAGCAGGCCGTGCCGTCCAGGGTGCGCTTCGTCACGGAGTTCCCGCTGAACGCCAACGGCAAGGTGGACCGGGCTGAACTGACCCGAGCTCTCACACGGGACTCCGACCCGGGGACCACGACGGCCGCCACCCCCACCCCCACCACCACCCGCACCACCACCCCCGCCGCGGCCTCCGCCACCGCACCGGCCGCCCCGGACACGGGCCTGCGGCTGCTCGCCATCTGCCGCCGCATCCTGGACCTGCCGGACCTCGTGCTGGAGGACAACTTCGCGGCGGCGGGCGGGACATCGCTGGCGACCGCGCGGCTGCTGGTGGCGATCGAGGAGGAGCTGGGTGTCCGGGTACGGGCCGCGCAGGCCATGCGCCAGACCGACATCCGTGCCCTCGCCGCCCTGATCGACACGGCCCGCGCAGCCGTCCCGGCCCGGCCCTGAAACCGGCCGGGCGGCCGACGTGACGAACGGAGCGTGATCACCATGCCGGACCGCGAGACCCTCACCGGGTCCTACCTCGACCTGATCGGCGGCAAGGGGGTACCGGCCGCCGAACTGCTGGCCCGCGTCCCGGAGTCGGAGCTGCTCACCAGCTACTTCACCGGCGACCACCACAGCCGCTTCCTGCCCCGCCCGGTGTTCCTGGACGCCCGGGACGTGGCCCGGCTCACCGCGGACCTGGAGCACCTGCACACCGCCCTGACCGGCCTGCCCGACCGGCTGTACGGCGGGGACATCGAGGCGTTCGCCCGGGATGTCGGCATGACCGAGGACCAGACCGAGGCGATCGTCCGGAGCCGGAGCGGGAACGGGGGCGGGGCCGTGAGCCGTCAGGGGCGCGCGGACCTGTATCTCGACGCGTCGGGGTTCCGGCTCCTGGAACTCAATCTCAACAGCGCGCTCGGCGGTCGCGACAACGCCGAGATGTGCCGGGCGCTGCTCGCCCACCCCCTGCTGGACGAGTTCGCCACCAGACACGGCCTCGGCCATGTGGACACCATGCGGGAGGAGATACGCAACCTCCTCGCCGAGACCGGGCTGACGGCCGCGGACCGGCCCGTGGTCGCCATGGTCGACTGGCCCAGCAGCTACGAGGAGCTCGCCCCGTTCCTGGAGCGCTACTGCGCCCGGCTGCGGGAGCTGGGACTGGACGCGTACCCCTGCCACATCGGCCAGCTCCGCTACGGCGAGGACCGGGTGTGGCTGGGGGAACGGCCGGTCGATGTGGTGCTGCGGACCTTCCTCGCCGAGGATCTGCTGGAGTCCGCCGACGCACCGGCCCGGATGAGGCCGCTGCTCAACGCGGTCGCCGCGGGCCGGGTGCGGATGTTCAGCCCGCTCGACTCGGAGCTGTTCGCGAGCAAGGGGGCTCTCGCGATGCTCTCCGACGAGCGCAACCGGCATCTGCTCACCCCCGCCGAACTGGCCAGCGTCGACCGGCTGCTGCCCTGGACGAGGGCGGTGCGCCGGGGGGAGACCGCGCTGGAGGACGGGCGCCGGGTCGACCTCCTCGGCTACGCCCTCACCCACAGGGACGACCTGGTGCTGAAGCCCACCTCCCTGCACGGCGGTGCGGGCATCGTCCTCGGCTGGGAGGAGCGGACGACGCCCGAGGTGTGGCGCGAGCACCTCCATGCCGCCCTCGACGGCGGGTATGTCATCCAGCGCCGGGTCCGGCCCGAGCCCGAGCTGTTCCCCGACGCCGACGGCCGTCTGGTGCCCTGGGTGGTCGTCTGGGGCGTCTTCACCGGCGCACACGGTTTCGCCGGCGCGGCCTGCCGCGCAACCAGAGCCGACGCCGACTCGACCGTCGTCAATGTCGCGGGCGGCGCGGCCTATGTCGCGGCGCTCTACCCGGTACCGGCGCCATCCGACTGACACCCCCGGACCTCCACCAACGGACGCCGGTACGCGGTCGCCATCCTGCGAGGCAGCGGCGGGCGTGGGCATACGGGCGAGCGCGTACGGCTTCGGCTTCGCGCCGAGGTCTCGGCCGGTCCTGGGCCGGGGCGGCCCCCGGTGGCGTGTTCAGCGCACCGGATCGCAGGCCCGTCCGTGAGCGGGACGCCACCAGGCCGTGGTACCGGTGGTGTGGCCCCCTCACGCGTTCGAGGTGCGGAGATGGCGCACGAGTCAGTCGCTGTGGCCGGGCCGCAGGGCGCCAATCGTGTCCCGGGTGATCGGGTATGCCCTGGCGAGGAACTCGGTGTCTTCCTCGATGAGGTGGGCCGGGTCGGCCACACCGCGCCATCTGTGATCCCTTGTCGGTCCAGAGCGCCAATGTGCTCCGGGAATCAGCGAGGAGATGGCGTGGCTGAGCGGAATTGGCAGCTCATGCAAGGAGGGCGCCTGGTCGGGACGCTGGTCGAGGAAGAAGTCGACATGTTCTGGACAGACTGTCCCTTTGCGCCAGGGCCTGGTTGGGAGGATCTCTGTCCCCTCTTCGATGCCTCCCGCGACGCCTGGCGAAAGCGGCTCCGAAGAAGCTGCGGTCGAAGCCGACGAAGCGATCCATGCGCAAGGACTCGTTCTCGCCCCGGTTGACGGCGGGGCGCCGCTCACAGCGTTCCTCCTTCGCATCAGTGGTGACAAGGCTCGCTTCCGCCACTGAGATCAGGTCACGTCCTTCAGGACTCCTGACCCGTCCGGGAGTCGCTGCTGGCCGTCTACCTCGGCCTCGGGATGCCGAGGTAGACGGCAGGTCGGCGGCTCCATCGTTTCGTCTCGTCCTTCTTGGCCCGGAGGAAGGTCAGTGTGATGTCGAGACCTTCGACTTCGCCGGTCCATCCTTCGGCCTCGGCACGTAGTCGCCGCGACTGGAGGTCTTCCTCAAGTTCGTCGAGTCTGGTCGGCATCATCGGGTTCATGTGCAGCATCGGACAGCGGATGCAGGCTTCTCTGCACTTCCCTGCCTGTGCACTTTTTTGCCGTAGTCGCGAGCGATCAACGTCGTGATGTGGCTCAGCGGATGCCTGCCGATCCCAATCCCCCCTTGATCCCCGCAACCGCGCCTGACTAGGTTTGCCGCCAGCAAGCGACGATCAAGCAGGTGGGGCGTATGGCGGGGCTGGATGACCTGGTGCAACTGTTCGGCCCGCCACCGGTCCGAGACCCGTCCCCCGACGACTGGGCCGAGGTCGAGGGCTATGTCGGCTCAGCGCTGCCAGGCGACTTCAAGGCGTTCCTTGACGCCTATGGCACCGGTCTGATCTGCGGAGAGCTGGTGGTCTTCCACCCCCGCGGGTCCAGCCCGCTGCTGGTTCGGATGCGGAAGATCCACGAATCGTTCGGCCAGTACTGGCGACGTGACTCGGACGAGTGCCCGTTCCCCTTCCACCCCGCCTCGGGCGGCCTGATCTCCTGGGGATACGACTACTCCGGCGACGAGCACTTCTTCTGGCCGTGCGACCCGGACCCTGACCGCTGGAAGATCGTCACGAACATCAACGGGGCCGACCCGGAGGTCTTCGATGGACCGTTCATCGACTTCGTGCTCGCCTTCGTCAAGCGTCTGTGCGACGTGGACCCGCACCACGGGATCGACCCAGATGCCCTGGAGTTCCTTGAGCCGGAAGACCTCAACGAACTGGCAGAACGCGGCGAGATTGGTCCGGTCGAGCCGAGCTTTGAGCCGTTCTGATCCGATCCGACTGCCCCACGGGGCCTGCCGCTCTGGAGCGAGTAATGGGGCGCTTTGTCGGTCACTCCGCCCCCTCCATGAGCGCGTGGCGTAGGTCCATCTTCAGCTCCTTGATCACGATGATTGGACGCCATGATCGCGGAGCTGACGGTGGTGCGGATAACTGAACAGCACCGCGCCATCGGCCGCGTTTCCGCTGTTTCCGCTGAGGGGCGTCACTGCGCAGTCCAGCCCCTGGCACACCGTGGACGTCGGCTTCCGGGGCGGCTGTGGACCGGATCGCTGCTGCCTGGGCCTCGTGACGCGGCGGCATTGCGGGCATCGGCATCCGCGACGCCAAGCAGAATCGGCGGGCTGACCAGCTGAAGAAGCCCGGGATCATGGCTGTCCGCAGGAGAGTGATATCCACACGAAGTCGCCCGCTACTCCCTGCGAATCTCCGACTCACATCACTTGGCCGTTTCTTCCGGATCACCTCCCGGAGCACTGGTGAACCAGGAGCGGCCCTGGGCCCAGTGGGTCACCCATCCGGTGAATCCAGGGTTGCCCGGCATCGGGGAGGTGCCCGGTGAGGTACCGAAGGGCATCGCGCCGTATTCGTCGATCAGCCAGACCTGACCGCGCTGCGGGCCGGTGACGACCAGGTGCCAGTACATGCCGCAGCCGTCGGTGCCCAGCAACAGGGAGCCGTGGCCGAACACGGCGTCCATCCGGGCCTCGAGCTCCTGCTCCGACAGCGCCTCCTCGTCGTTCTCCCATATCCACGTCGCCGTGAGGGGAAACGGCTGGGCAAGCAGACGCTCTGGGCGGCCGGAGCCCCAGTCCGAGGGTGTTTGCGCGAAAGGCAGCAGACCGCAGTAGGGCGGCCCGGCCCGCAGGCCGTCGCAGACCTCCGCCACGAACGTGCGGTACGGCTCCGGCAGCACGATGCCGTGCCCCGCCTCGAAGGACCGCACCGCCTCCCAGCCGGTCGGCGGCGCCGCCTCGGGACGGGGTGCGAAGATCTCCCGGAGGGTGGCCAACTCGGCCGGGTCGCAGACTTCCGTGTTCATGCCGATCATCATGCTGGATCAGAAAGAGACGGCCCGGCTCGGCCCTGGCCCTGGCCCTGGCCCTGTCGACGACATGTGACAGGCGCTGGCTCCGGGGCAGGCGCCGCTCCTGACCACGACAGCGACCACCGGAGCGAGGACGGCATCCAGCCTCGCTGGTCTGATGGCGTGCCAGGCTCCATGCCCGCTCGACCGCCTGCCCCCTGGACAGCCCGAGAGATCGTTCTCCTCGCCTCGGCGCGCCGCCGCCTCCTGCCGCTCGATCGCGCCGCTCAACCGGATCCCTCACCTACGCACGGAGGCCGACGACCCGATGAGCGCCCCGATGCTGGACGAGGCCGGAACACCCCGGCCGGGCAGGCCCGGCCCGGCCATGATCGCGCCGTCGCCCAGGACCATCGGAACACCCCCGCAGCCGGACCGACAGCTCGAACAGCACACCGAACACCCCCTGCGTCGGAACATCCCCGCAGCGCGGGACCGACTCGGCGCAGTCGCGGAGCACGTTCCGGACCTTCTGAGCATCCCCGCAGCGCGGGACGGGCGGGGTCGAGACGGGCGAGTGCACCGTCCGCCAGGGAACATCCCCGCCGGGAGGCTGTGGCGGATCGCGGAGATGTGCGCGCGGTGCGCGGCCGCGACACCCGGCTGCCGTGTCCTGGACACCGCCCAGCCCCACCCCGTCCCGTGCCAGCCGGGCGCGGCCGGGGGCGCGGGAGGAGCGGACACGGACGGGACACCCGCACGGGCCGCGGTGGCAGGAGGCGCGGCGGTGTTCTCCGACCACGCCCCCTCCCCCGCCCCGCCCGCGCCCGCCGGACCCGTACCGGCCCCGGGTGCCCGCACCGCCACCCCCGGCGGCCCGTCACGGCGGGCGAAGCCGTGGGGAGGGAGGAAAATCGCTCAGCGGATCGTGCCCCACGACCCTCCAGCCCGATTCCCTGCCCACGGAACTCATCGACCTCGGTGCCGCGTTCCGCGCCGATCAGCAGCGTGCCGAGCCCGATCTCGCCCTGCTGGCGTGGCTCCACGAGCGCAAAGCCCGCGCCTTCGCCCTGTGGGCCGGGGCGAGCGGTGACGCGCCTTTGCGTCTGAGGGACGGGCGGGCCGAGGCGGCGGCGCGGACCACCGGGGGCTGCACCGGAACCGGACCGGCCAGACCATCGCCGACGCTGATGATGACGGTGATGTCGGCGACGGGCCGGTGGTGGAGCGGCTGCTGACCCGCAGCCAGGCCGAACGCGCCCGCACCGTGCTCGGCCGTGTCCGCCTCCGCACCCCGTACCCGGACGCCGAAGCGCGTCTCATCGTCCTGGTGCTGACACTGCGGGCCGCGCGCGCCGGGACGGGGAACGTGACCGGCCAGGACCTCACCGGCTGGCTCCAGGACGGGGCCGGACCGGTTCCGGCTCGTGGCGGCCAGATGGCTGAGCCTGCCCGGTACCGTCGCCGCAGTGATGGCCTCCCGGTCCGAAGACCCCACCTCCTACACCGTGCCCGCCCTGCTACCCGGTGGGCCCCGCCCCTTCGCCTTCGGCAAGACCACCCGCTCCAAGATCTCCGGCTGGGCCCAGAAGACGGTCGGCGACCGGAAACCCGCGGAAGAAGAAAGCCACCACCCCGGACCGGCTCCTGGCCCTGTACACCGCCGCCCACTCCCGCCCCGACGGCCGCCTCGGACCCGGTGACGACGGGCTCGACCTCGACCGGGCCGCGGAGTTCACCACACTCCCGCCCGCAGAGATCACCGGGTACGCGCAGTTGCTGGTCGCCGCCGACTGGCTCACCGAGGCCGAAACCGCTGGCGGCCGACTGCGCGGACGGCTCGCCGAACGGGTCCTTCCGGTGGGGGGACTGCTGTAACCGGGCCGGTCCTGCGGCGGACCGCGACCCGCGCCGCGCTCCGCCGCCTCATCACCGCCGCGGGACACCTACGCGCCGGACCGCCCCGCCGCGGGGGCGTACCTGTCAGCCAGGCGCCCCGGCGGGCGGACGTACCGTCAGGTTCAGGAGATGAGTCCTGAGTTCGCGGCGCGGTTGTAGAGGCGCTGGTGCCACTCGTTGGCGTCCGGCCCGGGGTCGGCGCCCAGAACGGGATTCGGGCCGGTTTCGATGAGATGGAGGAGCGTCCAGGCGATGCCGTAGCAGTCGTCCGGTCCGAAGCAGGAGAGGAGCGCTTTCGCTTCCTCTCCCGTGACCGGCCTGCGGATCGCGCGGAGTTGCCGGTCACGCCTGTCGATCTCCTCCTCGTCGTCATCCCAGCCGGGAAGCGGGCCATCAGCGACGAACGTCTGCACTTCGGATCTCATGGCCGAATGGTCGTCTACGGCCAACCCGCGGGCAACCTCCTCACCGGGGGACCGACCGCCCTTCACGGTCCCCGTCAGGTTCCGGAACCCGATCTGTCTGTCCGGGTCCGGCCCGGCGACGGTCAGCTCCGCCAGCCGACCTGCACCGCCAGGGCCGCCACCCTGGGGAAGACGGGTCCCAGGGGCCGACGCGCGCATCCGTTGTGCGCGGCGGCTGGTGATCAGGAAGCGAGTCCAAGCACCCCACTCGCTGCTCCAGCACACCAGGATGTTCACCGCCCTCTACCTCGGCAAGGCCGCCACCCCGTCGCCGCCTCCTGCCGCCCGGGTGGTGGCCGCCTGGCTGCACCGGCCACCGCACGAACCTGGACAAGTCGGCGGACACCAGGAACGGGTGGCGCCCCTTGTCTCCGAGGGCCGTGTCTCTCCCTCGCCGAGGGCTGTCGGGTGGACCGCTCCACCCGGTTCAGGGCCTCCGACGTGCTGTTACTGCGCGACCTGCTCCTTCCGGCCAGACCCCTGCTGAAGCTGCTGGCCCAGCTCGACATACTGGACGACGACCGCACCCCCGGCATCGTCCTCTGGTTCCACAAGCGCACCACCGACCTTTCCGAACCGATGCTCGGCGAACTCACCAGCTGGTTCGAACTGAAGCTGTCCGGCAGCACCACCACGCCGCGCGTCAAAGCGCGACCGCCAGGGTGGATTCAGCGGATGGTGACACACGCGCTTCCCGCCCTGCGATCCTGGGCGGACCAGGGCACGGACTCCCTCCGGTCCGTCACCCGTGCCGACGTCCTCGCAGTCCTGCCTGACAGCGGCACCCCGCGCGTGGACATGCTCCAGGGCCTGCGGCACATCCTGCGAACGCTCAAGAACCGGCGGATCATGTTCACCGACCCCACCACCTGGATCTTCTGCGGCATGCCGACCCCCACCATTCCCCTGCCCATCGAGGTCGATGCCCTCCGAGAAGTCCTCCATGACCAGGATGCGCCGCGGGCCGCCCTGGCCGCCTTGATCATCTTCCACGCGCTCACCTCCGGCCAGCTGCGCGGCCTGAAGACCACTGCCCTGCGCGATCGACCAGCCCGGACTCGTTGAATTCAACCTCCGCAATGCGGCGCCGCCTCCAAGGTCAACTGGTGAGGACACTGAGTAGCCGCGTGGCCTCCTGTGTCTCGAACGAAGTCCTCAACTACCTGCGCCGTGCGACTCCTGTCCTGGGTATGCCGATGCGGAAGCGAGCTGAGCAGCGATCTGTTCTGCGGTGAGGGTCATGAGCCATTCCCAGGAAACGATCAGCGGGATGTCGTAGCGCCGCCGTATTTCACCCCCCACGGCGATAGCGCTGATGGAGTCCAAACCGAGGTCCCCGGGCCTGTCACCAGCTTGGACCTCCATGTGAATCCGCTCCGCGTAGATGCTTTGGAGCCAGGCCAGATGCTCCGAATCGGGCCCTGGGTCACAGCCTTCGCCCTTCCAGTCCCGGGTCGCTGAGCGCGGCTTGTGCAGCCGCTGCAAAGGTGTCTATGGCCAGGCGCACATCGCGGCGCTGCAGAACGCAGGTCGCGATGTACTCGGAAGCATCCCCGTCTTCGACCCGGCAGACCCTGTAGGCGCCCAGGGCCGCATAGAGCACCGCTAGGTTGGCCAATGCGTCCCGAGTGGCGTCGACCATGGAGGGCGGCCCTTCGACGGTCACCGTCGCACCAGCCCGCTGCGCCACGTGCACAGAGGTCTTTGCGGTGGCGCAGGCGCTCAGTCTCGGCGAGGTCGACGTGATCGGCACGCAGCTGGTGCCAAACGGCAGACAGGTCGTCCCGAGCACGCGATGCATCGGCCAGAAAGGCGCTGTAGGCCTCCCGACGAGCCTGGCGCTGTGCCTGCCTGTGCTGCAGAGCCCCCTGTGTCCGTACCTGCCACCGAGCAGAGACTCCAGTAAGCGCCGCTGCCGCGGCAGTTCCGGCAGATCCGACTGCGGCACCGAGCAAGGCTGCTCACGCTTGATCCATGCCAAGCATTCTGCCCGCCTACACGTCTGGTACCGACGGTTCGGTGACCCGAGACGTACCCGAGCCCGCTCCGGCGCCGTTCTGGACGCACCACCCGCGAGTTCGGCTACGAGCCCCCTTCGGAAAACTCGAACCCACGGCCTTTCGCCATACTCCGCAGGAGGATGATGGCGGCGTGGTAGCCCGTCAGGGCACGGTGGCCGCTGTCCGGAAGCGGCTGCCAGGAGTGGGACTGGTGGAAGTCACCAGGTGGAGTACGGGATCATCACGTCTTCGAACGGCATCCCGCACACCCCGGCGAGCGACAGCAGAGTCAACCGCAGCCTCATCGCCGAGCCCGCGCGGATCGGCAGCAACACGGTCGACCACCCCGCCAATCTCGAACCGCCGCCGCGGGCTACCGACGAACCCGGCTTGGAGGAAGGAGGCATGGACACCGAGATCAGCGTCGACGAGGAGACCGACCGCACCCGGCGGCCCGCGGTTTCACTCAAAATTCCTGCTGATCGAGACCCGGTTGCTGCTGAGCGCCTGTTAGCTGGTCACCGCCCGCCTCTCGAGGATGCTGGACTCTGAGAACGGGACGGAGTTGGATCTGATGCAGCACTCCGCAGGGTTCAAGTAAGCACGAAACGAAAGGTGATGGGCTTCAGTTCCGTCACCCTCTCGCACTGCCCAGGGGATCCACCAGTGACACTTGCGCTTCACCGATGCCGTCCCGACAATGACGCGTCTAGCTGTGGTGTCTCATCAGGAAGTCGGCCAGCGCGGCCCGACGTTTGCGCTCGGACGTGTAGGCGCGCACGCAAGCCCACTCGCGGGCCAGCGTCCCGTTGAACCCCTCCACCTTCCCGTTGGTCCGCCCGGCGTGTACGGCCGGGTCCGCTTGTGCTTGGTGCGCGCATCGGCAAGCGCGGCGGCCCAGTCCCGCGAGCGGAAACAGGAACCGTCGTCCGTGAGGACTCTGTGGATCAGCGTGATGCCGTGGACGGCGAAGAACGCGACGGCCCGATGCCAGAACGCTGATGCGGTCACGGCACGTTCGTCGTCCAGCGCCTCCGTGCAGGCCAGCCGGGAATGGTCGTCGATCGCCGAGTGGAGGTAGGTGTGAAGTCGACCTTCCCTGTATCCGGACCCGTGTGCCGTGGCCGTGCATCAGCCAACCGCCACCGGCGGGGATGCGGCCCGGCTTCTTGACGTCGACGTGGAGCATGTCGCCGGGGTGCTCGTGCTGGTAACGGACGACTTCGCGCAGGTCCTCGCCGGTCGGCGGGTCGGCGCTTCACTTCACGCGCGACCACACACCCCAACCTGCTCTTGATCCGCGACAACGAAAAGACCCGACGAAGCGCTACTAGTAGTTCTGCCATTCGTGGCGGGAGTACTCCAGGACCCTGGGGTCCATCAGGGTGCTCGGGCGTACGTCCTGCGGGCGTCGGTCGAGGGGGAAGACGGTGGATGCCCGCAGGACGGCGGCGTCCAGGAACCGCAGGGGCGGCGCGTCCGGGGCCAGCCGCAGGGGCGGGGGCGGGCCGTCCGCGCCCGGTTGGGCGAGGAGGAAGCCCCAGTTGCCGAAGCTGGGGACATCGACCTGGTAGGGGGTGGTGGTGTAGCCCGCTTCTTCCAGGGTGGCGGCGATGGACCAGTAGGTCTTGGGGGCGAAGAACGGTGAGCCGCCCTGGACCAGTATCCGGCTGTCGGGGTTCAGGACCCGGCCGAGCAGGTGGTAGAACTCCACGCTGTAGAGCTTGGCCAGCGCTGCGGTGTCGGGGTCGGGGAAGTCGATGACGACGGCGTCGTAGCGCCGGCTCGCGTCCCGCAGCCAGTTGAAGGCATCGGCGTTCACGGCGGTGACCCGCCGGTCGCCGAGCGCGCCGCCGTTGAGGTCGACCAGCGGCCCGAAGGTGCGCGCGAGATCGGTCATGGCGGGGTCGAGATCGACCAGGGTCACGTCCTCGACATCGTCGTAGCGCAGGACCTCGCGCAGGGCGAGGGCGTCGCCGCCGCCCAGGATCAGTACCGACGACCTCTTGCCCGACAGCGCGGGGTGGACCAGGGCCTCGTGGTAGCGGTACTCGTCCACGGAGGAGAACTGGAGGTCGCCGTTGAGGAAGAGCCGGGTGTCCGGCGTCCCGGTGAACGCCACGGACCGGGTGAAGACGATCTCCTGGTACGGGCTGGTCTGCGCGTGGATGATCGGGTCGCGGTAGAGCTGCTGACGGGCGCTGACCTCGATGTCGTCGGCCAGTGCGAACACCGTGCCGAGGACGGTCAGGACCGCGGCCATCCCGGCCAGCAGACCGGCGCGCACCGCCCGGCGGGTTTCCCGGCGGAAGATCCACAGCACCACCGCGACGCCGGCCACCGCGTTGACCGCGCCCACCACCAGGGCCCCTCTGAGCTGGCCGAAGGCCGGCAGCAGCAGGAAGGGGAAGGCCAGGCCGCCCACCAGGGCGCCGACGTAGTCCACGGCGAACATGTCGGCGACGGCGCTGCCCGCCTCCTGCCGTCTGATGCGCTGGAGCAGTGTCATCAGCAAGGGGATCTCGGCGCCGATGAGCAGACCGACCGCGAAGGACACCACGACCACGGCCGGCGTGTAGATCCGCAGCCAGGCGAACGCGACGTACAGGACGAGCACCGACAGGCCGCCGACCAGCGCCAGTGCCCCCTCGACGAGGGCGAACCCCCCGACCGCCCGCCGCTGGAGCGGTTTTGCGGCCAGCGAGCCGATCCCCATGGCGAACACCATCACCGCCAGCACCACGGAGGTCTGCGTGACGGTGTTGCCGATGAGGTAGCCGCCGAGCGTGGTCAGCGCCAGTTCGTAGGTCAGCCCGCAGGCCGCGCAGATGAACACGGCGAGCAGCAGCAGGAACCGTGACCCCCGCCCCCGGGACGGGGTGCCGGGCCGGGGAGACTCGGTCGCGGCAGGCCGGTCGGCGGCGGTGGTGGTTGTGGTGAGGGTGCTCATGGTGGGGTCAGGAGACGGCGGCGCCGACCATGAAGGCCGTGCCGAGATACAGGGCCGCCTGTACCCAGGCCGCGGGATGGGGACGGTCACCGTTGTCCTCAAGGACCGCGGCGCCCATCCGCCCAGGGCTCAGCAGGCCGACCACGCACGAGCCCAGCGTCATGATGACCACTCCGGCCAGACCGTACAGAAGGGTGCTCAACAGGCCGTAGCCGAGGCCCTGTTCGGACTCGCTGGCCCGGATGGACTGCTCGATGACCAGACCGATGGCGACCGTCTGACCGGCGAGGAGAACGGCGGCGCCCCGGTTGCGCTCACTCCACACCACATGGAACAGCTTCCCCGGGGTGACGAGGTCGAGCGCGACGAATCCGGCCCCCATCACGACGAATCCGACAAGACCGTAGAGCAGCGCAACACCAGTCGACTCAAATATCTCTGTCACGGAAAGCCTTTCGGGGAGGGCGGGGAGGAGAGGAAGGGCGGGAGGGCCTCGGACCGGGAGCGGGGGGGGTGAGGGTGAGGGTGACAGCGGCTGGTACGGGTTGCGGTGGCTGCGGCCCCGCCTGGTCACTTTCCGGAGCCGGGACCCCCGCCCCGGAAGTTGTCGGAGTCCGGGTGCGGCCACGAGGACGGAAGACTGGTCTGCCATCGCTGGTAGCCGGTGCGGTAGTCGGCGATCTCGATCAGGCTGCCCGACCCGAGAGGGGCGACGGCCACGATGTCATCGCGGTACCGGAGGTAGACCGTACGCCCTCCGCTGCTCCGGGCGACGGCGGTCGCCCGGCCGTCGATCTCGTCGGCGACCTCGGCGGGTCCGTCTGCCGCGTCCCGGTAGCCGATGGGGCTCGGGTTCACCGCGTACTGGTCCCCGATCCACTGCTGGGGCACGGCGTTGTGCGTCTCACCGCCGCCCGAACACGCCCCGAGCACGCCGGCGACGGCGCCCATGACGAGGAGCGTCACCGGGCCGCGCCCGGTCATCGCGGCACGCCGGGGCAGGGTGCCGCGCCGGAGCGCTGCATCGCGTCGTACGGATTTCATCGGGCCTCCAGCCGGGAACGCGTCGCCACGATCCGGTGACTCTGCGGGTAGGTGTGCCAGGTGTGCCAGTCGAGGCCGCCCTGGTCCAGCGGGTTGGCGACCAGCGCCGTGACCGCGTCCGGGACGCCCGGGAAGACACCGCAGAGCGCACGCGGATGCGCCGCGCACCTTTCCACGATGTCCGTCACCCGCGCGCTGAACTCCCCGGTGGCGAAGGTCCGTACGCGCGCGGCGAAGCGGTAGCCCCAGCCGTCGAAGTCCCGGGCCGTGTCCGGCAGACCTCCCTCCGCGCCGGGCAGACACGCGACGGTCTCAGCGACCGGTCCCGCGAACACCTGATGCGACGCGCCGAGGAGCCTGAGCCGGACATCCAGTCCGCCCACCACCAGTTCACGCACCGCGAGCGCGTCCCGTGCGGTGCAGTCGAGGGAGAACGAGAGCTGGTCGGCGTCGGTGTCCCGGTAGGGCGCCGTCAGGACGGTCGTGGCCGTCCGGCCGGGAGCGGGGGCCCGGCCGGTCCAGCCGGCTGCGCGGCTCACGCGACCTGCCCGGCATGCGCTGCACACCCGCCGGGACCATCCCCGGCAACCTCCGGCGTCACTGCGCCCCCCGATCACACTTCACACACCCTGGCAGCCGATTATCC
The DNA here is from genome assembly GCF_040609715.1 of Streptomyces sp. NPDC004610. Taxonomy (NCBI): domain Bacteria; kingdom Bacillati; phylum Actinomycetota; class Actinomycetes; order Kitasatosporales; family Streptomycetaceae; genus Streptomyces; species Streptomyces sp. NPDC004610. Next base: position 140,204 of record NZ_JBEXLA010000011.1, on the reverse strand, counting down.
CACGAATCCCTGACATCACATCAAGTCACAGTCCCCATAGGGGTCCTGGCCCTGCCGGAGAGGGGTCGTCGTCGGTCCCGTTGAAGTCTCCGACGTGCAGCCCGCCCCTGGAGCAGTGCGGCAGGGGTGGTGCGCGGAGGTTGGCCCTTCGCCAGAACCGCGACCGGTTTCGGTGGTACGGGAGGTCCGAGTCCCGCGCAGTTCGCCGCGGCGGGGATGACTCCGGCGGACCTCGGACTGCTCGGCTGCGATGTGCTCAGCACCTGGTCCTCATTCCGCGCGACCGGGTCTCGCAGGTGATCGGTCAGTGCCCTCGTCGGCCCGCTGATCCTCCGGGGCCGGTGAGCCACAGCGGACCGCCCAACCGCGCGGCGCGCCGCGCGCGGACGTGCACGGGGCTGCGGGCGTCGTCGTCGTAGGGGGAGTCGACGCCGTCCAGGTGGTTGGAGATGACCTGCGGCACGGCCAAGGTCGGCGCATCGGCACAGGGGCAAGGTGGCGTGGACGCGGCCCGGGAGGTTCGGGCCGCGGTGGCCTCCCATGGACGGTGCGTACTCCGCCGCCTTGAGGGTCGTCAGGGTGTGTTCGCACAGTGCCTCAGGGCGGGCGGCGGACCCATCGGTGAAGGCCGGGTCGAACTCGTCCGGCAGACTCTGGCGCGGGGCAGCGACCCGGGCGGCGACCCGGGCGGCGGAGTGGTTGCGGAACAGCAGATGCACAGCCGCAGCGCGGTTGCTCAGAACAGGGAGTCCCAGAGGGCGGCTTCCGGGTCGGGTTCTGCCGGGCGGAGCATGCAGCGTGTACAGCGTAGGAGTCCTGGTTCGTTGGTGCCGGAGGCGGCGTTCATCCACGGCAGGGTCTCCATGGTGTGTGCGCGCTTGTCGTCGGCGAGGGCGTCGACGGTCCGGCGGAGTGCCTCGGGTGCGGGTTGGTCGGTGAGGCAGAGCCAGCCGACCGCCGCCGCCAGGCGGGCTTCGGGGGCCTCCGTCCGGTCGTGCCACCGTTCACTCAGCCATGTGGCGGTCGGCGGGTGCGGGCGGGCCCGGGTGACCTCGGCGGTGGCCAGGAGCAGGGCGGCGCGGACCATGGCGTCACCTTCGGCGGCGAATCGGTTGGCCAAGGCGGTCCGGACGGTGTGGCCTGGGTCGGCGGCGGTCGCCATGACGTAGGCGGCATCGACGCGGATGGTGGGGGCTCGGTCTCCGAGGAGGGGCAGGAGTGCGGAGGTGTCCGTGGTGATCGCGGCTCGGGCGGCGGCCACCGACCAGCCTGCCGGGTAGCCGGTCACCTCGTAGCCGTAGTCGTCGTGGGCGCCGGGGGCGTCGCGCCGGGGCTCGATGCGGTGGAGGAGGAGTTCCTCGCGAGAGGCGATGCCGTGGTGCCGGGCACGGGCGGGGCCGGAGAGCACGGCGAGGACGGCGGCGCGGTGCGGGTGGTGGGCGTCGGTGGCCAGGGGGATGAGGAACGGCACGGCCAGGGCGGCAGCGGCGCGGCTGTCATGGGCGCACAGGTCCCACAGCACACCCGTCGCGTCCACGCCGGGTTCGCCGCCGGTGCGCAGGAGGTGAACGGCCTTCCGGGCGTCGTGCCCGTGAGGGAAGTTGCCCCATGGGACGGCATCGAGGTCCAGGTCCTGCCGGGGTTCGGACAGGACACCGGCCACCACCGCCCGCACGTCGAACGGGCCGCCCGAGAACAAGTCCGGGTCCGCCCCCGCCGCCACTTCCCGGCACATCGCGAACGCCGGATCGGTCCGCCAGTCCTTCACACCACACTCCCAGTGTTGAACCCCCGGAACTCGATCATGACGGGCCCGGCGCACCAAGGAATGCCACTCGCTGGATGATCCAGCCGCCCGCGACCCCGAGCGGGATGGACGGGTCCTGCCGCCGACGGGACTGCTGCGAGCCGGGCCGGACCGGGCAGCCTCAAGGGGCTCGGTCTCGGCGCGGATTCGTCGAACGACGGCCGCTCACCCCTGCCGCCGCTCCGACCACCGTCGCGCCGGGCTCGCTCAGCGCCTCCAGGAAGCGGAGGATCCGTGCCGGGGTGAGCCGGAGCCGGAACGTGCCCGGTGCATGCGAACGCTTCCGAGACCGCGCTGACGGCGTCGCGGGCACCTTCGAACACCGGGTCACCACCACGCAGTCCGCCGAACCCGGTGCGACCGAGAACCAGCTCGGCCCGCGACGGGGTCAGCCCCAGCGCGAGCAGCCTCAAGTACTCCGCCCGCGCGATCCGGCCCTTCTCCTCACTCGCGTCCGGGTCCCGGCCCGCGAGCGCCACGGCCAGTCGCGGGGCCCGGCGGACGGCCGTCCACATCGAGGCCCGCTCGCTGCCCAGTTACGCCGTTGTCGTTTGTCATTTGTCGTTCCATGCTCCATCGGCATGCCGCGAACCGCCGACTCCGCCGCCGCCATGGCGTCCACGCCGCCTGGACGACGCCGCCGGAGAAGGACCGCACCAGGGGCCCGCGCACGACCTGTTCCGTCCGGCTGCGCCGAACCATCACGCGACGTCCGGTGGGAAAGCGTGAGTCCCGCCGCAGAGAGACGATCGTTGTGGCGGCGCCTACGGTTCCTGGCGGGTGTCTGCGAGACAGTCTGCGCCGAGCGCGACCGCACGTGTCACATCCAGCAGGATCTTCCCCGGGCGTGCACCGCATGAGGCTTGCGCCACGGTGTCAGAGCTGCTGGTATCGCCAGGTAAAACTGTTCAGGTGCAACTGCGCAGTCCCGGCTGTTGAATTACCCTGACGGACATGGCCCTAGCCGCACCCCCACCCGGATCCCCACCCCAATCCCCTCCCCCCTCCCCGGCCCCCCTCTCCGACTCCGCCGCACGTGCCGCCCGTAAGCTGCGGCTCGTGCTGAACCGGCTGCGGCGCCGGAGCCGGGAGATCTCCGGGGGCGAGGATCTGAGCCCGTCCCAGGAGTCCGCGCTGGTGGTGATCGGCAAGCACGGCGCCGCGACGGCGAGCGCGCTGGCCGCGCTGGAGGGCGTACGGCCGCAGTCGATGGCGGCCACCCTCGGCGCGCTGGAGGCGCACGGGCTGATCCGGCGGCGGCCCGACCCGGACGACGGGCGCCGCCAGTTGGTGACACTCACGGACGCCGGGCACGACCGGGTCGAGGGGAACCGCGAGGCCCGCAAGGAGTGGCTTGCGCGGGCCTTCCAGGACCGGTGCACCGAGGCGGAGCGCCTCGCGGTGCTGGAGGCACTGACCGTGCTGGACCGGCTGACCCGGCCATGATCCCAATGTCCGCCCGTCCGTGCTCCCGCCTCTGTCCCCGTCCGTCCCCCGCCTGTCCCCTCGTCCGTCCCCTCATCGGCGGAGGCGGCCCGCACGCACCCCCTCCCTCATCGCCCCTGTGGCCTTCGACCGCCGGCTGATCGCCCCGATGCTGCTGGGCTCGGTGCTGCTTCTGCCGTGCACCACCGCCGCCGAACACTCGCTCGGTTCGCTCACCCCCATGTCCTCCCGCCCTCCCCGAAAGGTCTGACCATGACTCTGACGACTCTCGACCCCCGTACCGCCCTCGTGGTGGTCGATCTCCAGGCCGGGGTGGTGGCCATGCCCGTCCAGCCGTCGCCTGCGGCCGAGGTGGTGGCGCGGTCCGCCGCGCTCGCCGGGGCGTTTCGGGCGCGCGGGCTGCCGGTGGTGCTGGTCCGGGTGTCCTTCGCGCCGGACTTCGCGGACGCCGTGCCCGGCCGTACCGAGGCGGGCGGGGCGGGCGGTGCGCGGCCCGAGGGCTGGGACCGGATCGTGCCCGAACTGGGCGGCCACCCGGGGGACATCGTCGTCACCAAGCACAACTGGGGTGCCTTCCACGGCACCGATCTCGATGTGCAGCTGCGCCGCCGGGGCGTCACCCAGATCGTGCTGACCGGTATCTCCACCAGCATCGGGGTGGAGTCGACCGCGCGCGCCGCCCATGAGCACGGCTACCACGTCACCCTGGCCGTGGACGCGATGGGCGACCGGGTGGCCGAGGCGCACGACAACAGTGTCCGGCGGATCTTCCCGAGGCTCGGTGAGACCGGCACCACCGGTGAGGTGCTGGAGCTGCTCGCCAAGACCCATCCTTGACCGCCCCGGACCGCCCCGGACCGCCCCTGACCACCCCCGATCCGGCTCCGGCCCGGCTCCGACCCACCCCCGGCACCCACCCCCGGTACCCACCCCCGACACCCACCCACGGCCCCCGCACAGCGCACCGGGATAGCATCGGGCACCATTCGAATTTCTCTTGCGTGAACGGCGAAAGAACCCTGAGGGGGGCCTGACGTTGCCGGTGAAGGTCAGTGTCATTGTTCCGGTGTACAACCCCGGGCACTACATCGACGACTGCGTCGACTCGCTGCTGCGGCAGTCCCTGCCCCATGACGCCTACGAGGTCATCTTCGTCGACGACGGCTCCACGGACGCCACCCCGGCGAAGCTGGACGCGGTGGCCGCCGAGCACGACCGGGTGCGGGTCATCCACCAGGAGAACTCCGGCTGGTCCGGCAAGCCCCGCAACGTCGGGATCGCCGCCGCGCGGGGCGAGTTCGTCATGTTCGTCGACAACGACGACTACCTCGGCGACGAGGCCCTGGAGCGGATGTACGACTACGGGGTGGCCCATGGCGCCGATGTGGTGATCGGCAAGATGGCGGGCAAGGGACGCGGGGTACCGGTCGAGCTGTTCCGGGTCAACCGGCCCCGCGCGTCCGTGGAGAACGCCCCGCTGATCGACAGTCTCACCCCGCACAAGATGGTCCGCCGGGAGTTCCTGGAGCGGAGCGGGCTGCGCTTCCCGGAGGGCCGCCGACGGCTGGAGGACCATGTCTTCGTCGCCGAGGCGTTTCTGCGCGCGGCCAATGTCTCGGTGCTCAGTGACTATGTCTGCTACTACCACGTCCGCCGCGACGACTCCTCCAACGCCGGGTTCCAGCGGTTCGACCCCGCCGGGTACTTCGGGAATCTGTGCGAGGCGCTGGACGTGGTGGAGCGGTACACCGAGCCGGGCGCGGTGCGCGACCGGCTGTACCGGCGCTGGCTGCGCAACGAGATGGTGGAGCGGCTGCGCGGGCAGCGCTTCCTGTCGGCGCCGGAGGACTTCCGGCGGGATCTGTTCGCGCAGATCCACCGGGTGGTGGGCGAGCGGTTCGGGCCGGGCGTGTACGAGGGGCTCCAGCCGACCCAGCGGGTGGTGGCCGCGCTGGCGGCGGCGGGCCGCTACGACGAGGTGAAGGCGTTCGCCGAGTGGGAGTCGGGGGTGGCGCTCAAGGCGGTGCCGGAGGAGGTGAGCTGGGCGGACGGGACGCTGCGGGTGGGACTGAGCGCGGAGTTCACCGTGCACGGCGAGCCGCTGACGTTCCCGGCCGACGCCCCGGCGGAGCTGTCCGCCGAGCCGCCCCTCGATGTGGCGGCGGCGATCGACTGGGTCGGCGCGGACACCACCGCCCGCTTCGACCGGGCGACCCTGGAGGTGCTGCTGCGCGAACGGGCCAGCTCCGCCGTCCACTTCCAGCCGGTGGAGTTCACCCATGAGCGGGTGCCGGTCGGCGACGGCTCGCGGGTGCGGCTGGTCCTGCGCGGCACGGCCTCCCTCGACGGCGCCACCGGCGTGGACGGCGCCCCGCCGCCCGGCGGGCTGTGGGACCTGGACGCCCGGCTGAAGCTGGGCGGCTGGACCAAGAGCCGCCGGATCGGCCCGGCCCGGTCCGCGCACCGGACGCTGCCCCCGGCCGGGGTGGTCGCCGGACGTGTGGTGCTGCCGTACTGGACGCAGCCGCACGGCAATCTCTCGCTGGATGTCGACCGGGCCCGCAAGGGGCTCGCGCTGGACCGGTCGGTGCCGTCCTGCGCGGGACGGCGGCTGGAGGCGGGGCTGCCGCTGTATGTGCCGGCCCGCACCGATGTGATGCTGCGGCTGACGGCGGTGGGCTCGGACGCGACCCTGGACGTGCCGGGCACGCTCGCCCCGCGGACGCCGGGTGCGCTGCTGGAGGCGGAGCTGCCGGTGGAGTCCCTGGGGGGCCGGGAGTGGCGGCCGTCGCTGAATCTGGTGCCCAAGGCGGACGAGCCGCGGTTCCACGCGCTCCCGGTGCGGCTGCGGGCGGGCGCGGGCGGCGGTGTCGAGGTGGTGCGGGCGAGCCGACCGGGGCCGCTGGCCCGGCTGGCACGGCGGATCGGTCGGGTGCTGCGCGGCAGCGGACGGTGACGAGCGCCGCCGTTGGTGATCAGCGCGGGGCGGCGGCGACGAGGGACGGGCGGACGACAAACGGACGGGCGACGAACGGACGGACGACGGCAGCCGCCCCGATCCCGGTGACGAACCCGCCACCCTGCTCCTGGTGACGAACCAGCCACCCTGGTCCCAGTGACAGACCAGCCACCCCGATCCCGGTAACGGACCAGCCGCCCTGGTCCTGATGACGGACCAGCCGCCCGATCCCGGCAACAGACCAGCCACCCCGATCCCGGTCACAGACCAAGCGCGGCGGCCCGGAAAGGAACCCCCTTCCGGGCCGCCGCCCCTCCCCCCTACCGCGAGCGGCGCCAGGTCAGCGGTTGACCGCGTAGCCCTCCAGGGCGCGGCGCAGGGCCGGCCAGCCTCGGGTGCGGCCTGCGCCGATGTTGCGGGCGCGGGCCAGCGGGCCCCAGAAGCCAGCCGAGAGCAGATCCTCGGGGCGGACCGCGTGGACCCGGTCCAGAATGGCCTCCGGCACCTTCTGCGGGTCCGGGACGTCGAACTCGGCCATGATCTCGTCGTACGTGTCGCTGAGCGTGGTGTTGCCGGGGTCGGCGCCGAACACCACGAGTTGGCCGGTGGGTTCGGTGTCGACCAGGACGGTCACCAGGTCGGGGCGGTGCCGGTTGAGGATCTCCACCAGCTTGTAGACATCGCCGGTCCAGGCGCTGGTGTGCCGGTCGCGGGCGGCCTCGTCGATGCTGCGCGGCAGCATGTCGTCGAAGACGATGACGCTCGCCCAGTCGGAGTGCTTCTCGATGTTGATGAAGTCACGCAGCGCATACTCGAAGAGGTGCATGCCGTCGATGAACGACAGATCGAGCGTGGTGCGCCGCCAGTGGCCGATCGGGCTGCGGCCCCGGGCGAGATTGCGCAGCGGGTGCCGGCCGCCCTTGAGGTGGGCGAGGGGGTTGTCGCGGGCGAAGAAGTCGTCGCTGGTCGCCTTCACCAGATGGACATCGCACCGGATCTCGCTGACCACCTTGAACGCCGGGTCGATCGCGATGCTCGGCACCCGGGACAGGGTGAGGCTGCGGCCGTCGTTGACGCCGATCTCCAGGTAGTTGCGGTTGGCGGCGGCCTTGTGCAGGCCGCGCAGGAACTCATGGCGTTTCACGCAGGTGACTCCTCGCGGATCAGGGGCAGTGCTTCATACCGGGGGTGGTTCTCGGGTGACGGCCGGTGCGGGCGGGCCGGGCTCATGTGGCTGAGGTGGCTCAGGTAGCTCATCTGCCGCATCTGGCTCATCTGGCTCATCTGGCTCATCTGAGTCATGTGGGCACCACACGCTGCTTGAGCGCGCGCCACCAGGCGCGGTGGGTGCGGTACCAGGCGACGGTGGTGGCGATGCCGGACTCGAAGTCGTGCAGCGGGAAGTAGCCGAGTTCGGCGCGGGCCTTGGTCCAGTTCACGCTGTGGCGCAGATCGTGGCCCTTGCGGTCGCTGACGAACTCCACCATGTCCCAGCCGACGCCGCAGACGTCGAGGATGACGGAGGTGAGTTCCTTGTTGGTCAGTTCGGTACCGCCGCCGATGTTGTAGATCTCGCCGGGGCGGCCCTTGGTGCGGACCAGTTCGATGCCGTGGCAGTGGTCCTCGACGTGCAGCCAGTCGTGGACGGTGAGTCCGTCGCCGTACAGCGGGACCTTCTTGCCCTCCAGGAGGTTGGTGATGAACAGCGGGATCACCTTCTCCGGGAACTGGTGGGGTCCGTAGTTGTGGGAGCAGCGGGTGACCCGTACGTCCATGCCGTGGGAGTGGTGGTAGGCCAGGGCGAGCAGGTCGGAGGAGGCCTTGGAGGCGGAGTAGGGGGAGCTGGGCCGCAGCGGGTGCTCCTCGGGCCAGGACCCGGTCTTGATCGATCCGTACACCTCGTCGGTGGAGACCTGGACGAAGGTCTCGACGCCGTGCCGCACGGCGGCGTCCAGCAGTGTCTGGGTGCCCAGCACATTGGTGCGGACGAACTCGCTGCCGCCGTCCGCCGACCGGTCCGCGTGGGACTCCGCGGCGAAGTGGACCACCTGCCGGGCGCGGGCCATCGCCCGGTCGACGGCGGCCGGGTCGCAGATGTCGCCGTGGACGAACTCCAGCCGGGGGTGGCTCTCCGGCAGGTTGTCCCGGGTGCCGGCGTAGGTGAGCCGGTCGAGCACCGTGACCCGCGGTCCGCCGGGCCTGGCCAGCAGCCCGCGGACATACGTGGAGCCGATGAACCCGGCGGCGCCGGTGACGAGGAGGTTCATGTAGGGATCTGCACCTTGGTCATGTCTGGGACTGCGGGGGGCGCGACCGGCTCGGACCGGGCGCGGTGGGGGATTGCAGGTGGTGCGTCGGGTACGGGTACGGATACGGGTACGGATACGGGTACGGGAACCGCGGGGTCAGGGGAGGATCCGCACCGTGCTGTGGTCGTCGGCCACGACCCGGCCTATGGTCCCGGGGGCCGCGTCCGCCCCGCCGCCGGTCCCGGCCCCGGGGACCGCGTCCGTGTCGCCCTCGATCCGCCGCTCGACGGCACCCGCCCCGGTGATCCCGGCTCCGGCGGGTGACTGCGGGCCGTGGAGCGGCACGGTCCGGTGGGCGGCCGGGACGCGGTGCCCGGCCGGGGTGTGGATGATCGTCCGGAGGCGTGTTGCGGCGCCGCCGGCCAGCACAAGTGCCTTCATCTGGCACACCATAGCCAAGGAACGGCCGGAATGGAGGTGCTCCGTTGTGGTTCCGTATCACTCCATTCCGACTGCTGTTTCCCGAGGCGTCATCTGGGGAAAACGCGCGCCGCGCGGGACGGTTGGGGCGTGCGCCGGCGCGGACGACTTCTGACGCCGAGTAGTTGAGTGATCACGGCACGTCGATGGGGAGTTCGCTCCAGACCTGTTTGCCGCCGCTGACGGGGACCGTGCCCCAGGTGCCCGAGAGGGCCTCCACCAGGAGCAGTCCGCGTCCGCCGGTGGCCTCCCAGCCGATGCTGGTGGGTTTGACGGGGCTGCGCGGGGAGGAGTCGGCGACCGCGACCCGCAGCCGGGCGCCGACCAGGGTGAGATCCAGGCGGACCTGTCCGCCGGTGTGCACCAGCGCGTTGGTGACCAGTTCCGACACCACGAGCAGCGCGGAGTCGCAGGGGTCGGTGACGCCCCAGGCGCGCAGGGTGCGGCGGGTGAAGCGGCGGGCGTGGCGGACCGCCTCCGGGACCCGCCACACCGTCCAGCTCTCCCGTCTCGGGCGCACCGCGAGGCCGTCGTAGCGCATCAGCAGCAGGGCGATGTCGTCGCCCCGGTGGGCGCCGACCAGCAGGGTGTCGGCGACCAGGCCGAGGTGGGCGGGGTCGGCGCCGGACAGATCCCGGGCGAGGCGGTCCATGCCCTCGTCGATGTCGTGCCCGGCGACCTCCACCAGACCGTCGGTGACCAGGGCGATCAGGGTGCCGGGGCGCAGCCGCAGCTCGGTCATCGGGAACTCGGCCCCGGCGAGCACCCCGAGCGGCGGCCCGCCCTCCGCCCCGGCGATCTCGGTGGTCCCGTCGGGGTGGCGCAGCACCGGCGGGAGGTGTCCGGCGCGGACGCACCAGGCGGAGCCCTCCTCGGTGTCGACATCGACATAGGCGCAGGTGGCGAAGAGGTCGGTCTCCATCTCCAGCAGCAGCCGGTTGGCGTGGGAGACCACCACGTCCGGGGGGTGGCCCTCGGCGGCGTAGGCGCGCAGCGCGGTCCGCATCTGCCCCATCAGGGTCGCGGCGGCGGCGCTGTGCCCCTGGACGTCGCCGATGACCAGGGCGACATGGTGGTCGGGGAGCGGGATCACGTCGTACCAGTCGCCGCCCAGTTCCAGACCGGCCGTGGCGGGCAGATAGCGGGCGACGGCGGTGGCGCCGGGGAGGCGGGGCAGGCGGCGGGGCAGCAGCTGGCGCTGGAGCATGCCGACGAGTTCATGCTCGGCGTCGAAGGCGTGGGCGCGCATCAGGGCCTGTCCGGCGAGTCCGGCGGAGGCGGTGAGCAGGGCGCGTTCGTCGGGGCCGAAGTCGTGCGGGTCGTCCCAGCCGATCAGACAGGCCCCGGCCATCCTGGTCCCGGCGGGCAGCGGCAGTACGGCGAGACCGCCGGGGCCGACCTCGGCGAGGGCCGGTTCCAGGGCCGCTCCGGCGGGCCATATCCGGGCGCGGCCCTCGCGCAGCGCGGCGGCGAGGGTGGGCATCGCCCGGACCGGGGCCTCGGGCCACTCGGTGCGCCACTCCAGCCGCCACAGCTCGGGCCAGGACTCGGGCTCGGGCGGGTCGAGGACGGTGACGACGAGCCGGTCCCCCTCCAGTTCGGCCAGGGCGATCCGGTCGGCGCGCAGCGGCCCGCGCAGCGCGGCGACGACGGCGTGGCTGACGTCCCGGACGGTTCCGGCGGCGGCCAGCGCGGCGGCGAGACGCTGGACGCGGGCCACGTCGGTGGCGTCGGAGCGTCCGCTGGTGGCGTCGGTGACGGTGCCGACGAGCCGGGCGCCGCGGCCCTCGGCGGCGGGCAGCGGACGGCCGCGCAGCCGCAGCCAGCGCGGTGGCCCGGCGGGGCGGAGCACCCGGAAGTCGAGTTCGCGTTCGCCGACGGGCCGGTGGCCGGCCTCGACCACGGACATCAGGGACGGCACGTCCTCGGGGACGGTCAGGCCGAGCAGGGTCTCGACCCGGCCGTCGAAGTCCTGCGGGCCGAGCCCGAAGAGGTCGAGCAGTTCCCGGCCCGCGTCGATACGGCCGGTGTCCGTGGCGAGCACGAAACCGCCGGGCGGCAGCTCCGCCGGGGCGGGCGGGCGCTCGGGCACGGCGGGGGTGACGGCGTCGGCGATCAGCTCCAGACAGGCCCGGTCCTCGGCGCCGAAGCCGCCCGGGGCCTCGGTGACGGCGAGCAGCCGGTCGCCGTCGCGGGCGGGGAGCACGGCGAGGCGGTGCGCGGCGGAGCCGGGCACGGGGGGCCGGTCGGCGGCGTAGCTGTCCGGCAGTCCGTAGAGGCTGCGCGGGGCTCCGGCGGAGTCGGTCAGGCGCAGGTGTCCGGTGTCGCCGGAGGGGGTGTAGACGGCCGCGAAGGCGGCGGGGGTGAAGGCGAGGACCTGCTCCAGGACCCGGTGGCGCCGCTCGGCGGAGTCCGGCTCGGCGGCGAGCGCCTGGAGGGCCGCCCCGGCACGCGCGACCCGCGTCCCACGTCCCGTAGCGCCCTCTTCGACCACGTCCGTCATTACAGCGCGTATGCGACGGTGGCGCAGCCCCCGTGCAGCAGCCGGTGCGGTCGGCCGACGGACCCACCGGAATCCATCAGAATTCATAGGAACTCATCGCAACCCATCGCAACCATCGACTCTCGCCAAGAATTGGTGAGAATAGGATAAAAGCACGCCAAAAACTAGGTATGACGGCCTGCTCCCGGCCGGGTGGGACCGCGCTCGTCCGCGTCCCCCACCGCTCGCCGTGCGCCCGGCGCCGGGCCGGGAGAGAGTGTGTTGCCTGAAGGCCGTCCCGAGGCCGGTCGAGGAGGTGGTCGGCATGTCCGACGGGCAGCCCTCCGGGCGGCCGAGGGGCCCGGCCGGACGACCGCTGCTGTCCCTCGCCCTGATCGAGATGATGGAGGGCGTGCACGCGCACTCCGGCGCGGTGTATCTGCTCGCGCACGACGAGCCGGTGCTGGAGATCGCGGTGATGGCGGGGCTGCCGCGGACCTTCGCGGCGCCCTGGGAGCGGGTGGGGCTCAGCGCCCCGATCCCGGTCGCCGACGCGGCGCGGGAACGGCGGCTGGTGTGGGTGGGCGGCGAGGAGGAGATGGCGAGCCGCTATCCCCGGGTCGCGGTGGTGCTGCCGTACCCCTTCGCGGTGGCCGCGCTGCCGCTGGCCACGGACACCGCGGTGTACGGGGCGGTCTTCGTGACCTGGCCCGGCTCGCACCCCCAGGAACTGGCCGACCGGGAGCGGGAGCGGCTGACGACGGCCTGCCGGGCGCTCGCGCAGCGCCTGGAACAGCTGGCGCACGAGAGCCGCCCGCTGCCCCGGGAGCCGGATCTGCCGGGTGCCCGGCCGCCCGGCGACGGGGCCGGGACCCCGGGGCCGGTCGAGGCGGTACGGATGGCGGGGCGGCTGCCGTACGGGCTGTGCTCGCTGGATCTGCACGGCCGGATCGGGTTCGCCAACCCTGCGGCGGCCGAGCTGATCGGGGTCCCGGTGAGCGCCCTGCTGGGCACCCAGCTGTGGGCGGCGGTGCCCTGGCTCAACGACCCGGTGTACGAGGACCGCTACCGGGCGGCGCTGATCAGCCAGCGCATCACCTCGTTCGTGGCGCTGCGCCCACCCGGCGACTGGCTGTCGTTCCGGCTCTACCCGGGCCGCAGCGGGCTGAGCGTCCGGATCAGCCGGGCCCGCGCGGTGGCCGAGACGGTACGCTCCGGGCCGGGCGGCGGGGACGGGACCCAGTCCCGGCTGGTGACCATCTCGACGGTGCTCAGCCTGGCGAGCGCGCTGACCCGGGCGGCCAGCGTCAAGGACATCGTCCAGCTCGTCGCGGACGAGGTGGCGCCGGCCGTGGGCGGTCAGGGCGTCGCCCTGCTCACCTCGCGCGGCGGGCGGCTGCATGTCCTGGGCCACCGCGGCTACCCGGACACCCATGCCGTCGAGCGCTTCGACGGCACCCCGATGTCCGAACCGACCCCGGGCGTCCAGGCCCTGACCAGCGCGGTCCCGGCGTTCTTCGCGTCCCGGGAGGAACTGGAGCGGCTGTACCCGGCGCGGCACACCACCCCGGACGGCTTCTCGGCCTGGGCCTATCTCCCGCTGATCGCCTCCGGCCGCCAGGTCGGCACCTGTGTGCTGGCCTACGCCGCGCGGCACGCGTTCTCCACCGACGAGCGGGCCGTGCTGAGCAGCCTCGGCGGACTGATCGCGCTCGCCCTGGAGCGGGCCCTGCTCTACGACGCCAAGCACCAGCTCGCGCACGGTCTCCAGGCCGCGCTGCTGCCCAGCTCGCTGCCGCCGCTGCCCGGCGTCGACGCGGCGGCCCGCTATCTGCCGGGCACCCGCGGCATGGACATCGGCGGCGACTTCTACGACCTCGTCCCGGCCACCGGCACGGCCGCCGCCGCCGCGGTGATCGGTGACGTCCAGGGACACAATGTGACCGCGGCCGGGCTGATGGGGCAGATCCGGACCGCCGTCCGCGCCTACACGACCGTCGGGCAGCCGCCGCACGAGGTGATGCGCAGCACCAACCGGCTGCTGATCGAGCTGGGTTCGGATCTCTTCGCGAGCTGTCTGTATCTGCGGCTGGACCCGGCGCGCGGCCGGGCCGTGATGGCGCGGGCCGGTCATCCGCCGCCGCTGCTGCGACGGCCGGACGGCCAGGTGCGGGTGCTGGATCTGGCGGGCGGTCCCCTGCTCGGCATCGACGGGGCGGCGGCCTATCCGACGACGGAGGTCGAACTGACGCCGGGTTCGGTGCTGGTGCTCTACACCGACGGGCTGATCGAGTCCCCCGGCATCGACATCGAGGACGCCCTCGCCGAGCTGAGCGAGCGGCTCTGCCGGGCGGGCCATCTGCCGCCGGACGAACTGGCGGAGGAGCTGATGCGGCGGGGCTCGGCGCAGGGGGAACGGCCGGACGACGTGGCCCTGCTGGTACTGCGCGCCACGGGCTGACGGGCGGGCTGGCGGGGGACAGTGGTCGCGGTCCTCGCGCGGGCTGGCGGGCTGGCGGGCTGGCGGGCTGGCGGGCTGACGGGGGACGGTCGTCGCAGTCCTCGCGCGGGCTGGCGAGCTGGCGGGGGACGGTCGTCGCGGTCCTCGCGCGAGCTGGCGGGCTGGCGGGCTGGCGGGGGACGGTCGTCGCGGTCCTCGCGCGGGCTGGCGGGCTGACGGGGGACGGTCGTCGCGGTCCTCGCGCGAGCGGCCCGGCCCTCTCGTGGGGGCCGGGCCGACTCACCGCCACCGACCGCGGGCGGGGGGTGCGGTCAGTGGGTCCTGGTCAGGGCGGAGCCGTCGGACTGACGCCCGCCCTGCTGCTGTTGCCCGGCGCCGTAGCCGGGGGCGTCGCCGCCGAGGCCGGGGGCGTCGCCGCCGGTCCCGGAACCGTCGTCACCGGCGCCCGGAACATCCCCGCCGGTCCCGGAGTCGCCGCCGTCCCCCGCGCCCAGCGTCGCGCCCACCGCCGCCAGGGCCGTGGTCACCGGCTGGAAGAAGGTCTCGCCGCCGATGGTGCAGTCGCCGCTGCCGCCGGAGGTGAGGCCGAGGGCCAGGCCGTCCTGGGTGAACAGGGAGCCGCCGCTGTCGCCGGGCTCGGCGCACACATCGGTCTGGATGAGCCCGGTGACCGTGCCCTCCGGATAGTTGACGGTGGCGTCGAGGCCGAGGACCTGGCCGTCGGAGAGCCCGGTGGTGGAGCCCATCCGGAAGACCTGCTGGCCGACCGTCGCCTCGGCGGCGGCGCTGATCGGCACGGTCTGGTCACCGAGGTTCACCTCGCTGGGGGCGACCGTGGCCGGGTCGTCGTAGCGGACCAGGGCGAAGTCACCGGCGCCGGGGAAGACGGCCTGGTCGACGGTGCCGATGGGGGCGCCGCCCTGGGCGTCGGACCACTGCTCGACGGCGACGCCGCAGTGCCCGGCGGTGAGGAAGGCGGGGGCGCCGTCGCCCGCGGTGACATTGAAACCGGCCGAACAGCGGGACCCGCCGCCGAAGATGGCGTCGCCGCCGGAGAGGAACGTCTTGAAGGTGCCGGACGACTTCTTCAGGGTGGCCATGCCGTCGCCGAGTCGCCGCACGGCCGACTCCAGGGTGTCCCAGTCGCCGCCGGTGACGGTGGAGTCGGCGGTGACCAGGATCTTGTTGGTGCGCGGGTCGACGGCCCAGGAGGTGCCGGGGATGGTCGCCTCGCTGGTCAGGGTCCGCGCGGCCGAGGTGAGTTCGGCGGTGCTGTTGTCGACCTGCCGTACGGCGGCCCCGGCGCTCTCGGCCCGGACGACGAGCTGGTTGTCGTCGCCCACGACATTGACGACGAGCTGCTGGTTGTCGGCGTCGTAGTAGGAGCCGGCGAAGGCGTCCCCCAGCGAGCCGGCGAGCCGGGAGGCGAGGTCCGAGGCGTCGCCCGCCTTGAGCGTGCGGGGCGCGGCCGGCTGCGACGCGCCGTCCTGGGACGCGTTGGCGTTCGGCAGGAGAACGGCCGCCGCCCCCAGCGCGGCGACACCGCCCACCGCTATGGCGGCCTTGCGCTTCGGGATTCGCTGGTGACTCAACCTACTCGACCTCCTGGGGACGGGCTCCGCCTCCGTGCGGGGGCGGTTGGGGGCGCCTGACTGGCCACTGGTACGCGCGGGGCGGGCGGGGCGTTCAATCCCGTCGCGCGGCGGGAACGATCCGCGCATGACGCTGACGCCCGAGCAGGCCGACCGCATCCTCGCCGACAACCTGGCCCCCTGGGTCCGTGAACTCGGCCTGACCGTGGAGGCGGTGGACGGGGACCGGGCCGTGCTGCGGCTGCCGTGGTCCGGGCGGCTGGCGCGGGAGGGCGGTGCGCTGTCCGGGCAGGCCCTGATGGCCGCCGCCGACACCGCCACGGTGATCGCGGTGGCGGCGGCGCGGGGCGGCTACGGGCCGATGACGACCGTGCAGCAGTCGACGTCGTTCCAGCGGGCGGTGGTGGGCGCGGATGTGCTGATCGAGGCGGTGGTGACCAAGCTGGGCCGCCGTACGGCGTTCGCCGACATCACCCTGACGGAGGCGGGGTCGGGGGAACTGGCGGCCCGCGCGAGCACGGTGTACGCGCTGCTCGGCTGACCGCCCCTTCTCGCGGCGGCGCGTTCCGGATGGGTCCACTCGGCCGACCCGTTCCGGACCCTCCGGGCAGACCCACCCCGCCGACACGTTCCGCAGGCGTCCGCGCACGCACCGCCGAATTCCCCCGCCCGAATCCTCCATTCGGTGAATCTGCACATCCGATACTCATCGAGGGCACCGGATTCCGCGGTTCTGCACATGCGTGAGCCCCCCTCCCCACCCACTGATTCCGGCATTCCGGATTCGCCGCCGCGCCGGTGACGGTGGCGCCGCGGATATGCGTCGGCCGGTGTGAAGAAGTCGCCACCATGTGGTGCGCGCCCGTGCAGGGCCGGTCACCCGCTGGCCTCAAGTCGCCTGGTGGGGGCGGTGGTTGAGTGGCTGGGCGGACGCGGGGCGTGCTTTGATCCATCGCATCGCGGGGGCCGGAAGGTGCTCCGGAAAGGGCGCCGGGCCCCTCGCGGTGGCGGCCCTCCGTCTGTCCCCAGAGGAGGCCGCTCTCCCCCCATGTGAAATATCCGTACGCACCATGCGAAGGGAAGTTCCCCCATGACCTCCACCCCCCAGGTCGAGACCGCCGAGATCTCCGACGCCGAGCTGGACCAGGTCTCCGGCGGCCTCTCGGTCAACGCCGTCAGCACCGTCACCGGCGCGGTGGACGGCATCGCCCCGCTGTCCGGTGCGGTCGACACGGTCGTCGGCACGGTCGAGGGTGTCACCGGTCTGAGCACCACCCCGGTCACCAACCTGGTCGCCGGTCTCTGATCCGGCCCGTTGTGCCGTCGGGTCCCGGAGCCGTAGCCCGGCTCCGGGGCCCTGCGGCCATGGACGTCCCCCCATGAAGTTCCGTCAGCAGGCCCTCACCAAGCTCCGGTCCCCCGAGGAACTCGACCTCCCGGTCCGGCTCGCCCGTCCCCAGGGCCGGGCGGCACTCGCCGTGACGGTGGCCGCGCTGGCCGCCGCGTCCGTGTGGGCGCTGACCGGCACGGTCACCTCCACCGTCAGCGCGCCCGCGATCCTCACCCACGGCGGCGGCAGTTACGTCCTCCAGAGCCCCGTGGCCGGGCAGGTGACCGCCGTCCTCGCCAAGGAGGGCGAGCAGCTTCCCGCCGGGTCCCCCGTCCTCACCGTCCGCACCGCCGACGGTGAGCGCGAGGTCCGGGCGGTCGCCGCCGGGCGGCTCACCACGCTGGCCGCGACCGTCGGCCAGATCATCACCACCGGCGCCGACGTGGCCGCCGTCGAGAGGACGGCCCGCGCGGACGGCCCGCTGTACGCCACGGTGTACGTGCCCGCCGACAGCGCCGCCGCCATCCCCGCCGACGCGCCCGTCGACCTCACCGTGCAGACCGTGCCGAGCCAGGAGTACGGGGTGCTGCGCGGCCATGTGGCGTCGGTGGACCGCTCCCCGCAGTCCGCGCAGCGCATCGGTGCGTTCCTCGGGGACAGCGCGCTCGGCGAGCAGTTCACCGCGGACGGCCGTCCGGTCGCGGTGACCGTCCGGCTGGACGCCTCCGCCGCCACCGAGAGCGGCTACCGCTGGTCGTCCGCCGACGGACCGCCGTACCGGCTGACGTCCATGACCCTGGCCACCGGTACCGTCCGGCTGGCCGGTCAGCGGCCCGTCGACTGGCTGCTGCCATGAACCCCACCACCCCCTGCGCGAGCCCGGAGCCCCCGCCGTGACCACCGACCAGAGCACCCGGGGCAGGCGCCGGGCCGCCCCGCCGCCCCGCCGCACGGCCCCCGGGAAGAGCCGCGCCCGTGCCGTGCGTACGCCGACCGTGCTCCAGATGGAGGCCGTCGAGTGCGGCGCGGCCTGTCTCGCGATGGTGCTCGGCCACTACGGCCGCCATGTCCCGCTGGAGGAGCTGCGCATCGCGTGCGGGGTCTCCCGGGACGGCTCGCGGGCCGGGAATCTCCTCAAGGCGGCCCGCGGCTTCGGGCTCACCGCCAAGGGCATGCAGATGGACCTGGCCGCGCTCGCCGGGGTGCGGGCCCCGGCGGTGCTGTTCTGGGAGTTCAACCACTATGTCGTCTACGACGGCACGGGCCGCCGCCTCGGCCGCCGGGGCGTGTACGTCAACGACCCCGGCAAGGGCCGCCGGTTCGTGCCGATGGAGGACTTCGACGGCAGCTTCACCGGGATCGTCCTGACGATGGAGCCGGGCGACGGCTTCACCCGGGGCGGGCGCAGGCCGGGGGTGTGGGGCGCGATGCCCGCCCGGCTGCGCGGCACCGCCGGGACGCTGCCCGCGGCGGTGCTGGCCAGTCTGCTGCTGGTGCTGGTGGGCGCGGCGGTCCCGGCGCTGAGCCGGACCTACATCGACATGTTCCTGATCGGCGGGCAGACCTCGCTGCTGGGGGTGCTGTTCGCGGCGATGGGCGGGTGTGTGCTGCTGACGGCGGTGCTGACCTGGCTCCAGCAGGCGAATCTGCTGCACGGCCGGATCATCTCCTCCACCCTGTCCAGCGCCCGGTTCCTGCGGCATCTGCTGCGGCTGCCGGTCACCTTCCACGCCCAGCGCGGCCCGGCCGATCTGGTGCAGCGGCTCCAGTCGAACGACGCGGTCGCCGAGACCCTGGCCCGCGATCTGGCGGCGGCGGGCGTGGACGCGGTGGTCGTGGTGCTGTACGCCCTGCTCCTCTACTCCTACGATCCGCAACTCACCTTCGTCGGGGTGGGGGTGGCGCTGATGAACCTGGTGGCGATGCGGGTGGTGATCCGGCTGCGCGCGACCCGGACGGCCAAGCTGCGGGCGGACGCGGCACGGCTGACCGACACGGCGTACAGCGGGCTCCAGCTGATCGAGACGATGAAGGCGACCGGCGGGGAGGACGGCTACTTCCGCACCTGGGCCGGGCAGCACGCGACGACCCTGGAGGAGCAGCAGCGGCTGGGGGTGCCGAGTGCCTGGCTCGGGGTGGTGGCGCCGACGCTGGCGATGCTGAACAGCGCGCTGATCCTGTGGATCGGCGGGATGCGGGCGGTCGAGGGGCAGCTGTCGATCGGGCTGCTGGTGGCGTTCCAGGCGCTGGTGACCCGGTTCACGGCGCCGCTGACCCGGCTGAACGGGGTCGCGGGGCGGATCCAGGACTTCGCGGCGGACGTGGCCCGGCTCAAGGACGTGGAGAACTTCCGCGCCGACCCGCCGCACACCCTTACCGGCGCCGGGTCGGCCCGGCGGCTGCACGGCCATGTGGAGCTGGTGAACGTGTCCTTCGGCTACAGCCCGCTGGACGCGCCGCTGCTGACCGGGTTCGATCTGACGGTCGGTCCGGGACGGCAGGTGGCGCTGGTGGGCGGCTCGGGCAGCGGCAAGTCGACGGTGTCCCGGCTGATCGCGGGCCTGTACGCGCCCTGGGACGGGGTGATCCGGATCGACGGGCGGCGGCTCGCGGACATCCCGCGCGGGGCGCTGGCGGCGTCGGTGTCCTTCGTCGACCAGGAGGTGTTCCTGTTCGAGGGGTCGGTGCGGGACAACGTGGCGCTGTGGGACCCGTCGGTGCCGGACGAGGCGGTGGTGGCGGCGCTCAAGGACGCGGAGCTGTACGAGGTGGTGCTGCGGCGGCCGGGCGGGATCCGCAGCCGGGTGGAGCAGGACGGGCGGAACTTCTCCGGCGGGCAGCGGCAGCGGCTGGAGATCGCGCGGGCGCTGGTGCGCCGCCCCAGCGTCCTGGTGCTGGACGAGGTGACCAGCGCGCTGGACGCGGAGACCGAGCGGGCGGTGATGGACAATCTGCGCCGCCGGGGCTGTGCCTGTGTGCTCATCGCGCACCGGCTGAGCACCGTCCGCGACAGCGACGAGATCGTGGTCCTGGACCAGGGCGCGGTGGTGGAACGCGGTCGGCACGACGACCTGATGGCACTCGGCGGCGCGTACGCGGCCCTGGTCGGGGAGCGCTGAGATGCCCGAGGCGGGCGAGGGCGACCTCGTGCGGGACGCGCTGGGCGGTCTCGGCACCCGGCTGGAGTGCGCCGGGCTCGGGCGGCTGGACCTGGGCGGGCCGCAGACGCTGTGGCTGGTGGCGGCGGGGACGCTGGACCTGTTCGCGGTGGACGCGGCCGGGCAGGGCCACTGGCACCATCTGGGCCGGCTGTCGGCGGGGTCGCTGCTGCTGGGCCCGGTGACCGGCCCCCAGCACACCCTGGTCGCCCGTCCGTCCCGCGACTGCGTGATGCACCGGATCGCCCTGCGCGAGCTGTACGGGCCCACCCCCACCGAGACATGGGCGTACGACGCCCAGGGCGTCCCGCAGTACGTGCCACCGGCGACGAGTCCGCTGGAGTACGCGCTCGCCCTCGGGGTGGGCCGGGGACTGGCGGTGCTGTTCCAGGCGACGACGGCCCCGGACGGCCGGGCGGAGGTCGGCGACGACGAGGTCTTCTGGATGCGGGTCCCGCCGGGCAGCGTCCAGTACGGGTCGGCGCACGGGGCGGAGGCCGCCGCCGATCTGCTGATGGACCCGGCGCTGTGGCAGAGCCTGGTCGACCAGCAGTACCGGCTGCTGACCGCCCTGGACCGCTGGATCGAGCAGCTGGAACGCACCCATGAGACCCGGACGGCCGCCGGGATCAGGGCCGGTGAAGCGGTGCGCGCCGAGGCGGACCGGACGCTGCTGGCCGCGATCGGCCCGCGCGCGGGGCGCCGGGCGACGGCCGCCGACGCGGACGCCACCCACGCCGTGTGCAAGCTGGTCGCGGGTGCGGCGGGGATCGTGCTGGCGGAGCCCGAGCGGGGCGGTACCGGGAGCGAGCGGCTGGACCCGGTGGAGCGGATCGCGCGCGCCGCCCGGGTGCGGACCCGGGCGGTCCGGCTGGCCGGGCGCTGGTGGCGGGAGGACGTGGGTCCGCTGGTGGGGCACCGGGCGCTGTCCGGGGCGCCGGTGGCTCTGCTGTGGCGGCGCGGCGGTTATGCGGCGGTGCATCCGGCGAGCGGGCGGGAGACCCCGGTCGGCAAGGGCAACGCGGCGGAGTTCGAGCCGCGCGCGGTGATGTTCTACCGTCCGCTGCCGGACCGGCCCCTCGGCCCGCTCGGGCTGCTGCGGTTCGTCCTGCGCGGCACCCGCCGCGATGGGGCGGCGCTGGTGCTGACCGCTCTGGTGACGGTGGCGATCGGGGCGCTGGTGCCGATCGCGACGGGCCGGGTGCTGGGCGAGTTCGTACCGGCGGCGCGCACGGACCTGATCACCCGGGTCTGTGTGGCGGTGATGGTGTCGAGTGTGGTCGCGGCGGCGTTCCTGCTGCTCCAGAACATGACGATCCTGCGGCTGGAGGGCCGGATCGAGGCGACCCTCCAGCCCGCGGTGTGGGACCGGCTGCTGCGGCTGCCGACCGCCTTCTTCACGGGCCGCTCCACCGGCGAACTGGCCTCCGCCGCGATGGGGGTGAGCGCGATCCGGCGGCTGCTGGCGGGCGTCGGCCCGGTGGTCGCGCAGTCGGTGACGGTGGCGGTGATGAACCTGGGGCTGCTGCTCTGGTTCAGTGTGCCGATGGCGCTGGCGGCGCTGGGCGTGCTGGTGCTGATCGCGGGGGTGTTCCTGGGGCTCGGCCTGTGGCAGGTGCGCTGGCAGCGGCGGCTGGTGGTGCTCACCAACCGACTCAACAACCAGGCGTTCCAGACCCTGCGCGGACTGCCGAAACTCCGGGTCGCGGCGGCCGAGAACTACGCCTACGCGGCCTGGGCGGGCGAGTTCGCGCGCGGCCGGGAGCTCCAGCGGCGGGTGGGCCGGATCAGGAATCTGACGGCGGTCCTCGGCGCGGTCCATCTCCCGCTGTGCTCCCTGCTGATGTTCATGCTGCTGGCGGGCCCGGCGCGGGGCAGCATGTCGGCGGCCGACTTCCTCGCCTTCCTCACCTCGGTCACGATGCTCCTCACCTCGGTCACCCAGCTCACCGGCGCGTTCGTCTCCCTGGTGGGCGCCCTGCCGCTGTACGAGGAACTCAAGCCGGTGCTCACGGCGGTGCCCGAGGTCCCCCGCACCGGCACGAGCCCCGGCCCGCTGACCGGCGCGATCGAGGCACGCGGGCTGTCCTTCCGCTACTCCGACGACGGCCCGCTCGTCCTGGACGACCTGTCCTTCAGCGTCCGGCCGGGCGAGTTCGTGGCGGTGGTCGGCCCCAGCGGCTGCGGCAAGTCGACCCTGCTGCGCCTGCTGATCGGCTTCGAACGCCCCCTGTCGGGCAGCGTCCTGTACGACGGCCAGGACCTGGCGGCGCTGGACCGGTCGGCGGTCCGCCGTCAGTGCGGGGTGGTCCTCCAGCACGCCCAGCCGTTCTCCGGCTCGATCCTGGACGTCATCTGCGGCACCGAGCCGTACACGCCCGAGGAGGCGATGGCGGCGGCCGAGCTGGCGGGCCTCGCGGACGACATCCGGCGGATGCCGATGGGCCTGCACACCGTCGTCGCGGGCAACGGGGCGGTCTCCGGCGGCCAGCGGCAGCGCCTGATGATCGCCCAGGCCCTGATCCGCCGCCCCAGGATCCTCTTCTTCGACGAGGCGACCAGCGCCCTGGACAACGGGACCCAGCGCCGGGTCATCGAGAGCACCAAGGCCCTGGACGCCACCCGGATCGTGATCGCCCACCGGCTGTCGACGGTCCTGGACGCGGACCGGGTGATCGTCATGGAGAACGGCACGATCGCCCAGGAGGGGCCGCCCGCGGCCCTGCTCGCGGACACCGGGGGGCGGCTGCACGAGCTGGTGCGACGGCAGTTGGCGTGACCGCTGGTGTCCTGCGGGAACCGGCGTGAGCGGGCCGTCGCGGCGCGGGGCCGGGGTCCGTCCGGGTCAGGAGCCGGTGCCGGGGATCGCGGCGCCGGACGGGAAACCGGCGGCCACATAGCCGTCGTAGAAGCCCTGCCAGGGGGCGGTGGGTCCGGCGTGCGGGCCCTCGAAGGGGGTGCCCTCGGCCCTGGCGTCCAGGGCGGAGAGGCAGACCTCCCAACCGGCTCCGTTGCGGGCGGCGGTGTCCTCGGCGACCAGCACATTGGTGAGGGTGAAGCGGGTGCGTCCGTCGTCCAGGGGTTCCAGGTCGAAGTGGAGTTCGTCGCCGCCCCACTCGAAGGAGAGATGGCGGGGTGGGTCCACGGCGATGATCCGGCCGGGGTGGTCCGCCATGCCCGGGTCGCCGGGGAAGGCGACGACGCCGCCGGGCCGCAGCTCCATCTCGGCGCGGGCGGGGAACCATCCGGCGAGTTCGGCGGGGTCGGTGACGAAGTGCCAGACACGGTCGACGGGGTGGGCGTAGGTACGGCTGAAGCGGATCGCCGGGCGGCCGTCGTCGAGGGTGAGGAAGGTGCCGGTGAGGTCGGCGGTCATGGGGGATCAGTCCTTCGGGGCGGTAGGTGATTCGGTGCGGTCCGACGGACGGGGGCGCGCTCCGTGCGGCTGGTCCGGGCCGTCGACCGGGCCCGCCTGGTCCGCCGGGTCCGCCGCGTCGAGGCGGTGGCCGAGGGCGTCCAGGCTGCGGTTCCAGAGGCTGCGGTAGGGCGTGAGCCAGGCGTCGAGGGCGGCGATGGGCGCGGGGTCGAGGGCGTAGACCCGGCGCTGCGCGTCCTGCCGTACCCGTACGAGGCCCGCCTCGCGCAGCACCTTCAGGTGCTTGGAGGTGCCGGGCTGGCTCAGCCCGGTGCGTTCCACCAGCTCACCGACGGACCTCGGCCGCTCCAGGAGCAGCGCGACGATGGTCCGCCGATGGGGATCGGCGAGGGCGGTCCAGAGCGAGTCGTCGGACATGGCTTCAATATGCCTCACCGGTTATATGCCAGTCAAGGCATACGAGGATGACCCCTGCGAGAGGCCATCGGGGTTGGCGGGCGGCCCCACTCCGCCCACCGACCCCCTGTGCGGGATCCCGGCGACCCCGTGACAGGCACCCGCTCTCCCCACTCACGGGCCGCCCGCTGCGCTCACGGGAACCGGCGATCCCGGTCCTTGGGCGGCGGCCTAGAAGGAGAAGACCCCGGCGCCGTGGGCGCGCATCATGCAGTCATTGGGGAAGGTGCGCTCATAGCCGACCCGCTTGCCCTGCCAGACACCGGAGACGGTGACCACGACCGGCCGGTAGTCCCGGGTGCACATCACGGCGGCGTCGGCGGTGAGGGTGTCGAAGTCGCCGCCGACCCGGGTCAGTTCGGCGCAGGCGGCTTGAGGCGCCGGGTGGGTGCCACCGGGGGCGGGGGCACAACTGAGGGTGACGGCCCGGTCGGGTGCGGTCGCGGTGGCGGCCTCGCCGCGGGCGACGGTGAGCACCAGGGCGGTGGGGGCGTAGAGCGACGAGGGGGCGGCGGCGGGGGTGGTGACCGGGGTGGCGGCGGGGGTGGTGACCGGGGTGACGGCGGGGGTGGCGAGGGCGGCTCCGGTGAACGGACCACTGACGGCGGCCGTGACGGTGAGGCCGACGGTCGCTGCCCAGCGCGCGGTGTTCCGCATTGTGTGCATCCTTCCGCTTGAGGGAACGGGGGCCACTGCCCGGTGGGGCGAGCGGCGAGCGCGAGTCTGCCGAGTCCGGCCCGGAAACTCATCTCGACCCCATCGATTTCAGTAACCTTGCGTATTGAATCAGTGGCGTGAAGTGACGGAATGCGCGCCACACCGCCGCGATTCCCCAAGGTTCTTGATCGCCGGAGTTGGCCGGATGGTCGTTTCGTCCCGGCTCGTTAATCGGCCTGAAACATTCCGATTCCGCTCTCGGCGGACCGGCCCCACCCGCGCTTGCCTTCCCGAAATTCCGGAGTAATCGTCATTACATGATTACTTCTGAGCAGACAGAGAAGGTACGCGGCTGGTTCGCGGGCCGGCTGCCGGAGGATCTCTTCGAGGAGCTGGCCGAGGTCACGGTCGACCGTGAGGAGATCACCGTCATCGGGCGGATTCCCCGGCCCCGGCTGACCGAGGACGTGTCGGACACCGAGCGGGAGGCGGCGGTGCAGGGCCGGGTCCAGGAGTTCCGGGAGCGGACCCGGGAGACCCGGATGGGGATCGCCCGCGAGGCCGAGCACCGGTTCGGCCGCAAGGTGTCCTGGGGTGTGCTGTGCGGACCGGAACGCGCGCTGTTCACCCATGTCGCCGCGCCCGTGATGACCCGGCTGCGGCAGCCGGAGCGGCGGGTGCTGGACACACTGGTCGCGTCCGGGGTCGCCCGCAGCCGCAGCGAGGCGCTCGCCTGGTGCGTCCGGCTGGTGCGGCGCCACGAGGACGACTGGCTGACGGAACTGCGCGCGTCCCTGGAGCAGGTGCAGCGGGTCAGGGCGCAGGGGCCGGATGGCGGGGCGCGTGGAGGGAGCGGGCCGGACGGCGGGGTGTCGTGAGGGGAGGGGGCTGGACGCCGGGGTGTCGTGAGGGGAGGGGGGCCGGACGCCGGGGCGTTGTAAAGGGAGCGGGTCGGACGCCAGGGCGTTGTGGGGGGGGAGGCGGCCGGACGCCAGAACGGCTCGGCGCGCGAGGGTGGCCTGAGGCGGGCGGGCGGGCGCGCGGGCCCGCCCAGGCTGCTCCCGGGCTCCACGAGGCGGGTGAGGCGGGCGGGCGCAACGGGAGTCGCGCGGCGGCGCACCGGTGATTGTCAGTGCCGCCGTCTACGTTGGCGGCATGACGAACTATGTACTGGTGGCGGGCGCGTGGCTGGGCGCCTGGGCCTGGGACGAGGTCGCCGAGGACCTTTGGGCGGCGGGCCATGAGGTGCGCGCCCTCACCCTCTCCGGCCTCGCGGAGCGTTCGGGCGTCCCGGCGGGGCAGCGGACGCACGTCGAGGACATCGTCAGCGAGGTCGAGCGCGCTGATCTGCGGGATGTGGTGCTGGTCGGCCACAGTTACTCCGGTGTCCCGGTCGGCCAGGCGGCGGAGCGGATCGGCGAGCGGCTGCGGCGGGTGGTGTTCGTGGACGCCAATGTGCCGGTGGACGGCGAGTCGTTCCTCGACGCCTGGCCGAGCGAGCAGGTGGTGCGGTCGATCGAGGAGAACGACGGCTTCTGGCCGCCGCCCGGCGCCGACCGCTACGCGGGCGAGGATCTGACGGAGGAGCAGATCGCCCGCCTGGTGGCGCACGGCACCCCGCATCCCGGCGCGACGCTCACCGAACCGGCGGTCCTCGCCCGCCCGCTGGGCGACCTCCCGGCGACCTATGTGGAATGCCTGCGGGAGGGCGACGCCCCCTCGCCCTGGCTGGCGGAGCTGCTCCGCGGCGAGCGCTGGGAGTGGGTGAGACTGGCGACGGGCCACTGGCCGATGCTGTCCAGACCGGCGGAGCTGGCCGGAGTGCTGGCGGAGGCCGGGAGAGGCACGCCCTCCGCCTGAGGGCGATTGCGGCCCAGGACGGCGGGGAAGCGGGCGGCGCTCCGCCGGGCGACGACCGCACCAGGACCGCCCCCGTCCGCATCACCCCACCACCTCACGCCCTCCCACCCCCGCCCCCTGCCCCCCGCCCCTGGACACCCCCGTACCGACCGGTGAGTATGGCCACGAACCCCCGGGACGGGAGAGGCACGGATGGCCAAGCACTGGGCGGACTTCCAGTACGAGATCTATCTCCAGGGGATGACGGGGGCGGTACCCCGGCTGCCCACCGATCTGACCCGGCTGGAGCAGCTCACCGAGCAGCGGCTCGGTCCCGGCCCGGTGGGCTATGTGGCGGGCGCCGCCGGGGACGGCAGCACCGCCCGCGCCAACCGGGAGGCCCTGCGGCGGCGCCGCATCGTGCCGCGGATGCTGCGCGATGTCCATGAGCGGGATCTGTCCGTGGAGGTGCTCGGCAGACCGCTGCCCGCCCCGCTGGCGCTGGCGCCGATCGGGGTGCTGTCGATCATGCATCCGGGCGCCGAACCGGCCGCCGCGCGGGCCGCCGCGGCGCAGGGTGTGCCGTACATCCTGTCCTCGGCGTCCAGCACCCCGATCGAGCAGGTCGCGGAGGCGATGGGGGACGCGGAGCGCTGGTTCCAGCTGTACTGGTCCAAGGACCGCGAGGTGACCCGGAGTTTTCTCGGGCGGGCGCGGGAGTCCGGGTTCTCGGTGCTGGTCGTCACGCTGGACACCCCGCTGCTGGCCTGGCGGCCCCGCGATCTGGACCAGGCGTATCTGCCCTTCCTGCACGGGGTGGGCACGGCCAACTACTTCACCGACCCGGCGTTTCGCGCGGGGCTGGCCAAGCCGGTGCAGGAGGATCCGAACGCGGCGGTGATGCACTTCGTGAACCTGTTCGCGGATCCCGGGAAGACCTGGCCGGACCTGGCGTTCCTGCGGGAGCACTGGGACGGGCCGATCGTGCTGAAGGGGGTGCTGCACCCGGACGACGCCCGGCTGGCGGCGGACGCCGGGATGGACGGGGTGGTGGTGTCCAACCACGGGGGCCGGCAGGTGGCGGGCTCGGTCGCGGCGGCGGACGCGCTGCCGGGGATCGCGCGGGCGGTGGGCGACCGGCTGACCGTGCTGTTCGACAGCGGCGTCCGGACCGGCGACGACATCGTCAAGGCGCTCGCGCTCGGCGCGCGGGCGGTGCTGGTGGGGCGGCCGTACGCGTACGGGCTGGGGCTCGACGGGCAGGCGGGCGTCGAGCATGTCATCCGCTGTCTGCTGGCCGAACTCGATCTGACGCTGGCCCTGTCCGGCCATGCGACTCCGTCGTCGGTGACGGCGGCGGACCTGACGGAGGCGCCGGGCGGGACGCCGTAGCGGAACAGGAAGACAGAGGCCCCGGCATGGCACCTGACGGCTTGCTTTGTGTTTGCCCAGAGATCCGCACTTCTCCTTGACCCTTTTCTCAGGGGGCGAGTAGATCTCGGGCGTCCCCTCTCCAAGGAGCCCCCGTGTCCTCCGCGCTTCCCGGCCGTGTCCCCTCCCCCGCCCGCCGGCATGTCCTGCGCGGTGCCGCCGCACTCGCCGCACTCGGCGCCGGTGCGGGTGCCGCGTCCGCCGCCCCGCTCGCGCCGCCGCTGCCCGATCTCACGGGTGTCACGCTGCGGATCCTGGTGAACTCCCCGCACATCGCCATGCACCGCACGGTCCTGGCCCCGGCCTGGCAGCAACTGACCGGTGGCACGGTGGAGGTGACGTCCACCGACTACCTCCGGCTGACGGACCGGATCATCGACGACGTCCGCAGCGGCACGGCCGCGTTCGACCTCTTCGATTACTACTACTACGGCCTGGGCGCGATGGCGGAGGCGGGGGCGCTCGTCGATCTCACCGGCTGGATCAGGTCCCGGCGCGACCTGGACACCCAGGACTTCCTGCCGTCGATCCACGACCCGTACACCCTGTACCGGGGGCGCCGCTACGGTCTGCCCTACGACGGCGACCAGCATCTGGTCTTCTACAACCGGGAGCTGCTCGACGCGCACGGTGTGCGGCCCCCGGCGACCTGGGACGAGTTCGACTCCGTGGCCGAGCGGATCACCCGGGCGGGCGGCGGCGCGTACCACGGTGCCGTGCTCCAGCGGCAGCCGCACGCGATGGGCCTCGGCTGCTGCTTCATCAACCGGCTCGTCGGCTACGGAGGCGACCTGGTCGACCGCTCGGGCCGTCCGACGCTCACCACGGACGCGGCCGTCGCCGCCGCCCGGCAGCTGATCGAGGTGGCGCCCCACTCGCTGCCCGTCCCGCCGGAGCAGCCCAGTTTCGACCCGGCCACCAACGCGTTCCTCGGCGGACAGCTCGGGCTGATCGAGTCCTGGACGGGGCTGGCCCGCCGGGCCGACGATCCCGCGCTGTCGAAGATCGCCGGAAAGTGGGGCGCGGTGGCGCTGCCGCTCGGCGGGCACAACCGGCGCCGCCGGACCCCGCTCAACGGCGGGTACGCGCTGGGCGTGTCGTCGGTGTCCCCGCAGCGCGAGGCGGCGCTCGCCTATATCGCCTGGGCGACGGCGAAGGACACCATGCTGACGGAGACCACGCAGAAGAACAGCGCCATCGACCCCAACCGCCGCAGTGTGCTGCACTCGGCGGCGTACGGGGAGACCACCCCGACCGCCGTCGGGCTGATCCGGGCCGGTCTGGACGGCACCCCGGTGGTGTGGCCCAAGGGCCCGGACGACCCCGGCAATCTCCAGCGGCTGGCCGACGAACTGGCGCTCGCGGTGGCGGGCGGCCAGACCGCCACCCGCGCCCTGCGCAACGCCCAGGCGGCCTGGCGCCACTAGCGACTGTCCGACGGATCGACGGATCCCCACCGCGTCGCGACGCCCGGCACCGCGCTGCCCGGGGCCCCGCGCCCCGCCCTCGTTACGATCCCTCCCATGACCGCTTCCGAACCCACCGTCCTCGCCACCTCCGGCGGCCATCGCGCCGGGACGCGTACCCGGGTCCAGTTCGACGCCCTCGTGCATCACGCGGTGGAGCTGGCCGACGTGACGGGCAGGCGCCCGAAGGTGATGTATGTCGGCACGGCGATCGGGGACGCGGAGCACTTCACCACCCGGATGACGGAGGCCGCGCGGATCGCGGGGTTCGAGCTGACGCCGCTGCACCTCTTCCCGATGCCCAATGTCGACAACATCGAGGCGGCGGTGCTGGAGCAGGACGTGGTGTGGGTGATGGGCGGCTCGGTGGCCAATCTGCTCGCGGTGTGGCGGGTGCACGGCCTGGACGCGATCATGCGCCGCGCCTGGCGGTCGGGCGTGGTGCTCAGCGGGGTCAGCGCCGGTTCCCTGTGCTGGTTCCAGGGCGGCGCGACGGACTCGTACGGGCCCGAGCTGCGCCCCGTCACCAATGGCCTCGGTCTGCTGCCGTACGGGAACGGGGTGCACTACGACGTGGATCCGGGGCGCCGTCCGCTGATCCACCGGCTGGTCGCGGACGGCACCTTCGCCGAGGCGCACTGCACGGACGACGGGGTGGGCCTGGTCTACCGGGGCACGGAGCTGGTCGAGGCGGTGGCGGAGGTGCCCGGCAAGGGCGCCTACCGGGTCCGGCGGGCGGCGGACGGCACGGCGGTGGAGGAACGGATCGAGCCGCGCCGGCTGCCTGCGGCCCCGGACTGACCCGGAGGGGATCGGGCCACGGCGGGGCCTGGCTGCCCCGAACTCACCCAGAACGGACCGGATCACGGCGGGTCCTGCGGGCCCCGGACTCACCCAGAACGGACCGGATCACGGCGGGTCCTGCGGGCCCCGGACTCACCCAGAACGGACCGGGCCACGGCGGATCCCGGCTGCCCCGGACTCACCCGGAACGGACCGGAGGACCACGGCAGGTCCCGCAGGCCCCGGACTCACCCGGAACGGACCGGAGGACCACGGCAGGTCCCGGCGGCCCCGGCCCGGCAGGCGCGGGCCGGGCCGAGGCCGCCGTCGCGGGGCCGCCGTCGCCGAGCCGCCGTCGCGGAACCGCCGTCGCGCGCCGGTCAGAGGGTTTCCGGGAGGCCCGCCAGGGTGTCGGCGTGGACGAAGGACAGGCCGCGCGCGAGGAGTCCCTCGATCACCGCGGGGAGGGCCTGGACGCTCTGTCTGCGGTCGCCGCCGCCGTCGTGCATCAGGATCAGTGAGCCGGGCCGGGTGTGGTCGAGGACGGTGCTGGTGATCTTCTCGGGGCCCTGCCGGGCCCAGTCCCAGGAGTCGACGTCCCACAGGGCCAGCGCGGGCCCGGACGGGAGCAGTTCGGCGAGGGTCTCGGGGGTGCGGGCGCCGTACGGGGGGCGGAAGACAGCCGGGACGCGGCCCACCGCCCGGTCGAACGCCTCGCTGGTGCGGTCGAGTTGGAGCCGGAACTGCCGGGCGGTGAGGTCGGGCAGGAAGGGGTGCGACCAGGTGTGGTTGCCGAGGCCGTGCCCGGCGTCCACGATCCGCCGTACCTCGTCGGGCAGGGCGCGCACATGGAGTCCGACGCAGAAGAAGGTGGCCCGGACGTCGTAGCGGGCCAGGATGTCGAGGATCTGGCGGGTGTGGACGGGGTCGGGGCCGTCGTCGAAGGTGAGGGCGATCTCGGGGCGGTCGCGCGGGCCGTGCCGGAACCAGCGGCCCGCCTCGGTGAGCCGGGCCTCGACGGACGCGCTGCGGCGGATGCCGTCGTGGTAGTCGTCGTCCCGGCCGGTCTGGCCGCCGCCCTCGGCGGTCAGCGGGGCGAGGGCGGCGCGGCCGGTTCTGGCGAGTTCGGCGAGGGCGAGGGCCGGTACGGAGCCGAAGTCGGGGCGGTCGCCGAGGTGCCAGGGGTCGGCGCGGTAGACCTCCAGTCCGGCCGCCGTGAAGAGGCCGTCGACCAGGCCGTTGGTGCTCTCCAGGGCCACGGCGCAGGGGCCCTGGGGGCGTCTGTCCTCACCGGCCAGCCAGCGGGTCAGTTCCGGTACCCGTTCCGCGCCCCAGTGGGTGGGCGTCATGGCGCGTTCGCCGTCGGCGTCCACCACTTCGACCTGATAGCCCTCGGCGGACCAGGCGATTCCCGCGTACAGCATCTGTGTGATTCCTTCTCACTCGCCCGGGGACGGCGGCGTACCCGGGGGCTGGATGTGGGGTGTCGGAGGGGGTGAGGGGGCAGGCGGATTCCGTCATGGGTGTGAGGGTGGGTGCCCGGTGGAGGATCGGGAGCGGGGTGGCCGGAATCGTCGGACGTTCTTCACCGACTCCGGCCGTCCCGTCCCGCGGCCCCGACCCGCCGGTTGCCCGTGCGCACCCCCGGTGACGAGGGGTTTTACCGGGGAGTCCGGGTCCCGGCGGGGTGGCTCGCGCGGCCGATCCCCGCCGATGTCCACGAACTCTCCATCATTGCGACACAAGTGCGACAGTGGCGCGCTATCCTTCGCCGTGCCCCGCCGAATGGTCCAGACCATACCCAAGGGCGGACTTCGCGCGCCATGCCTGACGACCGACTCCTGTGTCAGCCCATGTCCGGGTCAACTCCCGGACCGGACAACGAACTTGGAGGGCATCATCAACGCACCGCCCGGTGTGCCGACCGTTCCCGATCTGCTCGACGCCCGTGCCGCCCAGCAGCCCGACGGCATCGCGATCCAGGTACGCGGCGGCTCCACCCTCACCTACGGCGCCTGGCGGTTACGGGCCGTCCGCGCCGCCCAGGGGCTCGCCGCCGCGGGGATACGCCCCGGTGATCTGCTGGCCCTGCGCTTCACCAACGAGGAGTGGGACCGCTACGCGGTCGCCTTTCTCGCCGCCCACTACGCCGGGGCCGCCGCCCTCGTACTGCGCGCCGACCTCCCCGCACCGGAGGCGGCCCGGCTCGCCGCCCTCTGCGGCGCCACCGCCGTACTGCGCGGCTCCCAACTCACGCCCATTGACGGTGACTTGACGGACCTCACCCTGGAGGCCGTCGAGGCGTCCGGACCGGCCGACGGCGCCACACCCCCGTACCGCCCCGCCCCCACCGACACCGCCCAGATCGTCGGCACCTCCGGCACCACCGGGACGTCCAAGGGCGTGATCGCCTCCCACGCGAGTCTCACCGCGGGCCTGCGCCTGACTCCCCGCCACCGCCCCTACGCCCACTCCCGCCACGCCCTGCACGCCTTCCCCCTCGGCACCAACGCGGCCCAGATGATGGTCATCGGCGCCCTCACCGCGGCGCCCACCAGCGTCGTCCTGCCCCGGTTCGACGCCGAGGAGTTCGGCCGTACCGTCGCCGAACTGCGCGTCGGGACCGTCTTCCTGGTCCCCTCCATGGCGATCGAGCTGCTCAACTCCCGTATCGCCGACCGCCACGACCTCTCCAGTGTGCTGCTGCTCTCCTCCTCCGCCGCCGCCCTGCCCGTCCCCGTCGCCCTGGCCCTGACCGAGGCCCTCCCCAAGGCCACCGTCGTCAACGCCTACACCTCCGCCGAGGCGTCCCCCGCCCAGCTCTCCACGATCGTCGACCTCGCCCGCCCCGGCTCCGTCGGACGCCCCACCGACCCCGGCGACCTGCGGCTCCTCGGCCCCGACGGCACCCCGGTGGCCCCCGGCGAGACCGGTGAGGTGTGGCTGCGCCAGCCCGGCCCGCCCCGCGCCTACGCCGGGGACCCGGACGCCTCCGCCACCGTCTTCCGGGACGGCTGGGTGCGGATGGGCGATCTGGGGCGGCTGGACGACGGGGGCTTTCTCCATCTGGTCGACCGGGAGAGCGATGTCATCAAGTCCGGCGCCCTGAAGGTCTCCACCCTGCGGATCGAGGACGGCCTGCACGCCCACCCCCGGGTCGCCGACGCCGCCGCCCTCGGCATCGCGCACCCCGTCATGGGCGCGGTCCCGGCGGCGGTCGTGGTGCCGTCCGAGGACGGGCTCGACCTGGACGAACTGCGGCTGTTCCTGGTCGGCAGACTCAGCCGCGCCGAGTTGCCGGTACGGATCCTGCTCGCCGCCGACCTGCCCCGCAACGCCACCGGAAAGGTCGTCAAGCACCGGCTCCGCCCCCTCTTCGACGACCCCGCGCCCGGCCCGGCCGACCCCGCCCCACCGACGCCGCCGCGCACCGCCACCGAGGAGGCCCTCGCCGGGCTGTGGCAGGAGGTGCTGGGGCGTCAGGTCCGCCACAGCGGGGAGGAGTTCTTCGCGCTGGGCGGCGACTCCTTCCGCGCGGTGCGGCTGGCCACCGCCGTGAGTGAACGATTCGGCGTCGACGCGGGCGCCGCACTCGTCTTCGGCCGCCCCGCCCTGCGCGCCCAGGCCGCCTGGATCGACCGGCACACCGGCACGGCAGCCGCCGCACCCCCGGCAGCGGTGGCCCCGCCCGCCCTGCCGCCCTACCTCCGCGCCCTGCGCGCCCAGCCCCACGAGGTCCCGCTCACCAGCCAGCAGGAGAACTTCCTCGACTGGGCGGCCGAGGAGGCCGGGCGCGATGTCGGCGCGGTCACCGCCGTCTTCCGGGTCACCGACCGGCTCGACACCGGCGCCCTCGGCCGGGCCGTCACCGCGCTCGCCGCCCGCCACCCCGCGCTGCGCACCCGGTTCGTACCCGTCCCCGGCGACCTGCCCGGACTGGTCCGTACCGTCCTGGACGAGGAACCCCGCGTCCGGATCACCGTCCTCGACGTGCCCGGCGCCACCGATCACGAGACCGACGCGCTGCTGATCGCCGAACGCGACCGGCTCACCGATCTCGGCGAGGATCCGCTGACCCGGCTGCTGGTGGTCTCCCGGGGCCCCGAGGACCATGTCGTCCTGCTCGCCGTGCACCATATGGTCGCCGACGGCTGGTCCATCGGCGTCCTGCTGCACGAACTCGGCCTCGCCTACGACGCCCTGCGCCGCGGCCGGTCCCCCCGGCTGCCCGCCCACGCCCTGCCGTACCAGGATTTGGTGCGCTGGGCCGGCGACCAGTGGGCGGCGGGACGGCGGCACTTCGCGACCGCGCTGGACGGCGCCCCCTCGGCGCTGGACCCGTTCCCCGGCCGCCGGGCCGTCGACCGGGTCCACACCGTTGCCCACCCCTTCAGCGTCGCCGCCGGACCCGCCGGACGGCTGCGCGAGCGCGCCCGGGACCTGGGTGTCACCCCGTTCATGGCGGTCGCCGCCCTGTGGAGCGGACTGCTCGCCGGACGCGGCGGCGGCACCGACCTGGTGCTGATGACCCCGGTGCCCGGCCGGACCCGGCCCGAGGCCCAGCGGACCGTGGGCTGTCTGGTGCAGTCCCTGCTGGTGCGCGTCGACTGTTCCGGCGGCCCCGGCTTCGCCGAACTCGCCGAGCGGGTACGGCTCGCCACCACCGGCGCCCTGGACCACCAGATGTACCCCTACGCCGAGTTCACCCCGCACCGGGTCGCCTTCCCGGCCTGGCTGCGGTACGAGAACTGGGCCGCCGACGCCCATCTGCCCGGACTGCGCTGCGCGCCCTGGACGCTGCCCCGGGGGACCACCGTCCCCTGGCCGCTGCCGGGCGGCGACCTGGGCGTCCCCGAACTCACCGTCGTGGAACAGCCCGACGGCTCGCTGGACTGCTGGATCCAGTTCAACGCGCTGGCCTTCGCCGAGGACGCCATCACCGCCCTGGCCGAGGACCTCACCGCCGCCCTGACCGCCGCGACGGTCGGCTGACACCCCTCTCCCTTCCCTCACCGGACGTGGGCAGCGCCGCCCCGTCCGCACGGCACCGCATGTCCTTTTCCGCTCGCCGTCCCTCCCTCTGTCCGCCCGCACGCACGACCGATCGAGGAAGACTCCCGTGACCCGCATTCCCGCCAGCCCCGCCCAGCAGGGCATCTGGATCAATGAGCGGCTCGCCCCGCTCGGCTCCCTCCACCATCTGTCGTTCGCCCTGCACATCGAGGGCCCCCTCGACGAAGGGGCGCTCTCCGCCGCCGTCGCCGATATGGCCGCCCGGCACCCCGCGCTCTCCCTCACCGTCCGGGAGGACGACGGCACCCCCGTCCTCGTCCCCGGCCCGGCGCCCGCGCTCACCGTGCGCGATGTCGCCCCCGGGTCACGGGACTTCGTGACTGCCGAGGAGAGCGCGGCCCCCTTCGACCTCGCCGCCGGACCCCCGGCCCGGTTCACCCTGCTGCGCACCGGCGCCACCCGGGCCACCCTGCTGGGGGTCCTCCACCATCTCGTCCACGACGGCACCTCCACCGACATCCTGCTCACCGACCTCGCCGCCGCCTACGCCCACCGCACCGGCCACGGCCCCGCCCCCGACCCGCTCGCCCCGGCCGGGGATCCCCTCCCCTCGTACGGGCCCCAGGACCTCGCCGCGGCCACCGCGCACTGGTCGAGGCGGGAACTGCCCGCGCCCACCGTGCGGTTGCCCGGTCTCGCCGCCGACCCCGACGGGCCCTCCGGCCCCGGCACCGGACCGGGCGCCTTCGTCGCCTTCGACCTCGACCCGGCGCTCCGCGCGGACCTGGACGTCACCGCCCAGAAGCTCGGCGTCACCACCTTCGAACTCCTCCTCACCGCCGTGCACACCCTGCTGCTGCGGTACGGCAACGAGCGGCCGGCCGTAGCCGTCGACCTGGGCACCCGGGGCTCCCGCGACGAGGGGCGGACCGGGATGCACGTCAATGAGCTGCCCGTGGTCGGCGCACCCCGCCCGGACACCCCCTTCGGGACGTTCGCCCGCGCGGTCCGGGCCGAACTCCGGGCCGCCTACCCGCACCGCCCGGTCCCCCTGGCCCGCGCCGTGCGGGGCATGCGCCCCGGCGTCACCCTCGCCCCGGTGTCCCTCACCTACCGGCGCCGGATGGCCCCCGTCACCCTGCACGGGCTGACCACGACGACCGACTGGTTCGTGTTCCCCGGCACGGCCCGCGGCGCCCTGCGGTTCCATCTGCTGGACGGGCCCGACCGGCTGAGCGTGCTGCTCATCCACCGCACCGACCGGCTGGAGCCCCGGCGCGCGGAGCGGATCGGCGCCCATCTGCGCCGGCTCCTCGCCGCGGTCACCGCCGCCCCCGGCACCGCGCTGGCCGATCTGCCCCTGCTGGACGACGCCGAACTCACCCCGCTCACCGGCCCCGCCCCCGACCCCGACGCCCCCGGCGCCACCCTCCCCGCCCTGCTCACCGCCGCGTTCGCCGCGCACGCCGACCGCCCGGCCCTCACCGCCGGGGAGCGGACCCTGACCTACGGCGAACTGGCCCGCGCCGCACGCGGGCTGGCCCGGCGCCTGGTCGCCGAGGGGGTCCGGCCCGGGACGGTCGTCGCGGTCTGCGCGCAGCGGTCCGGCGAGACGGTGGCCGCCGTCCTCGCCGTCACCCTCGCCGGGGGCACCTATCTGCCCGTGGACCCCGGCTATCCGCGCGACCGGGTGGCGTTCGTGCTCGACGACTCCGGGGCCCCCTTCGCGCTGGCCCAGCGGGCGACCGCCGACCGGGTCCCGCCGGGGGTCCGGACGCTGCTGATCGACGGCCTGTTCGACGCCGGGAGGGCGGAGGCGGGCGCGGGTGCCGACGCGGCTGCGGACACCGGTAGACAGACCGCACCGGACCCCGCCGGTCTCGCCTACCTCATCTACACCTCCGGCTCCACCGGCCGCCCCAAGGGCGTCGAGGTGCCGCACAGCGCCCTGGCCCATCTCCTGCTGGCGTTCCGCACCGCGCTGACCGCCCGCCCCGGTGACCGCTGGCTCGCCGTCACCTCCCTGTCCTTCGACATCTCCGCCCTGGAACTGCTGCTGCCGCTGATCACCGGCGGTCAGGTGGTCCTCGCCGACGAACGGCAGGTCCGCGACGGCGGGGCCCTCACCGCGCTGGTCGCGCGGCACGGCATCACCCATCTCCAGGCCACCCCGTCCGGCTGGCGGCTGATGCTGGACGCCGGGCTCGACGCCCCCGCGCTCACCGCCCTGTGCGGCGGCGAGGCGCTGCCGCTGCCGCTGGCCCGGCGGCTGCGCGAGCGCGTCGGACGGCTCTGGAACGTCTACGGCCCCACCGAGACCACCATCTGGTCGACCGCCGCCGAAGTGCCCCCGTCCCCCGGGGAGATCACCATCGGCCGCCCGATCGCCGGGACCACCGCCCTCGTCCTGGACTCCTCCGGGCGGCCCGCCCCGCACGGCATCCCCGGTGAACTCGCCCTCGGCGGCGCGGGCCTTGCCCGCGGCTACCGCGACCGGCCCGAGCTGACGGCCCGGCGGTTCGTCACCGACCCGGCGAGCGGCACCCGGCTGTACCGCACCGGCGACCTCGCCCGGGTCCGCACCGATGGCTCCCTGGACTGCCTGGGGCGCCTGGACGACCAGGTGAAGCTGCGCGGCCACCGGATCGAGCCGGGTGAGATCGAGGCCCGGGTCCAGGAGCATCCGGCGGTCTCGGCCGCCGCCGTCGCCGTGCACGGCACCCCCGACGACCCGGGCGGCCAGTTCCTCGCCGTCTACCCGGTGTGGCGCTCCGGCGTCCCCGTCCCCACCCCCGCCGAACTGCGCGCCTTCCTCGCCCTCACCCTGCCGCCGGTGATGCTGCCCGGGGCGGTGCACCCGCTGCCCGCGCTGCCGCTCACCCCCAACGGCAAGACCGACCGCCGGGCCCTGCCCGCCCCCGACCGCACCCCGGCCACCGACCCCGGGACCGGCTCCCCCGCGCCCGATGACGAACCGTGGGACGAGGTCACCACCGAGGTCGCCGCGATCTGGCGCGAGGTGCTCGGCCTCGCCTCCCTCGGCCTGGACGACGACCTCTTCGACCTGGGCGCCCACTCCCTGACGATCACCCAGGTCGCCGCCCGGATCCGCGACCGCCTAGGCGCCGAGGTCCCCCTGCACATCTTCTACGAGGCCCCCACCGTCGCCGCCGTCGCCGACGCCGTCACCCTCGAACTGCTGGCGGAGGAGGACTGATGGCACCCATCGACCAGCCGACCCAGCCCACACCCGAACCGACCACGGGACGCCGCACCCTCACCCCCGACCAGCCGACCCACCCCACACCCGCGCCGTCCACAGGGCGCCGCACCCTCACCCCCGAGCAGCGGGCCCGGCTCGCCGCCCGGCTCCGGGACCGGCCCGCCCCCGGTGCCCGTACCCCGTCCGTGCCGCCCCGCCCGCCGGGT
Organism: Streptomyces sp. NPDC004610; assembly: GCF_040609715.1. Classification (NCBI taxonomy): domain Bacteria; kingdom Bacillati; phylum Actinomycetota; class Actinomycetes; order Kitasatosporales; family Streptomycetaceae; genus Streptomyces; species Streptomyces sp. NPDC004610. The sequence goes on along the minus strand of NZ_JBEXLA010000011.1, from coordinate 101,790 downwards.
GCGCCCGCGCCGCTGTCCCTGGCCCAGGAGCGCCTGTGGTTCGTGGAGCAGCTCACCCCCGGTACCGCGACCTATGTGCTGCCCATCGCCGGGCGGCTGCGGGGCGCGCTCGACCCGGCCGCGCTCGCCGAGTCGCTGCGGCTGATCGCCGTACGGCACGACACGCTGCGGGCCTCATTCCCGGCTGCCGAGGACGGGACTCCGCTGCTGCGGATCGCGTCGGCGGACTCCTTCGCCGTGCCGTGGCGGACCGTCGATCTGGCCGGGCTGCCCGCGCCGGAGGAGGCGGCTCGCACGGAGGTCGAGGCGGAGGTGGCCCGGCCCTTCGATGTCGCCGAGGGGCCCCTGGTGCGGGCCCTGCTGCTGCGGCTCGCCGACGACGATCATGTGCTGGCCGTCTGCCAGCACCATCTGACCGGCGACGGCTGGTCCGCGTCCGTGCTGCTGGACGAACTCCTCTCCGGACACGAGGAGTTGACCGGTGGTTCGGTGCCGGAGCGGGCGCCGCTGCCCGTCACCTACGCCGATGTGGCGCACTGGCAGCGGGCGCGGCAGGAGCTGCCCGGGGCGCGGGAGTCGCTCGCGCACTGGCGGGCGGCGATGGCCGGGGTACCGCCGCTGGAGCTGCCCACCGACCGGGCCCGGCCCGCGCTGCCGGGGCCCGGGGGTGCCACGCACGCCTTCCGGCTCGACCCGGCGGCGTACGAGGCGGCCCGCGCCCTGGCCCGGGGGCGCGGGGTCACCCTCTATATGACGCTGCTGGCCGCGTTCCAGGTGGTGCTGGGGCGCTGGTCGGGGCAGGCGGACTTCGCGGTCGGCACGCCGTTCGCGGGGCGGCCCGCCGAGGAGACCGAGGGGCTGATCGGGCTGTTCAGCACGATGCTGCCGCTGCGGGCCGATCTCAGCCCCGAGCGGACCGGCGGGCCCTCCCCCGGCTTCAGCACCGTGCTCGCCCGGGTGCGGGGTGCCGCGCTCGGCGCCCAGCAGCATCAGGACACGCCCTTCGAGCGGCTGGTGGAGGCGCTGGACCTGCCGCGCGAGGTGAGCCGGCCGCCGCTGTTCCAGGTGTCGTTCGCGCTCCAGAACCATCGCGCCCAGCACTTCACCCCCCGCGACCTGGAGTGGAGCACCTTCCCCTTCCACGGCACCGGCGTCCATCTCGACCTGGGCCTCTACTGCACCGAGACCGATGGCGCACTGGAGGCGTTCCTCACCTACCGCACCGATCTGTGGGACCCGGCGACGATCGCCCGGCTCGCCGGGCACTGGCAGCGGGTGCTGACCGGCGCCGCCGCCGACCCGGGCGCCCCGGTGGGCACCCTGGAGTTGCTGGGCGCCGATGAACGGCACCGGGTGCTGACCGAGTGGAACGACACCGGGAGGGCCACCCCGGGCGCGGCGACCCTCGCGGACGCCGTCGCCGCCCAGGCCGCCCGCACCCCGGACGCCATCGCCCTCGTCCACGCCGGGCAGCGCGTCGGGTACCGGGACCTGGACCGGCGGGCGAACCGGCTCGCGCATCTGCTGCGCGCCGCCGGGGCCCGCGCGGACACGCTGGTCGGGGTCTGTCTGGACCAGGGCATCGAGCAGGCGGTGGCACTGCTGGCGGTCCTCAAGGCCGGGGCCGCCTATGTGCCGCTGGACCCCGAGCAGCCCGCGCGGCGCCTCGGGCACATGCTCACCGACTCCGCGCCGGTCGCCCTGGTCACCACCGCCGCCCACAGCCCCCTGCTCGACGGCTCCGACGCCCCCGTCCTCCTGCTGGACGAGGCGGCGGACGCGCTCGACGGGATGCCGGAGGCACCGCCGGAGCCGGTCGCGGGGCCGGACCATCTGGCGTATGTCATCTACACCTCGGGGTCGACGGGGACGCCCAAGGGGGTGGCGGTACAGCACCGGCAGGTGCTCACCTATCTGGACGGGGTGCGGCAGCGGTTCGCGGCGGCGGGGCTGCCCGACGGCGCCCGGTATCTGCTGCTCCAGTCGCTCGCCTTCGACTTCGGCCTGACCACCCTGTATCTGTCCCTGACCACCGGCGGCACCCTGCATCTGCTGCCGCCGCGCACCCCGGGGCCCGAGCTGGCCGCCCAGCTCGCCCGGCACCGCATCGACTGCGTCAAGCTCACCCCCTCCCATCTGGCCGCCCTGACCGCCGAGGTGGACGACCCGGCCGTACTGCTGCCCCGGCGGCTGCTGATCCTCGGTGGCGAGGCGTCGGGCTGGGAGTGGAGCCGGGCCCTCGCCGAGACGGGTGCCCGCACCGGCTGCCGGGTCGTCAACCACTACGGGCCCACCGAGGCCACTGTCGGCGCCACCACCCATCTGGTCGACCCGGACCGCCCCGCCGAGGGGCCCACCACCCCCATCGGCCGGCCGCTGCCCGGCGCCCGGGTCTACCTCCTCGACGCCGAGGGCGCCCCCGTGCCGCCCGGAGCGGTCGGTGAACTGTGGATCGGGGGCGACCGGCTGGCCCGCGGCTATCTCAATCTGCCCGACCTCACCGAGGCCCGCTTCCGCCCTGACCCGTTCGCCGAGCACCCCCCGGGACCGGAACCGGCCCGTATGTACCGCACCGGAGATCTGGCCCGCCACCGTCCCGACGGGACCGTGGAGTTTCTGGGCCGGGGCGACGACCAGGTCAAGATCCGCGGCTACCGGGTGGAGCTGGGCGAGGTCGAGACGCATCTCGCGCGGCTGCCCGGCGTCGGCCAGGCGGTGGCCGCCGCGCGCGGACCCGCCGGGGAGCTGACCCTCGTCGGCTATCTGGTGCCCGCCGACCCGGAGGTCCCGCCGCCGCCCGCCGCCGAGCTGCGGCGGCTGCTCGCCGAGCACCTGCCCGACTATCTCGTCCCGTCCCGCTTCGCCGTGCTCCCCGAACTGCCCCGCCAGGCGCACGGCAAGGTGGACCGGCGGGCGCTGCCGGAACCGGGGCGGCCCGGCCCGGGTGAGGGAGCGGCGTACGTGGAGCCGCGCACCGACGCCGAGCGGACGGTAGCCGGGCTGTGGGCCGAACTCCTGAACCTCGAACGGGTCGGCGCGCACGACGACTTCTTCGACCTCGGCGGGCACTCGCTGCTCGCGATGCGGATGGTGGCGTCCCTGCGCCGGCTGCTGGGCCCGGAAGCCGGCATCACCCTCATGGACGTCTTCCGCCACCGCACGGTCGCGACCGTAGCCGCCCTCGCCGGACGCACCGACGAGGAACGCGGCCCGCGCCGCCTCCTGCACCGCCTCACCCCCGCCCGCGAGACGACCCTCTCCCTGATCTGCCTGCCGTACGGCGGTGGCAGCGCTGTCGTCTACCAGCCGCTGGCGGACGCCCTGCCGGACGGGGTGGCCCTGCACGCGGTCGCCGTCCCCGGGCACGATCTGGGGATGTCGGAGGAGTCCCTGCCGCTGGAGGAGGTCGCCCGGCGGTGCGCGGACGAGGTGCTGGAGTCGGTGTCCGGGCCGGTCGCGGTGTACGGGCACTGCGGGGTGGGGGCGGCGCTCGCCGTGGAGACGGCCCGGCTGCTGGCCGCCGCCGGGCGCGACCCGGACGCGGTCTATCTGGGCGGGATCTTCCCCTTCGCCCGCCCCACCGAAGGGCTCCTCGGCCTGCTCTCCCGCGTCTCGGTCCTGGACCGGCGGCGCAGCGGCCGACTGCACCTCAACTGGCTCCGCTCGATGGGCGCCGACCTGGAGGGCCTCGATCCCGAGCAGCTCACCACCATCGTCCGCAATGTCCGCGAGGACTCCCGGGCGGCCGAGGCGTACTTCACCGAGCGGCTCGCGGGGCCGCCGTCCGGGCTCGGCGGCCCGGTGGTGTCGGTCGTCGGATCGGCCGATCCCGGGACCGAGTTCCACCGGGAGCGGTACCGCGAGTGGGGGTTCGTCGGGCCGACGACGGCGGTGGCCGTGCTGGACGAGGGCGGTCACTACTTCCTCAAGCACCGGGCCGCGGAACTCGCCGAGATCGTCACGACGGTCCATCCGGCGGTGGACGGGGGCACGGCTGACGATCTGTGCCGGGCGGGGCGCGGGGAGGGGGCCACCTGGTGGCTGGACGGGGCGCACCGGGAGTCCGCCGCCTCGGCTAAGACCCCGGGCGCCGCTCCCCGCACCCGGCGGGACACCCGCCGGTTCGTCGCGGTGGCCGCGTCGCAGACGGTGTCCCAGACGGGGTCGGCGCTGACCGAGTTCGCGCTGCCGCTGTGGATCTATCTGACCAGCGGCTCGGTGGCCTGGTTCGGGCTGTTCGCGGTGCTCGGGATCGTGCCCGGACTGATCGCCGCGCCCGTGCTGGGCAGTCTGGTGGACCGGGTGGACCGGCGCCGGGTGATGCTCGTGGCCACCCTGGTGTCCGGCTCGACGGAGGCCGCGCTCGCGCTGCTCCATCTCTTCGGAGCGCTGAGCCCCTGGCACACGGGGGTGCTGATGGCGGTCCTCTCGGTGTCCCTGACCGGCCAGCGCCTCGCCTTCCAGTCGGCCATCCCCCAACTCGTCCCCAAGCGCTATCTGGGGCACGCGAACGGGGTGGTCCAGATCTCCGGCGGGATCGCCCAGGTCGTGGCCCCGCTGGCGGCCGTCGGGCTGCTCGCCTCGATCGGCATCGGCGGGGTGCTGCTGCTGGACGTGGTGAGTTACGCCATCGCCGCGACCGTGCTGCTGACCGTGCGGTTCCCGCGCACCCTGGCCGCGCGGCGCCGGGAGACCCTGCGGCAGGAGATCGTCGAGGGCTTCCGGCTGGTCACCGGCCGACGCGGCTTCCGGGCGATGCTGCTGTTCTTCGCCGTGCTGAACCTGTTCCTGCCGGTGCTGTTCCAGCTGATCTCGCCGCTGGTGCTGGGCTTCTCGTCGCTGGGCTCGGTGGCCTCGGTGTCGCTGGCGGGCGGGCTGGGCGCGGTGGTGGGCGGGCTGGCGATGGGCCTGTGGGGCGGGCCCCGGCGGCGCCGGATGCGGGGGATGCTGCTGGTCGTCCCGGTCCTCGCGCTGTGCTGCGCGCTGACGGGGCTGCGCCCCGATCTGCTGGTGGTGAGCGCCGGAGTGTTCGGCATGGCCGCGTCCCTGTCCCTCCTCAACGGCATCTATCTGACGATCGTTCAGGTCAAAGTGCCCCAGCGGTTCCATGGCCGGGTGATGGCCCTCAACCAGCTCGTCGCCTGGTCCACCCTGCCGGTCGGCTTCCTGGTCATCGCCCCGCTCGGCACCGGACTGCTGGGCCCCCTGATGGCACCGGGCGGCGCCCTCGCCGACACCGTCGGCACGGTCCTCGGCACGGGCTCCGGCCGGGGCATCGGGCTGCTGTACGTCCTGCTGGGGGCGGCGATCCTGCTGCTGGGGGCGGTGTCCCTGCGGATACGGGCACTGGCCCGCTTCGACAGGGACGTCCCGGACGCCCAGGCGGACGACCTGGTGGGGCTGGCGGCGCTGGACGCGGGGCGCGTCCACGGGACTGACGCGTAGGTGAGTACGCGCCGGGCCGCTCCTTGAGTACGGGTACTCAGGCAGCGGCCCGGCGCTCTTCGGGACAGTGGTCGCGGCCAGCCGACCACGACCCGAGAAGAGACCTCCGGTGACCACGACCACCTCCGACCGCCCCTCCGCCCCGCGCCGACTCGCCCTCACGGTCGCCGCCCTCGCCGCCGGAGCGCTGGCCCTGACGGGCTGTTCGCTCCAGATCCAGGAGGACATCTGCCGGGGAGGCGAGTACCCGGCCCTCTCCATCGGCGGCGGGGGCTCGTACTGCGAACGCAACGGCGCGGAGCCCGACGCGGGCTTCACCCGCTACCCCGAGGGCAAGGTGCCACAGCAGGTCGACGACGAGTGGGATGTGTACTGGCGCACCCACACGATCGACGAGAACGGCGAGATCGCCGACCTGCCCGCGGGGGCGTGAGGGGGGTGTGGGGCGGGGCTCGCGCGGGGTTGTGGGGCGGGGGCTCGCGCCGGGTTGTGGGGCGGAGGCTCACGCCGGGTTGCGGGGCGGAGGCTCGCGCCGGGTGCCCACCCCGGATGAGGTGAGCGAGCGCGGCGTTGCGGGGCGGGACTCACGCCGGGCAGCGGGGCGGAGGCTCACGCCGGATGCCCACCCCGGATGAGGTGAGCGAGCGCCGTCTCTTGCGGGGCGCCGGATCCCGGCGGGGCCTGCGCGGGGCTTGCGCCGGGCGCCTGCACCGGGCTCGGCATGTGCACGCTTCGCGCCGCGGGCTTGCCCCGGAGGGGGCGGCCTACGCGGGCCTTGCACAGGGCACCCGATCCGCGCGGAGTTCGCGAACGCCTCACCCGAGCCGCCTGACCCGAGCGGGACGTGGGCGGATCCCGCGCCGGGCGCCTGCCTCAGGTACGGCGTACGAACCACCCACGCCGCAGGCGTGACCCGGACGGGCCCGATCGGGCCCTACGCGGGGCACCTGATCCGGACGGCGTTCGCGGAGCACCTGTCCCGCGCATGACCCGGGTCGGTCTCACGCCGGGCGCCTCGCCCCAGACGCGATCTCCGAATGCCTCGCGCCGGGCGCCTCGCCCCAGACACGATCTCCGAACGCAACGCGCCGGGCGCCTCGCCCCGACGCGGTGTCGCGACGGCCCCGACTCCGGGTGCCGGGACGCGGACACGGCCCGTCCCGCGTCCTGCCCGGCGACCGGTGCCGGCGGAAGCCGAGGACGTGACGATCGACCAGGGCGGCCCGAAGGGGCCCCGCCCCGGCTCCCCCGTCACCCCGCGGAGCGGCCCGTCGGCAGTCGCACCAGCAGCCGCCGGACCGCCTCCCCCGGACCAGTGGGGACCATCCCCCGCCTCCGCCCGGCCGCCGCGCGGCGCGGCGCGGTCGATGATCTCCCTCAGGCGGCGATAGGCCCTCGCGGGAGACCGGCCCCGGGGCGCCGGGGAACTCGTCGTCACCCTCGCGCGCCACCTCCACCCCGGCGCCCGCGACCGGGTCGGCCAGTGCTTACCGTCCCGGGCCCACGGCCTCGTCCCTCTCAGTGCGTGTCCGCCGCGCCCACCGCGCGCGGGGACGGGCGGGCGCTGTCGATGGACAGGGAGCCGGACCCGGAGGACGGGGCGTCGGTGTGCCAGCGCTGGGTGTCGGAGCCGTCGCGGACCTTGACGACCAGGTCGGCGGCGAGGTCGCCGGTGGTCGGGGCGAGGGCGAGGCGGTCGTCCCAGCGGGGCAGCAGCTCGCCCTGGGCGGTGAGGTCGTAGCGGACGTCGGCGGCCCGGTCGGAGCGGGCGTCCACGCAGGTGCCGAGGATCACCACCCCGGCGTCGGCGTGCGAGTCCAGGCACAGCTCGGGGGCGGCCACACTGCGGAGCAGTCCGTCGGCCTCGTACGCCCACTGCTGGGCCGGGGCGGTGGAGCACTCGGCGAGTTCGGTGCCCGCGCCGGTCTCGGCGGTGCCGCGTACGGCGAGGCAGGCGCCGGTGGCGACATGGTGCAGCCGGGTGCTGCGCAGCGCGCCGGGCAGTCCGGCGCTGCCGGGTGGGGCGGAGGCGCCGGTGCCCTGGTTGCCGCCGCCGGGGGCGCTGTCGGAGGCGATGGGGTCGGCGGCGCCGCCGTCGCCCCAGTGGGTGGCGGTGAGGACGGCGGCGAGGAGCCCGGCGGAGACCAGGCCGACGGTGACCAGGCCCCGGTTCGGGCGCGAGGGCAGCGGGAGGCGGGAGACGATCCGGTGGCGTCCGGCGTTCGCGCGGCGGCCCGTGGCGCGGCCGGGCTGGGTGCGGCCGGGGCGGGAGTCGCGGTAGCGGCGGGCGCCCCAGCCGAGGACGGCCTCGGCGAGGAGCAGATCGAGACCGCCGTCGAAATGGCTCAGTTGTTCGGCCGCGTCCCGGCAGTAGCGGCAGGCGGCGAGATGCTGCTGCACATCGGGCAGCAGGGCGCCGCCGCGCCGAATGGGAACGTCGAGGAGCCGGTTGTAGTAACCGCAGTCCTTGCTGGGGGCGAGTTCGCGGTGGGCGCGGACAAGGCCCTCGCGGTATTTGTCGCGGGCCTGTTCAAGTGCGGCCGACGCGCTGTCGGGATCCAGGCCGAGCAGTGCGGCGGGCACGGATATCGGTTCCGCCTCGACCTCGGTGTGCCACAGGAGGCACTGGGCGAGTCCGGTAAGGCCCTTGAATGCGCGTTCGGCCAGGACCCGGTTTTCCGGCGTCAATGACTTTGCCGTGCGCATGCCACGTCCACCGGCGGGTCGGCGGACATCCGGGAGAACGGCGGCCGTCCGGTCGTCCGCGGACCAGAGCCGGACCGTGTCCCGGACGGCGACCAGCAGCCGGGGGCGCAGCGCGATGGCCGACTCGCCCAGGGTCAGCCGGTCGAAGACCTGGTGGAAGGCGGTGCCGGTGACCATCTCGGCGACTTCGGACGAGGCCGCCAGACAGATCACCGCGTAGTCGTGCGCCGGGCGCCAATGGCGGGCGGTCAATACGGCGGTGGAATGGGCGACTTCCGCGTCCGTACTGCCGCTGAGGCGGGTGGCGAGGGACTCGTCGGATTCTCCGGGCGTCCCGCCGGGCGGCGGGTAGGGCGGACGAGGGGGGTGGGGGGTGGGCACTGAGCGGATTCCTTCCCACGCGCGCGTGACACTCAGGATTTCGGTCGCCGAAAAGGGGTCCGAGATGGTGTGTACCTTTTTGGCGAGGTCGCGGGGAGGGCGAATTCGTCCGCGGTCGGCCGGACTTCGTTCACCGGCGGACGCCGATCGGCCCCGCCCATTCCCCCCTGGGGCGTAAACCCTCGCACACGTCGCTCAAGGCCAACAAGGCACTTGGGCAACATCCATATCGCCGAGGGAAAACCGGACAACGCCGTCGTGGACCGCACGGGAGGGATTTCACCTTTCCCCCGTGCCCCGCGCCCCGTGTGAATCCTCCGCACCCGCCGACCCCGCACGCCCCCTGCCGCTGCCCGGCCGCCGCGCGGTGCACTGGACCCGGCCCCCCTTCCCGCGAGGCCACGCGCAGAACGGCGGCTCTCCTGCGCGTCACGGCCGCCGGCCCCGATCATCCGCCCTCGGCCGGCGGCCCCAGGGGAATCCCCTTCCCCAAGGGGTGGCCCTCAGATCTGCCAGGACCGCAGCCGGTCCGCCGCCCCGTACACATCCGTCTTGCCGTCGATCAGCGCGCGGACCAGGTCGACCAGGGCCCCGTAGGGCGGGTCGATACCGACGCCGCTGACGAACATGTAGGCCACCGCGGTCGAGCAGGCGAAGCGGGCGTTGGCCGCGGGCAGGGGTTTGAGCAGGGCGAGGGTGTGCAGCAGGGCGGCGGCCCGCCAGGCCGGGTCGGAGTCGACCCCGAGCCGGGGCGGATCGACCCGGTGCCGGGCGACGGCGGCGACCAGGGCGGAGAAGTCATTGACGGTGGGCTGGTCCGGCAGCACCTCTTCGTGCCGCTGGAGCAGCCAGGGGACATCGATGTGGATGACGGGAGCGGGGCTCATCGATCAGCCGACCCGCCCGGCACCCTTGACGGCCGGTTCGTCCTCCGGGAACGCCGCCGCGAACTCGTCGGCGTGCGACGCGAAGAACCGGCGGAACGCCTCCGCCCCTTCCTGCAACGCCCGGTGGCGCGCGATGTCGGCCGCGGCGGCCTCGCGCACGAGCGCCTTCATCGAGGTACCGCGCTCCTTGGCGATCTGCCGGAGATCCTCCAGTTCGCGGTCACTGAACTCCACATTGAGAGCTGGCATGCCCCAACGGTAGCCCCCGGGGTACTCACCCGTAAATATCGCCAGGTCATGAGGGATGCGGCACGGTACCGGCCGGGCCAGGGGCGGCATCGAGGACCAGGTCCGATTTCCGCCGGAAAGGGACGCCCAGCCCCACCAGACTCGGTCATGGACGCTCATTTCCGTACGGCAGAGGAAACACCCATGACGCTCACTCCCGCCGAGGCCCGCCGCCGCACCGCCGGGACCGACTGGCCCGCCCTCGCGGCCGAACTGGACCGGCACGGCTGTGCGCCCACCGGGCCGCTGCTGACCCCCGACGAGTGCCGGGACCTGGCGGACCTGTACGACACCCCGGAGCTGTTCCGGACCACCGTCGATCTGGCCCGGCACCGCTTCGGCTCCGGGCGGTACCGCTACTTCACCCATGACCTGCCCGCACCGGTCGCCGCCCTGCGCGCCGCCCTCTACCCCCGGCTGCTGCCGATCGCGCGCGAGTGGGCGGCGCGGCTCGGCCGTCCCGCGCCCTGGCCGGACTCCCTGGACGCGTGGCTGGAGCGCTGCCACGCGGCCGGGCAGGACCGCTCGGCGCAGATCCTGCTGCGCTACACCGAGGGCGACTGGAACGCCCTGCACCGCGATGTCTTCGGCGAGCTGGTCTTCCCCCTCCAGGTGGTGATCGGCCTGGACGCGCAGGGCGCCGACTACACCGGCGGCGAGTTCCTGATGGTCGAGCAGCGGGCCCGCGCCCAGTCCCGGGGCCTGGCGACGGTGCTGGAGCGGGGGCACGGGCTGGTGTTCACCACCCGGGAGCGGCCGGTGCGCTCGGCGCGCGGCTGGTCGGCCGGGGCGATGCGGCACGGGGTGAGCACGGTCCGCTCCGGCCGGCGGCGCACCCTGGGCCTGGTCTTCCACGACGCCGCCTAGCAACGGGGAACGCTCCCTCGCCCGGCAGCGCGGTGAGAGCTGGGTCACACAAGCCCCGCCGATGTCACACTCCGGCCCGCCCGCCCCCTCCCAGTGGTGACCCAGCACCGCTGCGGAGGCATACGCATGTCCGACAGACCCCTGTCCGGCGACGGCACCGCCGGTCCCCTCGCCCCGGCGACGGAACTCTTCACCGACCATCGTGAGCTGCTGTTCCGCCTCGTCTACAACATCCTCGGCAGTGTCGCCGACACCGAGGACGTGCTCCAGGAGACCTGGCTGTCCTGGACGGCCCGGGGCGCCGGCCGGGACCTCGCCGGGATCGCCGCGCCGCGCGCCTACCTGGTGCGGATCGCCGTGAACCACGCGCTGAGCAGACGGGCCGCGATCAGCCGCCGCCAGGAGACCTACATCGGGCCGTGGCTGCCCGAGCCGCTGGTCGCCGCCCCGGACGGGGACGGCGATCCCGCGCTGCGCGCCGAGTCGGTGTCGCTGGCGATGCTGGTGGTGCTGGAGACCCTCACCCCGCTGGAGCGGGCGGTGTTCGTGCTGCACGAGGTGTTCGGCTACCCGCACCCCGAGATCGCGGAGATCCTCGGCCGCTCCCCCGCCGCCGTACGGCAGCTCGCGCACCGGGCGCGGGAGCATGTGCACGCCCGGCGGCCCCGCTACCGGGCGCATCCCCGGGTGCGGCGGGAGGCCACCGAGCGGTTCGTCCGGGCGGCGGTCGGCGGGGACATCGCCGCGCTGCTGGAGATCCTCGCGCCGGATGTGACGGTGTGGACGGACGGCGGGGGACGCACCGAGGCGAGCGGACGGCACCCGGTGCACGGCCGGGACAAGGCCGCACGGCTGATCGCCGGATATGCGCGGCGGAGTGCGCCGCTCCGGCTCGATCTGGCCTTCCGGCAGGTCAACGGGGACCCGGCGGCCGTGCTGTTCCGGGGCGCGGAGCCGTACGCGGTGCTGGTCACGGACCTCACAGCCGAGGGCGACCGGGTGGCGGCGGTGTATGTGGTCACCAACCCGGAGAAGCTGACGGGTGTCCGGCGGGCGGAGCGGTGAGCGCCGGACGGGGCGAGCGGGTCGCCGACTGGTTCGACGGACGGCTCGGCGTCCACACCCTGGGCCGGAGGTATCTGCGCAAGGTCTTCCCGGACCACTGGTCGTTCCTGCTCGGCGAGATCTGCCTCTACTGCTTCGTGGTGCTGATCCTGACCGGCGTCTGGCTGACGTTCTTCTTCCACCCGTCGATGAACGAGGTGGTGTACGAGGGCGGCTATGTGCCGCTGAACGGTGTGCGGATGTCCGAGGCGTACGCCTCCACGCTGGAGATCTCCTTCGATGTGCGCGGCGGGCTGCTGATCCGGCAGCTGCACCACTGGGCGGCGCTGATCTTCGTCGCGGCGATGCTGACGCACATGATGCGGCACTTCTTCACCGGCTCGTTCCGCAGGCCGCGCGAGGTGAACTGGGTGTTCGGCTGGCTGCTGCTGTTCCTCGGTATGTTCGAGGGGCTGTTCGGCTATTCGCTGCCGGACGATCTGCTGTCGGGGACCGGGCTGCGGTTCGTGGCGGGGGCGCTGCTGGCGACGCCGGTCGTGGGGACGTATCTGACGCTGTTCCTGTTCGGCGGGGAGTTCCCGGGCGACGACATCGTGGGCCGCTTCTACTCGCTGCACGTACTGCTGGTGCCGGGCGTCATGGCGGCGCTGATCGTGGCGCACATTCTGCTGGTCATCTACCACAAGCACACCCAGTTCCCGGGGCCGGGCCGGACCGAGCGCAATGTGGTGGGCGCCCCGTTCCTGCCGGTGTATCTGGCGAAGGCGGGCGGGTTCTTCTTCCTGGTGTTCGGGGTGCTGGCGGTGATCGCGGCGGTGGCGACGGTCAACCCGGTGTGGAGCTACGGCCCGTTCCGCGCCGACCAGGTCTCCACGGGCGCCCAGCCCGACTGGTATCTGGGCTTCGCCGAGGGACTGGTCCGGGTGATGCCGGGGTGGGAGATCAACGCCTGGGGGCACACGCTGGTGCTGGGGGTGCTGATCCCGGTGGTGGTGTTCCCGCTGCTGCTGGTGTTCATCGGGGTGTACCCGTTCGCCGAGGCCCGCCTCACCCGCGACCGGAGCGAGCACCATCTCCTGGACCGGCCCCGCGACCGGCCGGTGCGCACGGCGATCGGCGCGGCCTGGATCGCTCTGTATCTGGTCCTGCTGGCGGGCGGCGGCAATGACATCGTGGCGACCCGGCTGCAGCTGTCGATCAACACGGTGACCTGGGCGGTACGGATCGCGGTGTTCGCCGTCCCGGTGCTGGTCCTCGTCCTCACCCGGCGGATCTGTCGGGGGCTCCGGCTGCGGGACCGGGAGCTGGTGGCGCACGGCCGCGCGACGGGCCGGATCGTCCGGCTGCCGCACGGGGAGTACATCGAGGTGCACGAGCCGCTGGACGCGGCCCGCCGCCATGTCCTGACGGCCCACGAGCGGCCGGGCCCGCCGGTGGGCCACGGCGACGGCCGCCCCGCCGGGGACGGACCCGGGGAACCCCCTGGGCCCCCGGTCCGGGACGGCACCGGCTACGAGGCCGGGCCGGGGGCCGGGGACGGCGGCCGGGACTCCGGTGGATCGTCCGGACGCGGCCCCACCGACAACTGATCGCGACCGGAGTGATCATGACGGCCCCTCAGTCACCGCCCGGCCGGTTCCCCGGTGTACGGCCCCGCCTCGTACCCCGGACCGGCCGGTTCCCCTCCTTGACCTGCTCAGCTGAGCCGCGTGGCGAGGTTGGGGCTTGTCGCTCGGGAAGCGTCGGAACGCACTACGCTTGGACTCAAGTGACTCACCCTTCACGGTGAGTGTGCGCGTAGGAGTGGCGACGATGAGCCCGGACGATCCGTTCGACGATGCCTCGACGGCCAGGGCGGTCATCGATGCCCACGGTGATGTGGCGGAGTGGAACGAAGGAGCCCGCAGGCTGCTGGGCTGGACCGCCGCCGAGGTCGTGGGCCGCCCGGTCACCGCGCTGGTGGACGGCGCGTTCCCGGTCCCCCGGTCCCTCCGCTGGGACGGAACGCTCACTTTGCGCCACCGGGACGGGCGCGCGCTCCCGGTGTGGCTGCTGATCCACCACCGCCGACCCCCGGACGGCGCACCGGGCGACTGGCTGGTGGTCACCCCTGTGGGCGATGCCGCCCTCACCCCGGACGACACCCTGGACAGCGCGGTCCTCACCCAGTCCCCCTGCGCCGTCGCGGTCTGCGACGAGCAGCTGCGGCTACGGGGCCTCAACGCAGCGATGGCCGAGATCATCGGTCTGCCCGGCGACCGCGTCAGGGGCCTGCGCCCCGCCGAGATCGGCGGGACACCGGAGACCGAGCACCTGGAGGAGCGGCTGCGGGAGTCCCTCACCGAGCGGCGCGCCCTGGACGTCGAGATGTGGATGCGCAGCCGCGGCAGCGAGCGCGCGCGGGCCTGGCTCACCCGAATGGCCCCGCTCACCGACTCCGAGGGCCGGGTGCGGGGAATCTGCCTGGCCGCCCACGACGTCACCGAGAACCACTTCGCCCGGGACCGCCTCCAGCTGCTGAACGAGGCCAGCGTCCGGATCGGCAGCACCCTCGACCTCACCCGCACGGCGCAGGAGCTCGTCGACATCTGCGTCCCCGCCCTCGCCGACTTCGTCAGCGTCGATCTGCTGGACCCGGAGGACTACGGCGGCGAACCCCCGCTCCGGCTCACCGCCCCGGTCGTGCTGCGCCGCGCCGCCCACGGCTCCATCACCCCGGGCACCCCCGAGGCCACCGTCAAACCCGGTGACGTCGACCGCTATCCGGCCACCGCCCCGCACGCCGCCTCGCTCACCGCCGGGCACACCGTCCTCTCCTCGGTGGCGGCCGGTGATCTGGACCCCTGGCTGGCCACGGCGGCCCTGCGCAGCGAGCGCGTCCGCCGGATGGGGGTGCACGCCACGATGTCGGTGCCGATACGGGCCCGCGGCATCACCCTCGGCGTCGCCGTCTTCACCCGCTTTCGACGCCCCGACCCGTTCACCGAGGACGATGTCCTGCTCGCCGAGGACCTCACCGCGCGGGCCGCGGTCTGTCTGGACAACGCCCGCCGCTACTCCCGCGAACGGCAGACCGCGCTCGCCCTCCAGCGCAGTCTGCTGCCCCGCACCCTGCCCCGTACGGCCGCCGTCGACGCCGCCTCCCGCTATCTGCCGGCCGCGCGGGCCGGGGTGGGCGGTGACTGGTTCGATGTGATCCCGCTGTCCGGGCTGCGGGTCGCCATGGTGGTCGGCGACGTGGTCGGGCGGGGCGTCGCCGCGTCGGCCACGATGGGGCGGCTGCGCACCGCCGTCCGCACCCTCGCCGACATCGATCTCGCGCCGGACGAACTCCTCACCCACCTCGACGATCTGGTGCTGCGGCTGTCGGAGGAGTCCGGGGGCGAGGGCAGCCCGGGAGAGGTCGGGGCGACCTGTCTGTACGCGGTGTACGACCCGGTGTCCCGGCGGTGCACGATGGCGAGCGCCGGTCATCCCCCGCCGCTGCTGCTGCCGCCGGGCGGGGAGCCCCGGCAGGTGGCGGTGCCGGAGGGCCCGGCGCTCGGCCTCGACGGGCTGCCGTTCGAGACGGCGGAGCTGTATCTCGCCGAGGGCAGTGTCCTGTCGTTCTACACGGACGGTCTGCTGGAGTCCGAGGGCCGCCCGCAGGACGAGGGGCTGCGGCTGCTCTCCGACGCACTGGCCGACCTCGGCGGTTCGCTGGACGAGACCTGCGATCACATCCTGCACACCCTGCTCCCGGCGGGCGGCGCCTGCGACGACGTGGCCCTGCTGCTGGCCCGCACCCGGGGCTTGCCCCCGGCCCGGATCGCCACCTGGGACATCCCGGCCGATCCGGCGCTGGTCGCCCCGATCCGCAAGCAGGTGGTGGAGCAGCTCGGCGTCTGGAAGCTGGAGGAGGCGGCGTTCACCGCCGAACTGGTGGTGAGCGAGCTGGTCACCAACGCCATCCGCTACGGCGCCCATCCGATCCGGCTCCGGCTGATCCATGACACGGACACCCTGATCTGCGAGGTCTCCGACACCAGTCACACGGCCCCGCATCTGCGCCGCGCCCGTACCTGGGACGAGGGGGGCCGGGGTCTGCTCCTGGTCGCCCAGCTCACCCAGCGCTGGGGCAGCCGCCACACCCCCGAGGGCAAGACCATCTGGGCCGAACTGGGCCTCTACGAAGACTCCTGAGCCGGGCCCGCGGGCTCAGCGTCCGCCCCGGCCCCCGCCGCCGTGCCCGCCCCCGCCGTCGCCGCGCCCCTCGTCCCTGCCGTCATCGCCGTCCCCGTAGCAGTACGAGTACGGGTAGCAGGGGTGCTCGGTGGACGGCTCGGGTGTCGGGGTGGGGGTCGCGGGCGGGCGCGAGGGGGTGGGTGAGGGCTTCGCGGTGGTGGGGGCGGGGGCGGGGGCCGGTGGGGTGGTGCGGCCGAGGGCGCCGACGTCGTCCCGGTCGACCGCGGCCATCCGCAGATCGGGCCGGGAGGTGTCGAACGCCCAGCGCTGGGCCTGGCCGCCGTCGCGCAGTTTCACCATGAGGGCGCCGGTGCCGTCGGTGGCGGCGGGGGTGAGCGCGAGGTCCCGGTCCCAGCGCGGCACCAGGGTGCCCTGGGCGGTGAGGTCGTAGCGGACATCGGCGGTGTCCGCGCAGGCGGTGAGGCGTACCGAGTGCCCGATCCGGGCGTCGACACACAGCCCGGGGTCGGCGGCGCTGCGCAGCAGTCCGTCGGTCTCGTACGACCAGCGCTGGGCGGGGTCGTCGCCGCAGGGGGCGAGTTCGGTCCCGGCGCCCTGGGCGACCTCGCCGTCCGCGACGGAGAGACAGAGCCCGGAGGCGACATTGTGGAGCCGGCCCTGGAGGTCTCGCTCGGGGGCGGAGGCGTTGTCGAAGCCGGAGGGGTCCTCGGGCCCGGTCGGGGGTTCGGCGGCGTCGGTGTCGGGGGTGCCGGCGGTGAGGGGGGCGCCCTCGCCGGAGCCGTTCGCGGCCCACAGGGCGAGCGGGAGGGCGACCAGCGCGCCGACGGTGAAGAGCGCGGCGGCCCGGTTGCGGCGCCGGGCGGCGGCGCGGCGGGCGGCCACCCGGGGGGCCGGCGGGCGGGGGCCGAGGGCGGTGGAGGGGACGGCGGCGAGGGACTCGGGCGCGGGTGCCCCGGGTTGTGACGGCATGGCGGCGAGGGGGGCGTGGACCGGGCGCGGCGGGATTCCGGCGGCGCGTGTCCCACGGGCGGCGCGGGCGGCGACATAGGGCCGGGCGCCCCAGCCGAGGACGGCCTCGGCGAGGACGGCACCGAGGTCGGTGTCGAACCGGCGGAGCTGGTCGGCGGTGTGCCGGCAGTGCGGGCAGGCGTCGATGTGGGTGCCGAGGTCGGGGTCGAGGCCGGCGCCGCCGCGGCGGCAGGTGACGTCGAGCATCCGGCTGAAGTGGCGGCAGCGCGGGGAGGGGGCGAGTTCGTGGTGGACCTGGACGGCTTCGGTGCGCAGCCGTTCGCGGGCCCGGCGCAGATCGGTGTCGGCGCCGCGCGGGTCGCAGTCGAGCAGGGCGGCGGGGACGGCGAGGGGGTCGGACTCGACGTCGGTGTGCCAGAGCAGACAGCGGGCGGATTCGGGCAGGCGCTGGAACGCGGCGGCGACCAGGCGCCGTTCGGCGGACGGCACGAGGGCGGCGGCAGGGGCGCGGCGGGTGCCGTGGCCGCGCGGTTGTGCGCGCGGTTCTCCGCGCAGTTGTGCGCGCAGTTCGGGGGCCAGCAGTGCGTGCCGTTCGTCGGCGCTCCATTCCGCCGCGATACGGCGGACGGCGGTCAGCAGGCGCTGGCGCCACAGGGGGGACGGTTCGCCGTGGGCCGGCCATTGGCCGAAGAGCCTGGTGAACGCGGCCGTGGTGAGCATTCCGGCGGCGCGGGTGCCGTCGGTGCACAGCCGGGCGTAGGCGAAGGCCGCTTCCCAGTGCCGGTCGAGGAGTTCACCCACGGGGTGGGGCACGGGGTCCGGGGAATTCGACGAGCCTGCGTCGAGCACGGCTGCATTCCTCTCAAAGGACATGCGGCGAACGCAATGTCTGCACACCAACTGCGCACACCTTCGCACAGGGCATCTGGCGGAACAAGGGACATCTTCATTTCTGGAGGGGCCCGGTTTTGGCGGGCTCCGGACGGTATTTGACCGCATGTCAATTCTCCGGAGATCCAAAAGGGGCGGGGTCGAATCGACCGGAAATCAGCCTCTTGTCGACCAGGGAAGTCGACCTGGGAAGCAGACCTGGGAAGTCGACCAGGAAAGTCGACAAGGGAATTCGACGCCATTCGCCGCCCGGCAGAGGCACCGGGCGGGGGCGCCGAGCAGCGGCGCCGGGCAGCGGCGCCGGGCAGCGGCGCCGGGCGGGTGTTCAGCGGTGGGCGGGTGTTCAGCGGTGGGCGGCGCGGTAGGCGCCCGGCGGGGCTCCGTAGCGGCGGTGGAAGACCCGGTTGAAGTGGAAGGGGCTGGCGAAGCCGGAGGTGGCGGCGACCCGCTCGACGGGCAGGTCGCTGGCCTCCAGCAGCCGGGCCGCGTACTGGAGCCGGGCCTCGCGCAGCGCCCGCATCGGGGACTCGCCGAGCTGCTGGGCGAAGAGATGGGCGAACCGGGACGGGGAGAGGGCGACGCCGGCGGCCAGCGAGGCCACGGTGTGCGGGGCGCCCGGGTCGGCGGCGATGACGGCCTGGGCGCGCAGCAGCCGCAGGTCGGCGCCGGGGGCGGTGGGGGCGGAGCGGGCCGTGCCGGTGGCGAGCAGCACCGCCTCCTCCAGTGCCACGAGGGCCAGCTCGGTGGTGAGGGTGCCGTGGGCGACGGCGACCGCCTCACCGGACGGCGGGACCGGGTCGCCCACCGGTCCGGGGGTGGCGCCGGGGTCGCCGGACCAGCGGGCGTCGGCGAGCAGCCGCAGGAACGCCGACTCCACCCGGGGGTGCAGCCCGGCCGCGACCGGCGCCACGACATAGACGCCGTCCCCGGCCTCGTACGGGCGGAGCCAGCCGAGCCAGGCGGATCGGGCCCGGCAGTGCGCCCACCAGAACCGCCAGTGGCGGGCGCGGGGCGCCACTGTGTAGAGCTGCCGGACGCCGGGTGCCAGTGCCACCAGTTCTCCCGGGCCCGCGGTCACCTCGGTGGCGCCCTGGCGGAGCCGGCCGCGCCCGGCCGTGGTCCAGGTGAACAGCCAGCTGTCGGCGCCGCCCGGACGGCTGACGGTGTAGCCGGGCCGCTGGTCGTAGTGGCCGGCGACCACCAGGCCGGGCGGCGGGGAGGGATTGCCCGGGGCGGCGGCCACGGACAATTCGTCAGCGCTCATGGACATCCTCCGGTGCGATCCGCCGACCTAGCGTGACCTGTGCACGGACGCCGGACCGAGGGAGCAGAGCATGACAGCCACGGACAACGGCACCGCCGACTCCTCCATCCTGGCCCACACCGAGCTGGCCAGCTTCCAGGACGGCTACCTGGTGGTACGGGGCCTCTTCGGAACGGCCGAGATCGAACGACTGTGCGAGGTGTTTGACGCGCTGCACGCGGCCGGTCCGCTGCCGGGGCATTTCGAACCGGGCCGGGGCGCCGCCGGTGATCCGCTGGCCGACTATCCGCGGGTGATGCAGCCGCACGAGATCAGCCCGCCCGCCCGGGACATGCTGCTGGACCTCCGGCTGCGGACGGTGCTGGAGACGCTGCTCGGGGAGGAGGTGCTCGCCGCGCAGAGCATGTTCTACTTCAAGCCGCCGGGCGCCCGGGGGCAGGCGCTGCACCAGGACAACTTCTATCTGCGGGTCGAGCCGGGCACCTGTGTGGCGGCCTGGGTGGCCTGCGATGTCATCGACCGGGAGAACGGCGGCCTGGAGGTGGTGCCGGGCACCCACCGGATGGACCTGTTCTGCCCGGAGACGGCGGACGAGGAGCTGTCCTTCGCCCGGGAGTACGTCCCCCCGCCGCCCGGTCTGGCCCCGGTCCCCGTCGACATGGCCCCGGGTGACGTGCTGTTCTTCAACGGCAGCCTGGTGCACGGCTCCCACCCGAACCGCTCCGCGAACCGGTTCCGGCGCTCCTTCATCGGCCACTACGTCGGCCGCTCCACCGAGCGGATCGGCGGCTACTACCGCACCCTCACCATGGACGGCCGACGGGTCCCGCTCCCCGAGAGCGAGGGCGCGGGCCCGTGCGGCACGGAGTTCACCCCGGGCGGACCGCACTAGGGAGCCGACGAGGAGGCTCAGTGGCCGGAGACCGGGTGCGGGGTGTAGGGCCGCTCCAGTTCCTCGATCTCCTGGTCGGTGAGGGTGAGATCGACGGCGGCGACCGCGTCCTCCAGATGACCGGGCCTGGACGCGCCGACGATGGGCGCGGTGACCGTGTCCCGCTGGAGCAGCCAGGCCAGGGCGACCCGGGCGCGGGGGACGCCCCGCTCGGCGGCGATCCGGGTGACCGTCTCGACGACGGCCCGGTCGCCGTCCTGGTAGAGGGTGCTGCCGAACCGGTCGGTGGCGCTGCGGCCGGTGGCCGTGCCCCAGTCGCGGGTGAGGCGCCCCCGGGCGAGCGGGCTCCAGGGCAGGACACCCACCCCCTGGTCCGCGCACAGGGGGAGCATCTCGCGCTCCTCCTCGCGGTAGAGGAGGTTGTAGTGGTTCTGCATGGACACGAACCGCGTCCAGCCATGGGCGGCGGCGGTGTACTGGGCCTTCGAGAACTGCCAGGCGTACATCGAACTCGCCCCGAGATAGCGGACCTTGCCCGCCCGCACCAGATCGTGCAGCGCCTCCATCGTCTCCTCGATGGGGGTGTGCGGATCCCAGCGGTGGATCTGGTAGAGGTCGACATGGTCGGTGCCGAGACGGGTCAGGCTCCGGTCGATCTCCGTCATGATCGCCTTGCGGGACAGTCCGCCGCCGTTGGGGCCGGGCCGCATCCGCCCCTGCACCTTGGTGGCGAGCACGATCTCGTCCCGGTCCGCGAAGTCCCGCAGCGCCCGGCCGACGATCTCCTCGCTCGTGCCGTCCGAGTAGACGTTCGCGGTGTCGAAGAAGGTGATCCCGGCGTCGAGCGCCTGCTTGATCAGCGGACGGGCGGCGTCCTCGTCCAGGGTCCACTCATGGGTGCCCCGGTCGGGGACGCCGTAGGTCATACAGCCCAGGCAGATCCGGGACACGTCCATACCGGTCGAGCCGAGCTTCACGTACTCCATCGTTGCTGCTCCCGTCGTGGTGTGGAGGCGACCGGCAGGCAGCCTACGACGCCGTGCCCGCTCCGGGCCGGGCGCCGGGGTCAGCGCTCCACGAGGTCCAGGGCCCGTTCCCATCCGAAACGCGGGCGGTGGCCGTGCTCGTCCGGGTCGCCGGAGTAGGGCTCGCCGAAGCGGACGCCCATCGCGCGCAGCCGGATCAGACTGTCCTGGTAGGCGGGGTGGGCGGCCAGCGCGTCGGCGACACAGGGCAGCGCGGCGACCGGGACGCCGAGGCCGTACGTCTCGCACAGGGTGGCCACGGCCAGGGTGTCGGCGAGGCCCGCGGCCCATTTGTTGACGGTGTTGAAGGTGGCGGGCGCGACCACCACCGCGTCCGGCGGCGGGAACGGGCGGGGGTCGCCGGGGCTGCGCCAGGCCGAGCGGATCGGGCGTCCGGTGCGGGCCTCGATGTCCGCGAGGTCGAGGAAACCGCCGCCCGCGGCGACCGGGGTGGCGATGACCCCGGTCTCCCAGCCCCGCCGCCGGGCCGCGTCGATCAGCTCACCGACCTCGGCGGCGATCCCGGCGGCGCAGACGACGACGTACAGGAACGGTCCGTCGTCCCCGGGGCTCTGCCGGCTCATCCGGGCACCCTACTGAAGGGGGAAGGACACTCCGCGTTCGGCCTCCGGGCGGGGGCCGTGGATCCGGCGTTCGCGCTCCTCGATGGGGACGTCGTCGATGCCGGCCTCCCGGCGGGTCATCAGTCCGTGCGCGTCGAACTCCCACAGTTCATTGCCGTACGACCGCCACCACCGGCCCCCGGTGTCCCGGCACTCGTACTGGAAGCGGACGGCGATGCGGTTGCCGCTGAAGGCCCAGAGGTGCTTGCGCAGCGCGTACTCCTGCTCGCGGGCCCACTTGGCGGTGAGGAAGGCGACGATCTCGGCGCGGCCGGTGAGAAAGGTGTCGCGGTTGCGCCAGACGGAGTCCTCGGAGTAGGCGAGCGAGACCGTGTGCGGGTCGCGGGTGTTCCAGGCGTCCTCGGCGGCCTGCACCTTGCGGGCGGCGGTCCGGTGGGTGAAGGGGGGCAGGGGCGGGCGGTCCATGGGGGCTCCAGAGGTCCGGACACAGGGGGGAGAACGGGCGTTCTCCGTCGCTCGGCTAAGGTAGAGAACGGTCGTTCTCCACGTCAAGGAAGGCAGTCCATGGACAGCGCAGCCGCCGTACGGGACCGGGCGCTCGACGCCGCCGAGGAGTTGTTCTACCGGCGGGGTGTGCAGTCGGTCGGGATGGACGCGGTGCGGGCCGCCTCGGGGCTCTCGCTCAAGCGGCTGTACCAGCTCTTCCCGTCGAAGGAGGGGCTGGTCGAGGCATATCTGGACCGGCGGGACGCCGACTGGCGAGGACGGCTCGCCGGGTATGTGGAGGGCCGGGGTGAGGGCGACCCGCGCGAGCGGATCCTCGCGGTCTACGACTGGCTGGGCGGCTGGTTCGCCGAGGACGGCTTCCGGGGCTGCGCCTGGATCAACGCCTACGGCGAGCTGGGCGCCACCTCCGCCGGGGTCGCGGAACGGGTGCGGGCGCACAAGGAGGAGTTCCGGCGCTATCTGGCGGGCCTGGTGGCGGACGCCGGGCAGCCCGCCGCGCTGGTGTGGCCGCTGTTCCTGCTGGCCGAGGGGGCGATGGTGACGGCCGGTATCGAGGGCACGACCGAACCGGCCGCGCGGGCGCGCGACGCGGCACGGTCGTTGCTCGCGGACACTCCCTAGGCCGCCGCCAGGGCGGTCACCCTCTCCTCCGCCTCGGTCAGGGAGCGGGCGGCCAGGTGCTCCAGGCCGGCCAGTTGGGGGATGAGGTCGACGCGGGTGAGTTCGGCGGTCACCAGATGGAGATCGGTCACGCCGAGGTTGCCGAAGTAGGTGCGCAGATAGGGGGCCTGGAAGTCATGGTGCTCGCGCGGGGTGCCGGGGCCGTATCCGCCGCCGCGCGCCAGCACGGCCACCACCCGGGTCCCGGCGAGCAGGCTCTCACCGGAGTCCGGGTCGGTGAAGGCGCCGGGGAAGGTGACCCGGTCGATCCATGCCTTCAGGGACGCGGGCACCGAGAGGTTGTACATGGGGACGCCGAGCAGCACGGTCCGCGCGGCGAGCAGTTCGTCGACGAGGGGGCGGGTCAGCGCCCACTCGCGTTCCTCGTCCGGGCCGGTGAGCAGGGCGGGCACCTTGTCCGGCGGGACCATGCCCTCGCGCTCCACCCGGCGGCCGAGCGCGGTGTAGGCGGCGGTCAGCGGCGGCACCGGATCGGCGGCCAGATCGCGATGGCGGACCGGGCCCCGGTGGCGGGCCCGCCAGGCGGTCAGGAACCGCCCGGTCAGACCGCGGCTCACCGAGTCGGCGGGCGTGTCGGCGCTGGAGTCGATGTGCAGGAGAGTCATCCGTGGTCACCTCGGTGGTCGTGGGCTCGTCAGAGAGGTGACGGGGCACGACAGGGAAAGGTGACCGATGCACGGCAACGGCGGCGGGGGCGAGGAACTGGCCCTCCGGTTCGAGGAGCAGCGCGGGCGGCTGCGGGCGGTCGCGTACCGGATGCTGGGCTCGCCGGAGGAGGCGGAGGACGCCGTCCAGGAGACCTGGCTGCGGCTGAGCCGCTCCGGCGCCGAGGGGGTCGGCAATCTGGCGGGCTGGCTGACGACCGTGATCTCCCGGGTCTGCCTGGACCTGCTGCGGGCGCGCGCGTCCCGCCGGGAGGAGCCGTACGGGCCCCACGCTCCGGAGCCGGGCGGTCCCGGGGAGGGGAATGTGCCCGAGGAGCGGGCGGTGCTGGCGGAGTCGGTGGGGCTGGCGCTGCTGGTGGTGCTGGAGCGGCTGACCCCGGCGGAGCGGGTGGCGTTCGTGCTGCACGATCTGTTCGCGCTGCCGTTCGAGGAGGTGGCGCCGATCGTGGACCGCTCGCCGCCCGCCGCGAAGAAACTCGCCAGCCGCGCCCGGCACAAGGTGCGGGGCACCTCCGCACTGCCCGGCGAGACGCTCGAAGGGCACCGGCGGGTGGTCGAGGCGTTCCTCGCGGCGGCGCGGGGCGGTGACACGGCGGCGCTGCTCGCGGTCCTCGCCCCCGATGTCGTCCGGCACGCCGACCCGGCCGTACTGCCACCGGGGATGCCGGTGGAGCTGCGGGGCGCCCGCGCGGTGGCGGAGGGCACGGTCCTGCTGCGGGAACGGGCCCGGTCGGGCGCGGTCGCCCTGGTGGACGGCACGGTCGGCATCGTCGTCGCCCCGGGCGGACGGCTGCTGTGCGTGCTGCGGGTGAGTGTGGCCGGGGAGCGGGTCACCGGGTACGAGGTGATCGCGGATCAGGGGCGGTTGCGGGGGGTGGAGGTGGGGGTGCTGGGGTGGTGAGGGGCTGGGTGGGGCGGGTTGGGCGGGGGTGATTCGGTGGGGGCGGGGCGTGGCACGCCGTGGGGGCAGCGTCGGGGCGGGTGATTCGGTGGGGGCGGGGCGGGCGGGGCGTGTCTCGTGTCGCTGAGCGCCCGGATGTCGTGGCGGACCGGGGTATGCGCCGCCCTCGGCGTGGCCGTGGCCGTGGCCGACGGGGTGTACGTGGTGGGCGGTGCCGCTCTCGCCGACGCGCTGCGCCCCTGGACGGTGCCGCTGCGCTGGGCGTCGGCCCTGGTGCCTGCTGCCCCGGCGGCCTTGGGCGCGGTGTCCGCCGTACGGCGGTACCGGGCGCGGGCGCTGGGGCTCGGCAGCGGGGGCCGGGGGCAGCCGGGTCCGCATCGGAGCGGGCGGTGTTCGTGCTGCCGCCTCCGCGAGCCGGCGGGCGGCGGTGCGCTCCTGGGCCGGGCGCTGACCGGCACCGGGGGCGGCTGGTGACCGCGTTGGTGTCCGGCGCGGTGCTGACGGGCCCTGCGGCACGGATGGCGCCTTGGCTGACCGCCCCTCGACGGGTCGGCCGGAGCCGTCCGGACGGGGTCAGCCGGGGTGGCCGTCCGGGGTGAAGGCCCGGGAGACGGCGAGGCTGTCCTCGTAGACGTGGTGGCGGACCACGAGGCCGTCGGTGACGGTCAGATGGAGGGCGAAGCGGGCCCGGTAGGCGCGGCCGGTCGCGGCGGCGGTCTGGCGGATCTCGCCGAGGACCACCGCGTCGGCGCCGTCCACCAGGACGCGTTCGACCCGGGTGTCCACCTCGTCGGGGCGGTGGTGGGCGCCCAGCTCCCGGTAGTGCGCGGCGGCGTCGGCGCGGGTGCGGCGGGGGCGGATCCACGGGGTGGCGGTGCGTCCGTGCTCCTCCTCGGGCCAGTTCAGTTTCCAGTCGGTGTCGTCGGCGTACAGCTCGGCGACGTGCTCCGGGTCGCCCGCGGCGATCCGGCGCAGCAGTTCCTCCACCACGGTGCGGGTGGTCGTGTCGTCGGCGCTGGTCATGGCCCCTCCCCTGTCGTCGTGCGATGTTGGTCGCGGTGATCACCACTGTGCCGGACGGGCCCGCGGCGGGGCGATGACGTCCGGGGTAATGGCGTGCCGGACCGGGCCCGGTGGATGAAACGGGTGCGGCGCGGTGTTGCAGCCGACAGGTGCGCTGTCCGCGAGCCGCGTGACAGCGGGACGGGAAGGGACGGAAGTCATGCCTCTGGAAGGTGAGTACGAGCCGAGCCCGAACAAGTGGGTGGAGGACCAGGTCCAGCTGTACGAGCGGACCGGCGGGGCCGAGGGCAATCATCAGCCCGGCGGTGATCTGCCCGTGGTGATCCTCACCAGTGTGGGCGCGCGGAGCGGCAAGATCCGCAAGACGCCGGTGATGCGGGTGGAGCACGACGGTGACTACGCGGTGGTCGCCTCGCTGGGCGGAGCCCCGAAGAACCCGGTCTGGTACTACAACTTGAAGTCCGAGCCCCGGGTGGAGCTCCAGGACGGGCCGGAGAAGTGGGACATGGTCGCCCGCGAGCTGTCCGGGCCGGAGCGCGAGCGGTGGTGGGCGCGGGCGGTGGAGGCGTATCCGCCGTACGCGGAGTACCAGACGAAGACGGACCGGGTGATCCCGGTGTTCGTGGTGGAGGCGGCGGGGGCGTGAGCGGGGCGCCCGCGCCGGAGCGGAACCGAACTCTCCGCGCCGGGCGTGCATAAATCTGCCTCGCGCCGGGCACTCGACTGTCAGGCCCCGCCGCGTTCCCCCGTCGCGGCGGGGCCTCTCGCTGCCCGGCGACTGCCGTCGGGCCTGTCGTCGGGCCTGCTGTGCAGAGCCTCCCGGCGCCTCGCGGCTGGTCCCGGCGGCGGTGTCAGGCGCCCGGGGTGTGGCGCAGGGTGAAGGAGTGGCCCGCGGGGTCGGCGCAGAGCCGTTCCTCGGTCGGGCCGGGGGTGGACGGGGCGTCGAGGATCCGGCCGCCGAGGGTGATGATCGCGCGTTCCGCCGCGTCCATGTCGTCGGCGGTGTCGACGAGGAACTCCAGATGGGCCTGGAGGGCGTCCTCGGGGCGGGGCCAGCTCGGTGGGGTGGCGGTGGGATCGCGGCGGAAGGCGAGCCGGATGCCGTCGGCGCCGCGGAGGTCCACCCGGTCGACGCTCACCTCCGCCTCACCGGCCCCCAGCAACTCCCGGTAGAAATCGGCGAGTTTCTCGGGCTCGGCACAGTCGAGCACCACGATCCCCGTGCGCACCAGGGTCATCTCTCCTCCAGGGGCCGGTTCCGGGTTGGTCTTTCCCGGCTATCCCGGTTCAGGGGATTCAGTCCTGGCCCGGCGTGAACGCGTCCACGCGGTCGGCACCGGGCGCGCTCCGAACGTACGGCGGTGCGCCTGTGGGGAGGACGCCGATCGCCGCGTGCAGATGCCGGCGCAGGGACGCGGCGGTGATGAAGCCGACCTGCCCGGCGATGTGGTCGACCGGGAGGTCGTCGGCCTCCAGGAGATGCCGGGCTCGGGCCACGCGCGGATCGCCGAGCCGCTCCGGCGCCCAGGCGCGGGTGACCGGATCGCCCAGCCGCTTCAGCATCCAGGCGCGGGTGGCGGCCGTGCCGGTGGCACCCGGCGCGGGGACCGGCCGCTCGATGAACCGGGCCTGGCCGCCGTCGCGCCAGGGCGGGACGACACAGCGCCGGGCGACGGTGTCGGCGACGGCGCTGGCCGCCGGGCAGCGGGTGCTGATCCACGCGGCGGCCGGTGGGGTCGGTCAGGTGGCCGTGCAGATCACCAAGGCGCGCGGCGCGTAGGTGATCAGCACGGCGAGCGCGGGCAAGCGGGGGCGCTGCGGAGGACGTTCCCGCTGTCGGCTCGGAGGCGGCGCGGGCGCTCGAGCGCGGGGCGGGACCGGCCGGACGACCGACCGGGAAGCTGGTCCCGGTGGCCGATTGAGGCACCCGGGGCTGCCGTTGACCGGTGGGACGGTTACGCTCCGCTGGGACCACAAAGTACACAACTACGGTCGGTCTCTGCCCCGAGAACACAGATCTCGCTCTCAATTCGGCGACATATGTCAATCGAACATGCTGGAATTCCTTCTAACGAGGGTAACTTGCGGGGCAGTGGACGGTGTTGGACCGTGCCCCGCGGGTTCAGCAGGTAGGAGGCGATGTCGTGCAGCAGGACCCCGCGCCGCTCAGCCGGCAGCTGCGAGTCCACCGGGTGCGCGGCTACACCGTCGTGGAGTTCCGCGGCGAGATCGACATCGCCGCCGCGGCGGAGATCGCCCCGCATCTCGACGCGGTGACCGCCCGCCCCGGTTCGTTGATCGTGCTCGACCTCACCCACATCGAGTTCTTCGACTGCTCGGGGCTGCGTCTGCTGTACCGGGCCCGCACCCGGGTGCTCGACCGGGACGGGCGGCTCCAGTTGGTCTGCGCCCATCCGCTGACCCTGCGGGTGCTGCGGGTGACCGGGCTCTCCCGACTGCTGCCGCCGGTCGCCACTCTGGAGGAGGCGACGGCCCGGCCGGGGGCGGCCAAGGGCTCGGTCTGACCGTCCCGGGCGCCCCCGGGGAAAGGTGCTCCGTCAACCCATCGGTATGGCGCGGGACTTGGCTGGGCATCCGGAAGGGAGGAAGGAGGGCCGTCGACATGTCGACTCACCTCAGGCGCCTCCCCGGCCGGATACCCGGCTGGGCCAAGCTCGCGGCCGTCGTGGTGCTGGTGCTCGCCGTGCTCTTCGCCGGTCTCCGGCTGAGCGTGGTCCCCGGGCTCAAGGATCTCTTCGGCAGTGACACCCAGGACCGCTCCGGTCCCGCCCTGCTCCAGTCCATCCAGGACATGAGCCGCTACGAAGCCGCCTCGGGCAACTTCCAGGTCGTGGTCGACCTGGAGAAGGACGCCCGGCTGCTGCCGGACGCGATCCGGGGCACCCGCACGCTGTATGTCGGCGCGGGCACGGTCGACGCCTATGTCGACCTCGGCAAGGTCGGCGAGAACGACGTCACGGTGAACGAGGACCGCACCTCCGCCACCCTGCGGCTGCCGCACGCCGCGCTCGGCACCCCGGCCCTCGACCCCGAACGCTCCTACGCGGTCTCCAAGCAGCGCGGGCTCCTCGACCGCCTCGGCGACCTCTTCTCCGGCAACCCCAACAGCGAGCAGGCGGTGCAGAAACTCGCCGTCCAGCACATCGGCGACGCCGCGAAGGAGAGCGGGCTCACCGCCCGCGCCGAGAGCAACACCACCGGGATGCTGGAGGGGCTCCTGCGCTCCCTCGGCTTCGAGGACGTGAAGGTGACGTACGGGTGAGCCCCGTCTGACGCCCGCCCCCTCCCCGAACCTCCCCCGAACCGCCCGTCCACCGACAGGAGGAGCCCTGCCATGGCCCGTGCAGCCGCACGTCCCCGGCTACCGCAGCGCGCACGCCCCGGCAAGAGCAAGCCGAAGCAGAAGCAGAAGGCAAAAGCGAAGGCGAAGCCGCAGCCGCAGCAGAAGGCACCGGAAGGCAGGGGGACCGGGCGCCGCTCGGCCCGCCGGTATCTGCGGCTGCTCCTCCGCTCCCTCGCCGTGGTCTGTGCGTTCGCGCTGATGGTGGCGTTCGCGGCGGTGCTCGCCCGGCTCACCCTCCAGCCCTCCCCCGCCTCCGAGGCGCTGACCCACACCAATCTGCACCCCGGCCGCTCCCTGATGGCCTATCTGGACCAGCCCGAACTGCGGGACGCGGCGAAGCAGGTCGGCGGGAATCTGCTGCTGGGCGTGCCGTTCGGGGTGCTGGTGCCGGTGGTCGCCCCGAAGGCGCGCGGCGTGCTGCGGATCCTGCTGCTCACCGCGTTCGTGATGCTGTGCGTGGAACTGGTGCAGGGCGCGATGGTGACCGGGCGGGCCTTCGACGTCGACGATGTGATCCTCAACAGCACGGGCGCACTGGTCGGCTATCTGCTGCTCGGGCGGCGGCTGGGCCGGGTCGTTCACACCCGGGACACCCGGGACTCCCGGGAACCGGCTCGGTGAGGTGCGAACCATGACTTCGAATAATGGTCCGGACCAGAGTATTGACGGCCCCTTATCTCATTACTTAAATCAAGGGCGACCTCTCTTTCCCCCACCTCGGTAGGCACACCCGCCCCCTCGGGCCGCCTACGGAAGGGAGAGCCGTGGCCTCTCCACGACTGCTCCGCAGATGTCTGCTCGCCGCCCTGTCGGCCGTGATGGTCGGCTCGGCGGCGGTCGCCACCCCCGCACAGGCCCGTCCGGACGACGCCGCCACCGTCTCCGCCACCGCGACCGTGACCGCCGAAGGTGAGATCGGTGCCCAGGCGGTGGTCTTCTCCGACTACTTCGACGGTGCGGCCGGTTCCGCCGTGAACGGTTCGAAGTGGCAGATCGAGACCGGCGACAACGTCAACAACCATGAGCGGCAGTACTACACCGCAGGCAACGCCAACGCGGCCCTCAACGGCCAGGGCCAGCTGGTGATCACCGCCCGCCGGGAGAACCCGAACAACTACCAGTGCTGGTACGGCCGGTGCGAGTACACCTCGGCCCGGCTGAACACCGCCGGGCGGTTCACCGCGCAGTACGGGCATGTCGAGGCCCGGATCAAGGTGCCGCGCGGTCAGGGCATGTGGCCGGCGTTCTGGATGCTCGGCAACGACCTCGGCCAGGTCGGCTGGCCCAACTCGGGCGAGATCGACGTGATGGAGAACGTCGGCTTCGAACCGTCGACCGTGCACGGCACCCTCCACGGTCCCGGCTACTCCGGGTCGGGCGGGATCGGCGCGGCCTACTCGCTGCCGGGCGGGCAGGCGTTCGCGGACGCCTTCCACACCTTCGCGGTGGACTGGTCGCCCAACGCCATCACCTGGTCCGTGGACGGCAACGTCTACCAGACCCGCACCCCGGCCGACCTCGGCGGCCGTCAGTGGGTGTTCAACAAGCCGTTCTTCCTGATCCTGAACTTCGCGGTGGGCGGCTACTGGCCCGGCGACCCGAACGGCTCCTCGGTGTTCCCGCAGCAGATGGTGGTCGACCATGTCACCGTCACCACCGGCGACAGCGGCGGCAGCGGCTCGGCGATCCGGGGCCTGGCCGGAAAGTGCGCCGACGTGGCGGGCGGCGGCTCCGCCAACGGCACCGCCGTCCAGCTCTACGACTGCAACGGGTCCGGGGCGCAGCAGTGGACGGTCGGCTCGGACGGCACCATCCGGGCGCTGGGCAAGTGCCTGGACGCCACCGGGGGCGGGACCGCCGACGGCACCCGGCTCCAGCTGTGGGACTGCAACGGGTCCGGCGCCCAGAGATGGTCGGTCAGCGCGGCGCAGGACATCGTGAACGTCCAGGCGAACAAGTGCGTGGACGTGACCGGCGCCAGTTCCGCCAACGGGACCCGGCTCCAACTGTGGACGTGCAACGGCACCGCCGCCCAGAAGTGGACCGTCGGCTGAGCGGAGGGCCGGTCAGCGCGGGATCCAGGTGAACTTGTCACCGCCGACCCAGCAGACCACGTCCGGATCGTCCAGATCGTGCACGGTGATACCCCACTCGGCGGCCACTTCGAGGACGTCGATGACGGTCCTCGCCGCGCCGACCACCTCGCCGTCGATCTCCACGATGCGGAACGGCGGGGTGCCGGGCTGGACGCCGAGCACCATGATCCGCGGGCGGAAGATACGCGGACTCGCTACTTCGGTCATGCCTAGAGCGTAGAGCGCATTTGTCCGGAATGATCTGTTGATGCGTCCGGGTCGGCACCCCCGGCCCGGACGCGTCACGCCCTCCGGGGCCCGTCGGCGGTGATCGGCGGGCCCCGGGAAGATCCCTCGGCACGGGCGCTGCGCCGGGCCCGGGGCTCCGCCGTGCGCCGGGGGCGGGGGTGCGGAACCCTGGGGGCAGGAGGTGGCGATGGATCCCGTCGAGGCCCTGGAGCGGATCGCCTTCCTGCTGGAGCGGTCCCTGGCGCCGTCCTACCGGGTGCGCGCCTTCCGCACCGCCGCCCGGGTGCTCACCGCCCTCGGCCCGGACGAGGTGCGGCGGCGGGCGGAGGCCGGGACACTGGAGGGGCTCAAGGGCGTCGGCCCCAAGACCGGCCAGGTGGTGACCGAGGCCCTCGCCGGACACGTACCGGAGTATCTGGCGGGGCTGGAGGACGAGGCGGCGGCCGGGCCGGAGCCCGAGCGGGGGCGCGAGCTGCGGGCGCTGCTGCGCGGCGACTGCCATCTGCACTCCGACTGGTCCGACGGCGGCAGCCCGATCGAGGAGATGGGCCGTACGGCCGCCGCGCTCGGCCATGAGTGGGCGGCGCTCACCGACCACTCCCCCCGGCTGACGGTGGCGCGCGGGCTGAGCCCCGGGCGGCTGCGCGAACAGCTCGATGTGATCGCCGCCCTCAACGCGACCTGGGCGCCCTTCCGGCTGCTCACCGGCATCGAGTGCGACATCCACGAGGACGGCTCGCTGGACCAGGAGCCCGAGCTGCTGGAGCGGCTCGACGTGGTCGTGGTGTCGGTCCACTCCAAGCTGCGGATGGACGCCCGCGCGATGACCCGGCGGATGGTGGCCGCCGTCCGCGATCCGCGCTCCGACATCCTCGGGCACTGCACCGGGCGGCTGCTGATCGGGCGGGACGGCGGGCGGCCCCGGCCCGAGTCCAGTTTCGACGCGGACGAGGTGTTCGCGGCGTGCGCCGAGACCGGGACGGCACTGGAGATCAACAGCAGGCCCGAGCGGCTCGACCCGCCCCGGCGGCTGCTGCGCCGGGCGGTGGACGCGGGCGTGCTGTTCTCGATCGACACCGACGCCCACGCGCCCGGCCAGCTGGACTGGCAGCTCCTGGGGTGCGCGCGGGCCGAGGAGTGCGGGGTGCCCGCCGAACGGGTGGTCACCACCTGGTCCCGGGAGGAGCTGCTGGCCTGGACCAAGGAGGGTCGGGTACCGGCCGGGGTGGCGCGGTGACAGGGCTCATGGAGGGCGGTGGCACGGCTGACGGAGGGCAGTGGCACGACTGGCGGAGGGCAGTGGCACGGCTCACGCAGGGCGGTGACACGGTTCACGCAGGGGCGGGAACAACCAGAGGTGGTTCTCCGTTGAACAGACCGTGGGTGCGAAGGGAACAGTGTCCCCGGGCCTCACCTTTCGCCCACAGGGACGATCGTTCGGCTGAAGCCCTGTGGAGCCCCTCGCCAGGAGGCGACCGCCCTTCGCACCCCACCCTGAGCTGCCCCGACCGTGGTTCCCCCGTCGCGGTCGGGGCTTTCCCCTGCCCGCGACGGGCCGCTCGCGGCCCCGACCGGGCCGCCCGCGCTTGACTTCGAGGGCGCTCCAATTCGTAGCGTTCCGAACATGACCACCACTGCACAGCACGCGATCGGATCCGGCTTCGGCGCCCGCACCACCGCCGACGAGGTGCTTGAGGGCATCGATCTCACCGGACGGCTCGCCGTCGTCACCGGCGGCTACTCGGGGCTCGGTCTGGAGACCACCCGCTCGCTGGTCCGCGCCGGTGCCCGGGTCGTCGTCCCGGCCCGCCGCCCGGAGGCCGCCCGCGAGGCGCTGAAGGACCTGGACGGGGTCGAAGTGGACGCGCTGGACCTCGGTGACCTGGAGAGTGTGCGCGGCTTCGCCGACCGCTTCCTGGCCTCCGGGCGCACCATCGACCTCATGATCGACAACGCCGGGATCATGGCCTGCCCCGAGACCCGGGTCGGCCCCGGCTGGGAGGCCCAGTTCGCCACCAACCACCTCGGGCACTTCGCCCTGGTCAACCGGCTGTGGCCGGCCATCGAGCCGGGCGGGGCGCGGGTGGTGTCGGTGTCCTCGGCCGGCCACCACAACTCCGCCGTCCGCTGGGACGACATCGACTTCCGCGACGGCTACGACAAGTGGCTCGCCTACGGCCAGGCCAAGACCGCCAATGTGCTGTTCGCGGTGGAGCTGGACCGGCTCGGGCGGGACGCCGGGGTCCGGGCCTTCGCCCTGCACCCGGGCGGCATCCTGACCCCGCTCCAGCGCCATCTGAGCACCGAGGAGATGGTCGGGCGCGGCTGGATCGACGAGCACGGCGAGCCGGTCGACCCGGACGCCTTCAAGACCCCGCAGCAGGGCGCCGCCACCCAGGTCTGGGCGGCGACCTCGCCCCGGCTGGACGGGCTGGGCGGGGTGTACCTGGAGGACTGCGACATCGCCGAGCCCGCCGCCGACGGCGCGCGCTCCGGCGTCATGCCCTACGCGACGGACCCGGAGCAGGCGGCCCGCCTGTGGACCCTGTCGGCGGAGCGGACGGGGGTGGACGCGTTCGGGGGGCGGCGCTGACGGATCCGTCCGGACGGCGGGGTCGCCGGAGGCGCGGTACCAGCGATGGCCGCGGACGGGGTCATTCCGACCGGCAGGTGAACGGCTCGGGTGCTCCCGACGGAGGTCAAGTGCCGTCTGTCGCCGAGTCATTGACGTCGTCGAATCGGGCCTGCGAAGGTCTGGACCTGAATTGGCCGAGCGCATCCAGCGTCTCGTTCGCAGTCAGGAGTCGACGTGCGCAACCCGCTGTCCCCCACCAGAGGTTCCGGCACCGCCGCCCCCACCCGTGTCCGGCGCCGTTCCGTGGTCGCCGCCGCCCTCGGCGCGATGGCCCTGGTCGTCGCCCTCCCCGCCCAGGCCCGGGCCAGTGTGCTCACCGCGCTGCCGCAGAACGCGCCGGGCCTGGACCAGACCTTCTCCCCCGCCTACGACTACGACGGCGACGGCTGCTACGCCACCGCCGCGATCGGCGCCGACGGCACGATCAACCCTGGACTGCCGCTGGGCGGCGACGTCAACGGCAAGTGCCGCGACTACGCCCAGCTCGCCCAGGCCAACACCTACTCGCGCGCCAAGTGCAACAACGGCTGGTGCGCGGTGATGTACGCGAGTTACTTCGAGAAGGACCAGGCCACCCTGGGCCCGGCCGCGATCGGGCACACCCATGACTGGGAGCATGTCGTGGTGTGGATCCAGAACGACCAGGTCGCGTACGTGTCGGTGTCCCAGCACTCCTCGTACCAGGTGGCCGCCCGGTCGGCGATCCGGTTCGACGGGACCCATCCGAAGATCGTGTACCACAAGGACGGGGCGTCGACCCACTGCTTCCGGTTCGCCAACGGCAATGACGAGCCGGCCGAGAACCACACCGGCAACTGGTTCTACCCGCGTCTGGTGGGCTGGGACGGCTACCCGGCGGGCTACCGCGACAAGCTGACGGCGGCGAACTTCGGCTCCGCCTCCCTCAAGATCAAGAACGGCGACTTCGAGTGGCACCTCAACTACTCGAAGCCCTCGGGCATCGCCTTCGACGCCTACGCCTGACCGGACCCGGAGGCCGGGAGCCCTCGGCGGGGTTCCCGGCCTCCGGCCTGTGGGGGGTGGTCAGGGGTAGCTGGTGAGGTTGGCGACGTTGGTGGTGGAGTTGGACGGCCCGCCCCGGTCGTTGATGACCCGGCGGATGGTGCCGACCCCGCCGAGGGAGACGGTCACCATGCTGGTGAACCGCACATTCGCCGTGTTCGGGGCTTCGATGGCCCGCTCGGCGGCCACCCCCGGATTGACGTTGAAGTAGCAGTAGCTCCCGAAGCCGTAGACCTGATGGCTGGTGACGGTGTTGGCGACCTTGTAGGCGGCGTAGCCCTGGGTGGTGCCGTTCATCCAGGCTGCCTGGTTGGGTGGGTCGTAGGGCATTTCGTTCTGGTAGAAGTAGGTCCGGCCGCCGTTGCCGTTCCAGATGGTCTGGTACTTCTGGTAGTGCTCGACGAAGAGGCCGTACATGGTGACGTTGTCGCCGTTGACGATGAGTCCGGTGTCGCCGGTGTTGGTGTTCCAGCCGATGCCGGTGCCGTGGTCGCCGCGCCAGATCCACAGGTGGTCGCCGATGACGTGGTCGCTGTTGACGGTGAGGCTGGTGGTGGCCCTGCCGACGGCGGCGCCGCCGACGCGGAAGTAGATGTCGTGCAGGGAGGTGGGGTTGGCGGCGTGGGAGGCGGCGGAGTTCGCGGGGCCGACCTCCAGGAGGGTGGGTGAGTTGGCCGTCCCGGCGTCGAAGAGGATCCCGGCGAGTTTCACCCCGTCGACGTCGGCGACGCGCATGGCGGTGATGCCGTTGTCGGGGATGAAGGTGGCCAGGCCGAGACCGAGGACGACGGTGTCGGGGCGGTTGATCTGGAGGGTCTGGTTGAGGTGGTAGACACCGGGGGTGACCAGGAGGTTCTTGCCCGCCGCGAGTGCCGCGTTGATCTCGGCGGCCGTCGCGCCCGGCTTGACGATGTGGAACTGGTCGATCGGCAGCGACGACCCCGCCGCCGTTCCGTTGGCCCAGGTGGTGCCGGTGCTGTTGGCGCGCAGGGCGGGGACGAAGACCTGGTAGGTGCCCGCCGAGTCGATGTAGAGGAACGGCTTCTCACGGACGACCGGGGTTTGCGCGACGGTGGTGTAGGGCGGGCTGGGGAAGCTGGTGCCGGGGACGCCCTGGCTGCCGACAAACACCATGTTCCAGTTGGAGCCGGTCCAGCTGCCCAGCTGTGAGTTGCGGGTCAGCCACTGCTGCTGCGTACCCGAGTTGACCTGGCCGTCGATCTTGCTGTCGGCCATGAACCCACCGCTGGACCAGCCACCGTCACTGAGCGCCAGACCGCCCCGGACATGCATCCGCCGGTAGGCGGACGCCTGGGACACCGACCACCGGTCCGCGCCGCCCGCCGGATTCACCGACAGATTCTCGGCGCCCCGCCAGAAGTTCTGGGTGGCGTTCTGCGGCGGGAACCAGTCCGCCTCCACATGCACGGCCCCATTGATGTTCACCGAGTCCGGCGACAGCCCCAGCCCGGCGACCTGGGTGTAGAAGCCGACATTGACATCGGCGCTGTAGGTGCCGGGTTTGAAGAGCAGGGCGTAGCGCTGGGAGCCGAACTGGTTGGTCTCCTGCTGCTGGAAGATGGAGTTGACCCGGCTCTGGATGGTCGACGCCGGCATGGAGGGGTCGAAGACGGCCACATTGGGGCCGAGGTCGATGCCGCCGGGCGGCGGGGTGACCGGGGCGACCTGGAAGGTCTGGGCGGCGCTGCCGTTGCAGGTGTACTGCACGAGCTGGACGCTGTCGGCGGTGGAGGCGGCGGGGACGTCCAGGCACTTGCCGCTGTTGCGGTTGACGAAGTGATAGGCGCCGCCGCCCTCGTCCACCGGCAGCCACTGCTGGTTGGTGCCGCCGCCGTAGGCCCAGAGGTGGACGGCGGCGTTGTCGGCGGTGGAGACGTTGGAGACGTCGACGACCTGGGTGGCGTTGCCCCGGTTGTTGATCCGGATGTAGCCGTCGGTGGTGGTGGTGAACGACCACTGCTGGGCGGTGGAGTTGTTGCAGGTGTACTGCTGGACGGCGGTGCCGTTGGCGGTGCCCGCGGCGCGGGCGTCCAGGCATTTGCCGCTGCCCTGGTTGACGACGGTGGACCAGTCGGTGGGCAGGGCGGCGATGCCGGTGGCGGCGTCGGGGGCGGCCTGGGCGGGGGCCGCGGTGAGCAGGGACGCGGCGGTGAGCAGGGCGGCGGCCCAGCTGCTGCGCCGGGTGGCGGTGGGGGCGGAGAGGAGAGACACGCATCCTCCTGATGAGGACTCGGCCGGGAGCAGGGGGAACGGGTGCCCGGACGGTGAGGTCCGGGCACCCTCGGAGAGGGGCCTTGACTACGGGTTGAAGCGGCCCACCCAGTACGCCGTGCGGTCGAGGTAGGCGGTCTCGGCGGCGGTGCCGGTCTGTCCGTAGGCACCGTTGTAGGTCTGGTAGCCGAAGCCGGTGGGCGGGGTGGAGTCGGCGGGCTCGATGGAACTGCCCTCGTGCCATTCGTTGAACGAGGTCACCGACACCCAGGTGGGGTTGCCACCGATGGCCGGGTCCAGGGCGTTGTTCCACTGCCGGTCGTAGGCGGCGCCATTGGCGCGGGCCACCGTGGGAGTGGAGTTGCCGGGGACGGCCCGGTCGTCGATGTAGCCAGGGGCGACGGACGGGGACCAGATCAGGCCGTTGGCGCGGGCATAGTCACCGGCCTGCTTCCAGCCGGGGGCGGTGGCACCGGCGATGCCGTCGTAGGTGTACATGCCGGAGAAGTGCGCGATCTTGGTGGTGTCGGTGGTCTGGGCGAGGACGATGCTGGAGCCGGTGACCTGGTCCAGCGCCGTCCAGTCGGGGATGTCCAGGCTCTGGAAGACGTAGTAGGCGCCCTTGTTGCCGTGGGCGGCGGAGCGGTAGAAGGCCGGGTGGCCGCCGTAGGTGCTGTTGATGTACTGGATGTCGGCGACGGTGGAGGCGGCGGATCGGCCGCCGTACGGTTCCAGGTGCCAGGCGACCTTGATGCCCTTCTTCTGGGCCGCGTCCAGGACTCCGCGGGCGAGCCGGTCCTCGTAGCTGCCCTGGCCCCACCAGCTGTAGACCAGCACTCCGGCGCCGGAGCGGGCGACCCACTCCATGTGCTGGGCGACGGCTCCGGCGAAGTCGCCGGAGTCATAGGCGCCGAGGGTGGGGTAGAGGTCGGCGCCCACGTCGCTGGGCGGGGTGCGGGTGCCCTGCTGCCAGTGGCGCCAGCCGCCGTTGACGGCGGGGCTGCCGTACCAGGGGTAGTAGAAGAGGTGGACGTCGTTGGAGAGGGCCTGGGTGGTCTGGGCGGCGAGGCTGAAGGTGTCGATGTCGAAGAGGGCGCCGGAGCCGCCGGTGAAGCGCAGGAAGAGCGGGCCGGTGGCGGTGCCG
This sequence comes from Streptomyces sp. NPDC004610, assembly GCF_040609715.1. Taxonomy (NCBI): domain Bacteria; kingdom Bacillati; phylum Actinomycetota; class Actinomycetes; order Kitasatosporales; family Streptomycetaceae; genus Streptomyces; species Streptomyces sp. NPDC004610. Next base: position 63,842 of record NZ_JBEXLA010000011.1, on the reverse strand, counting down.
GTGAGGGTGGTGGAGACGGTGGTGAAGGTCTCCCAGCCGCCGGTCACCGGGACCGCGACCGAGCCCAGCAGGGTGCCGGTGGCGGAGCCGGAGCGGACCTCGATCCGGCCGCCCGCGCCCGCCGAGGACACCTTCGCGGTGAAGGTGCGGGCGCCCGCGGTGGAGACGGAGGCGTAGCCCGCCCAGTCGCCGTTGTCGATGTAGCCGAGGGTCTGGCCGCCGCTGGCCGGGCCGTGCGCGGCGGCCTGGACACCGGACTGGGAGGTGAAGGACTCGGCCTCGATCTGTCCGGTACCGGCCGGGGGCGCGCAGTTGGCGGTGACCTGACCGGCCGCGTAGCGGACCCCGCCGAGCAGCAGGGAGCGGAAGTTGGGGTCGGCGTAGGACTCGATGGTGTGGCCGAGTCCGGTGTAGAAGGAGCGGCCCTGGCCCTGGCCGTGGCACCAGGTGATGGGGTGGTCGGAGCCCATGGAGCCGCCGCTGTAGGTGGACTCGTCGAGCGTCTGGAGGACATGGACGCTGGGGCGGGGGTTGGCGCGGTAGTTGTACCACTCGTCGGTGCGGGTCCAGGTGGCGCCCAGGTGCTGGGTGGCCGGGTGGGTGCGGTCCTCGGTGCGGACGGTGGCCGACTGGATCGCCGGGTGGCTCTGGAACCAGGCGCCGACCAGCTGTCCGTAGTAGGGCCAGTCGTACTCGGTGTCGGCGGCGGCGTGCACCCCGAGGTAGCCGCCGCCGGAGTCGACATAGGTCTGGAACGCGGTCTGCTGGGTGGCGTTGAGGACATCGCCGGTGGTGTTGAGGAACACCACCGCCTCGTACTGGCCCAGGTTGGCGGTGGTGAAGGCGTTCGCGTCCTCGGTGGTGGTGACGGTGAAGTCGTTCTGGGTGCCGAGGGTGCGCAGGGTGTCGAGGCCGGTGGGGATGGCGTCGTGGCGGAATCCGGCGGTCTTGGAGAACACCAGGACGTCGAAGGCGGCGGCGTGGGCGGTGCCCGCCGGGACGATCAGGGAACCCATGAGGGCCAGGGCCGCGGCCGAGGTGAGGCGGCGCAGGGCGCGGGTCAGTCGGGTCGGTCGGGTCATGTCGTCACCCCTTCCGTGCCGTGGAGGTGAGGACGGTGGTGCCCAGCGAGAAGGTGTCGATGTCGAAGAGGGCTCCGGCGCCGCCGGTGAAGGTGAGGAACAGCGGGCCGGTGCCGGTGCCGGTGAGCGCGGTGGTGACGGAGGTGAAGGTCTCCCAGCCGCCGGTCACCGGGACGGTCATCGAACCGAGGACGGGTCCGGTCTGGGAGCCGGAGCGGACGGTGATGGTGCCGCCCGCGCCCGCGGAGGAGACCTTCGCGGTGAAGGAGCGGGCGCCGGAGGTGGAGACGGAGGCGTAGCCCGCCCAGTCGCCGTTGTCGATGTAGCCGAGGGTGTAGCCGCCGCTGGCCGGGGTGTGCGCGGCGGCCTGGACGCCGGACTGGGAGGAGAACGACTCGGCCTCCCACGGGGTGGTCGTGGTGCCGCCGCTGGCCAGGGTGAAGGCGTCGAGGTCGAAGAGGTTGCCCTGTCCGGTCACCCCGCGGAACACGAGGTAGAGGTCGGTGGTCCCGGCCGGTGCCCCGGCGAGGGTGGCGGTGACGTCGGTGAAGGTCTCCCAGCCGCCGGTCACCGGCACGGTCGCGGTGCCGAGCAGGGTGCCGGTCGCGGAACCGGCGCGGACCTCGATCCGGCCGCCCACGCCGCCGGAGGAGACCCGGGCGGTGAACCGGGTGGCACCCGCGAGGGCGTACGGCTTGAAGGAGATCCAGTCGCCGTCGTCGGTGAAGCCGACGGTCCTGCCGCCCTCGGCGGGGCCGTGGTCGGCGGTCTGGATGCCGGACTGGGCGGTGAAGTGCTCGCCCTGCCGGTGGCGTGGCTGGAGGGTGCGCAGGGAGTGGGTGGTGAGCCCGGCGGCGTCGGTGTACTCGGCGTCGAAGACCCCGTACAGATTGGCGGCGCTGTCGTGCTCGCCGTCGGCGGGGACGGTGATGGTGCCCTGGCAGCCGGTGGAGGAGGTGATGGCGTGGGTGTGGGCGTCATGGCCGAGGAGATAGGTGACCTTGACCTTGGAGCAGTCGATCGTGCCGTCCTCGGGGTCGGAGACCTGCACCGTGAAGGGCACGGTGTCGCCGAAGGAGAACAGCTGGCCGTCCAGGGGTTGTTGCAGGGTGACCGTCGGCGCGGTGTTGCCCGCGGTGACGACGAGACTGGCGGTGCCGGTGAGTCCCTGGGGGTCGCGGACGGTGAGGGTGGGGCGGTAGGTGCCCGCGGTGGTGTAGGTGTGGCTGGGGTTGGCCGCGGTGGAGGTGGTGCCGTCGCCGAAGTTCCAGGAGTAGGTCAGCGCGCCGCCCTCGGGGTCGGAGCTGCCCGCGCTGGAGAACTGGACGGCGAGCGGCAGGGCGCCGGAGGTGCGGTTGGCGGACGCCTGGGCGACCGGGTTGCGGTTGGCGCCGCCGATGTACTCGATGCGGTACAGGGCGGAGTTGTTGCCGCCGGTGCCGTAGTCCAGGACGTAGAGGGCGCCGTCGGGGCCGAAGTCGGTGTCCATGACCTGGGTGCCGTTCCAGGGCATGTCCTCGATGACGCCGTAGGTGCCGTCGGCCTTGACCTCGATGGCCTTGATCCACTGGCGGCCGTACTCGGCGGCGAAGAAGCGGCCGTCGAGGGACTGGGGGAACTTGACCGTGGAGGTGGAGTTCGGGTCGTAGCGGTAGACCTCGCCGCCCATCGGGGACTCGGAGCCGCCGCCGAACTCGGGCGGGGAGCCGTCCAGGCCGTACTTGATCCAGCTCGCCCTGGCGGGTGGCAGGGTGGACTGGCCGGTGTTGCGGAAGGAGTTGTTGGCCGGGCCGCCGGAGCAGGTGTACTTGGCGGCCGAGGGGCCGCTCGGGAAGGTGTACTCGTTGTAGGTCTCGGCGGTGGTGTTGGTGCCGGTGCAGTAGGGCCAGCCGTAGTTGCCGGGCGAGGTGATGCGGTTGAACTCGACCTGGCCGCCGGGTCCCCGGTTGGCGTCGGTGCCGCCCGCGTCGGGGCCGTAGTCGCCGAGGTAGACGGTGCCGGTGGCGCGGTCGACGGACATCCGGAACGGGTTGCGGAAGCCCATGGCGTAGATCTCGGGGCGGGTGTTCGCGGTGCCCGCGGCGAAGAGGTTGCCCGCCGGGACGGTGTAGCCGCCGGCCGCGGTGGGCTTGATCCGCAGCAGCTTGCCGCGCAGGTCGTTGGTGTTGCCGGAGGAACGCTGGGCGTCGAACTGCGGGTTGCGGTTGGTGCGTTCGTCGATCGGCGCGTATCCGGCGGAGTCGAAGGGGTTGGTGTCGTCGCCGGTGGTCAGATAGAGGTTCCCGGCGGTGTCGAAGTCGATGTCGCCGCCGACATGGCAGCACTGGCCACGGTCGTTGGGGACTTCGAGGACGATCCGCTCGCTGGCCATGTCCAGGGTGCCATCGGCCCTCAGGGTGAACCGGGACAGGTTGAGGTGGCCCTTCCAGGGCTCGAAGTCGGCGGCGGTGCCGGTGGTGGGGGCGTCACCGGCCGGGGTGGTGAGCTTCGGGGAGTAGTAGACGTATACGAACCGGTTGGTGGTGAAGGCCGGGTCGGCGGCGATCCCCTGGAGCCCTTCCTCGTCATGGGTGTAGACGTCGAGCTTCCCGGCCTGCTTGGTGTTGCCGGCCGCGTCGGTGAGGCGGATCGTGCCGTCGCGGGCGGTGTGCAGGACGGAGCGGTCGGGCAGCACGGCCAGCGACATCGGCTCGCCCGTCTCGGCGGCTCCGGTGGCGAGCTGGATCTGCTGGTAGTCGGCGGGCGGGAGGTCGGCCGCCGCCGCGGACTCCGTACTGGAGTGGGACTCCGTACTGGCGTGGGACGTCGTGCTGGCGTGCGGGGCCGTACTGGCGGCGGGGGCCGCGGTGACGGCTCCGGCCAGGACGAGCGCGAGCGCGGTGAGCGTTCTCAGCCCCGCGCGAGGGCGCCAATGCATGAAGGATCGTCCTTCCTGACGGTGGGGGATGTCAGGCAAGGCGCGCGCCGGCCGCGCTTGCCGGGTGGCTTCTGGGCGTGCTCGGGCGCATATCCCTTGCGGTGTGTATTAATTGCGTGACACAGCCAAGGGAATTGCAGATTTCTGCTAACCCTTTGCATGCTGTTGGCCACCCGGCCATTTGTCAAGTGCCTGTCAAAACTACGTTACAGACGAGCACTTCCGGCCGGGCCGGGTACGGCTTCCCCCGGCGCTCCCCGGCCTCCCTCGGCTCCCCCTCAGCCCCCTTGACCCTCCTCGGCCCTCCCCCCGGCCCCCTCGGCCCTCCTCCCGCCGCCTCCTCAGTGCGGGGCGCGCTCCTCAAGGACCGCCTGCCACGCGGGGGTCGGCCCCTCCGGGGCGGGCTCCAGCCGGCGTCCGCCGCGCGCGAAGAAGTCGGCCAGCGGCAGGATCGCCGCCCCCACGGTGACCGCGTCCGGCCCGAGCCGCCCCAGTTCCACGGTCACCTTCTGCGCCGGATAGGTCAGCGCGTACGACATGGCGTGGCGGCGGACGGCGGGCAGAAAGCGGGTGCCGAGCTGGAGTCCGGCCCAGCCGCCGATCAGGATCCGCTCGGGCTGGAAGAGGTTGATCAGATCGGACAGCCCGGCGCCCAGGTACTCGGCGGTCTCCTCCAGCACCCCGAGGGCGACCGGGTCGGGGTCGGTGCCGTCGGCGGGGTAGGCGGCGGCGAGCATCGCGGTGAGGGCGGTCTCCTCGTCGGTGCCCCGAGGGGGCTGCCCGCCCGCCTCGCGCCAGCGTTCCAGCAGCGACTCGGCGCCCGCGTACGCCTCCAGACAGCCGAGCGCTCCGCAGCGGCAGCGGCGCCCGCGCACCCGGACCGTCAGATGCCCCCACTCGACGGCCCGCCCGTTGTCCACCTCGGCGGTGACCAGGCAGGCCCCGACGCCGGAGCCGAACAGCACGACGACGGCGTTGTGCGCGCCGCGCCCGCCGCCGAACCACATCTCGGCCTGGCCGAGGGTCTTGGCGCCGTTGTCGATGAAGTAGCGGACCGTGCCCGGCAGCGGGGAGCCCTCGCGGAGCAGTTCCTCCAGCGGGACCGCGTCCCAGCCGATGGTCTGGCCGTGCACCACCGCGCCGCGTCCGGCGGTGCGCTCGACGATGCCGGGTACGCCGATGCCCACGCCGAGCAGCTGCTCGGGGGCGATGGCGGCGGACTCCAGCACCTCGGCGATGCCGTCGCGGATATGACCGACGATCACCTCGACGTCGTAGCGCTGGGGGGCGAGGGGGCGTTCGGTGCGGGCGAGTTCGGTGAGGGTGAGGTCGAACAGCTCGACCCGGACGCGGGTCTCGCCGACATCGACGCCGATCATATGACCGCTGCCGGGGGCGACGCGGAGCAGGGTACGGGGCCGGCCGCCGTCGGAGTCGACGCTGCCGGCCTCCTCGACCAGGCCGTCCCCGACCAGGTCGGCGACCACATTGCTGATCGAGCCGGAGCTGAGGCCCGTGGCCGGGCCGAGCTCGAAGCGGCTGAGGGGGCCGTCGAAGTAGAGCCGTTGCAGCACGGCTGTGCGGTTGGCCCGCCTCAGATCCCGTACCGTGCGCCCGTTCCGCCCCGTCATGTGGCTCCTTCCGCCCTGTGTCCGACCTGCAACATACCTCTCGGGCTGTCCTGACCGCGACCTTTCTCGAACCCTTAATTCATGTGCTGAGCGAAGCGGGGGGCTCCGCCGGGCGGGGTACGGGGCGACGACCGGGGCGACCGTCTCGCGGGCGGCGGCCCCCTGTGCGGCGGCTATGCGGTCCCGGCGCACGGTTCACAGGGTAGTGAACGCGGGGCGTTTCGCGACCCACCGGGACATTCCCCACGGGGCGCTGCCGCGCGGTGTGGCCGGAATTGTTCGGATGCGTGAGGTGGGTGGCGTGTTGGCTGCGGGGGTTGGATTTCCGGGTGCGGTCGGAGGCCGTGTGGCTGGGTGCCGTGTTGCTGGAGGCGGTGTGGCCGGACGCGGTGCCGCCGGGTGCCATGCTGCCGGACGCGGTGGCGCCGGACGTAGTGGCGCTGGATGCCGTGTGGCCGGACGCCGTGGCGCTGGATGCCGTATCGCCGAATGCCGTGTGGCCGGACGCGGTGCCGCTGGATGCCGTATCGCCGAATGCCGTGTGGCCGGACGCGGTGCCACCGGACGCCTGTTGCCCGATGCCGGGTTGCCGGACGCCGTGCCGCCGGACGCGGTGACCCGGGACCCGGCCATCCGGCCCCGGTCATCCGGCCCCGGTCACCTGGCCCCGGTGACCTGGCCCCGCGTCCCCTCGCGGATTGCGCCCCGTACCCGCGCCCGCCGCCCCGCGGCTCACCTCCCCACGCCCTCCTCCCCCACCACCCCCGCGGAGCGACCCCGTGTTCGACCTTGCTTTAGCTCGGCTTTCGGTCGGTGTTCCTAGCATTTGCGACCTGAAATCCTCTCGTATCCCGCCTCCCACATCCCGCCGTCTCCTCCCCCCGACCTCACCCCCCCCCACCCCACCCCCCACCCCCTCGAAAGGACATCGCCCATGCCCCAGGACGCTCTTCTACCCGACGGCAGCAGTCGTCGTACGTTTCTCGCTCGCAGTCTGGGGACCGGAGGCACCCTCGTCGGGGCCACCGTCGTGGGGGGTGGCGCCGCGCCCGTGGAGGCGGCGCCCGCCGCGCCCGTCGAGACCACCCGGGTGACGCTGAACGTCAACGGCCGCACCCACGCCGTCGACCTGGATGTGCGGGCCAGCCTGCTGGAGGCGGTGCGGGACGGGCTCGGGCTGACCGGCAGCAAGAAGGGCTGCAACCAGGGCGCGTGCGGAGCGTGCACCGTACTGGTCGACGGTGAGCGGCAGTTGTCCTGCATCACCCTGGCCGCGCGCTACGAGGGGCGCCGGATCACCACCGTCGAGGGACTGGCCAAGGGGGGCCGACTCCACCCGGTGCAGGCCGCGTTCGTCGAGCGGGACGGCTTCCAGTGCGGCTTCTGCACCTCGGGTCAGGTGGTGTCCGCGGTCGGGCTGCTCGCGGAGGAACCGGATGTCGCCGACGAGGACATCCCGGAGCTGATGAGCGGCAATCTCTGCCGCTGTGCCGCCTACCAGAACATGCATCAGGCCATCCGCGACGCCCGCGGGAGGCGCTGACCGTGCGGACCTTTCACCTGGAACGGCCGGACACCGTCGCGCAGGCGGTGCGGCTGCTGGACTCGGACCCGGAGGCCAAGGTCATCGCGGGCGGCACGGATCTGGTCGCCCTGATGAAGGAGGGCATCGAGACGCCGGGCCGGCTGGTCGACGTGGCCGGGCTCGATCTCGCCGGGATCACCCGGGCACCGGACGGCACGATCACCCTCGGCGCGCTCGCCACCAACAGCGACACCGCCCGGACGTTGCGGGAGCGTACGCCCGTGCTGTCCGAGGCGATCCGGTCGGGCGCCTCCGCGCAGATCCGGAACATGGCCACCACCGCGGGCAATCTGCTCCAGGGCGTGCGCTGCCCCTACTACCGGCAGACCGAGTTCGCCTGCAACCGCCGCGACCCGGGCAGCGGCTGCGCCTCCATCGAGGGCGCCAACCCGGGGCAGGCCCTCTTCGGCACCTCCTCGTCCTGTATCGCCGTGCACCCCTCCGACATGGCCGTGGCGCTCCTGGCGCTGGACGCGGTGGTGCTGGTGCAGGGGCCGGACGGGCGGCGGGAGATCCCGCTCGGCTCCTTCCACCGGCTGCCGGGCGACACCCCGGAGCGGCAGACGGAGCTGCGGCGGGCGGAGCTGATCGTGGGGGTGCGGATCGGGGCGCAGCCGCGCGGTCGGCGCTCGCACTATGTGAAGTTCCGGGAGCGTACGTCGTACGCGTTCGCGCTGGTCTCGGGGGCGGTCGTGGTGGATCTGGACGGGCGCCGGGTGCGGTCGGCGCGGATCGCGCTGGGCGGGGTGGCGCCCCGGCCCTGGCGGGCGGAGGGGGCCGAACGGGCCCTGGTGGGGCGGACGTTCGACGCCGAGGCCATCGAGGACGCCGCCGACGCGGCGACCGAGGGCGCCCGGCCGCAGCGGGACAACGCCTACAAGGTGGAACTGGTCCGCGGTGTGGTCCGCCGGGCCCTGACGGAGGTGGCAGCATGACGACCGCGCCCGAGCGCTCCGGGTGGACCGAGCCGATCGGCGCCCCGCTGGACCGGGTCGAGGCCACCGCGAAGGTCACCGGCGGGGCCGTCTACACCGGGGACGTCCAGGTGACCGGCGCGGTGAACGCGAGCCTGGTGACCAGCCCGCTGGCCTCCGCCCGGATCCGGAGCATCGACATCTCCGCCGCCGAGCGGGCGCCCGGGGTGCTCGCCGTCCTCACCCATGAGAACCGGCCCGAGTGGCCCGGCACCCCGGAGTCCGGGGAGGGCCGCTTCCCGCTGGCCGACGACCGGGTGCACTACGGCGGGCAGTATGTGGCGGTGGTGGTGGCCGAGACCCTCCAGCAGGCCGAGCACGCGGTCACCCTGGTGGACATCGACTACGAGCCGCTGCCCGTGGTGCCCACCCTGGAGGCCGGGCTCGGTGCCCTGTATCCGTCGCCGCACCCGATGATGCGGTACTCGCGCGGCGACGCGAACGCCGACTTCGCGTCGTCCGCCGTACGGATCGACAGCGCCTTCACCACGCCCGACTACGCGCACGCGCCGATCGAGCCCAGTGCCGCGCTCGCCCACTGGGACGGCGACCGGCTCACGGTGTACGCCAGCAACCAGTATGTGTACCGGGCCCGGGAGACGGTCGCCGCGGCCTTCGCCGTCCCGGAGGAGAACATCACCTTCGACACCTCGCTGATCGGCGGCGCCTTCGGCTGCAAGATCCAGGTGTGGGGGTACACGCTGCTGGCGGTGATGGCCGCGCGGGCGGTGGACCGTCCGGTGCGTCTCGTACTGACCCGCAAGCAGCACTTCACCACCACCGGGCACATGGCCGCGACCCGGCAGCGGGTGCGGATCGGCGCCGACCGGGACGGCCGGATGCGCGCGATCATCCACGAGACCGTCAACGGCACCTCCGTGCACACCGACTACACCGAGCGCGCCCCGATGACCACCCCGGACGTCTACGCGGTGGACTCGGTGCTGATCGGCGCCCGGATCACCAAGGTCCACAAGGGCTCCCCCACCTCCATGCGCACCCCGGGCGACCTCGCCGGGCAGTTCGCCCTGGAGTCCGCGCTGGACGAACTGGCCTACGCGACCGGCAGCGACCCGGTGGAGCTGCGCCGCCGCCACTACGCGACGGCCGACCTCAGCACCGACGAGCCCTGGACCAGCAACGGGCTGCCGCGCTGCTACGACCTCGGGGTCCGCGAGTTCGGCTGGGAGCGCCGCGATCCGCGCCCCGGCTCGATGCGCGACGGGGACGAGCTGATCGGCTACGGCATGGCCGGGGGCTGCCGGCACGACGGCTACGACCCGGCCCGCGCCCGGATCGAGCTGCACGCCCACGGCCGCGTCGACCTCTCCACCTCCGCCCAGGAGATCGGCGGCGGCACGCTGACCGTGATGGTGCAGCTCGCCGCGTCCCATCTCGGGGTCGCCCCGGGCCGGATCACCATCCATGCGGGCAGCACCACCCAGCCCATGGCGGCGCCCACCTACGGGTCGGCGGCCACCGGCAACACCGGCAGCGCGGTCATGCTGGCCGGGCAGGCGGTGCGCGCGGCGGCGGTCCGGCTGGCCGTCGCCGACCCCCGCTCGCCGCTGCACGGGGCGGCCGAGGACGCCGTGGACGTGGAGAACGGGCGGATGTTCCTCACCGCCCGGCCGCGCACCGGGGAGACCTACAGCGCGCTGCTGCGCCGCCACGGCATCGGCTCGCTCACCGAGACCGGGCAGTACGACCCCGTCGAGAGCGGCCGGGCCAGCGCCAGTTTCGCGGCGCACTTCACGGAGGTGCGGATCGACAGCGGGCTGCGCCGGGTGCGGGTGGTGCGCCATCTGTCGGTGTTCGACATCGGGCGGGTACTGAACGCCAAGACCGCCTCCAACCAGGCCCGCGGCGGCATCATCTTCGCCATCGGCGGGGCGCTGATGGAGCAGATCACCCCGGACCCGGTGACCGGGGTGCAGCTGAGCCCCGCGCTGACCGACTACCACTTCCCGGTGCACGCCGATGTCGGGGACATCCAGGTCCGGTTCGTGGAGCTGGAGGACGACACCCATCCCATCGGCACCAAGGGGCTCGGCGAGATCTGCTCCATCGGGGTCGCGGCGTCCGTCGCCAACGCGGTGTACCACGCGACCGGGCGGCGGGTCCGCGACCTGCCGATCACTCCGGAGCGGCTGCTGCACGAGTGAGGGTGGGGGGAGGGTGAGGGCGGGGCGGGGGTGTGTTCGGGGCGCCGGGCGTCCTGGGCGGGGTGCTCGTATCCGGGCGCGGGGTGTGTGTTCCGACGCCGGGCGACCTGGGCGGGCGCCCGCTCCCGGCTGCGGGGACGGGTGTTCCCGGCGCCGGGCGTAATGGGCGGGCGCCCGCTTCCAGGCACGGGGGTTGCTCCGTTCGCCGAGCCTCCCGGGCGTGGGGGCTCATGCGCCGACCTGGGCGGGCGCCCGCTCCCGGGCACGGGGCGTGCGCGGGGCGCCGGTCCTGGCCACCGCTCCTGGGCATGGGGGTTGGCTCCAGGCGCCGATCCTGGCCACCGCACCCGGGCACGAGGGTTGGCTCCAGGCGCCGATCCCGGCCACCGCTCCCCGGCACGAGGGTTGGCCCCGGGCGCCGATCCCGGCCACCGTTCCCGAGCGCGGAGGGGCCGAGCGCCGGGCCCGGCGGAAAACCGGTGGCTCGCCCCTCCCCCGGCTGCCTAGCCTGAGCCGGTTCCCGGGATCCTCGGGGACCGGCCTGGCACCCCCTCCCGGAGATCCGATGCGCACCCTCACCGAGCAGGACATCCGCACCTCGTTCGTCAACTGCTCCAAGGGCGAGGCCAAGCGCCTGGCCGTGCCCCGGGACCTCGGGGAGCGCGACTGGGACCAGCTGGACTTCCTCGGCTGGCGGGACCCGGGCGCCCCGGACCGCAGCTATCTGGTGACCGAGCGGGCCGACGGGCTCGTCGGCGTGGCGCTGCGCTTTCCGGCCGCGCGGCACGGATTTCTGCACCGCAGCATGTGCTCGCTGTGCCTGACCACCCATCGCGGCGGCGGGGTGTCCCTGATGACCGCCCGCAAGGCCGGGGCCGCCGGGCGCGAGGGGAACTCGGTCGGCCTGTACATGTGCACCGACCTGGCCTGTTCCCTGTATCTGCGGGGCCGGAAGGTGCCGGACAGCGGGGCCCGGTTCGAGGAGAGCCTCACCCTGGAGCAGCAGATCGCCCGGACGACGGGCAATCTGTCGGCGTTCCTGGACAAGCTGTACGAGTGAGCCGCCCGGGTCCGAGGTGACTCAAGGGCCGTCGCGCGGGAACACCCCTGTGATGCGCAACGTACGGGAGTGGTGGACGCGGGCCGTCCGGGAGGTGTGGCGGCGCAGCCGTGATCCGGTGATCGTGCAGATGCTGCGGTCCACCTTCGCGGCGACGATCGCCTATGTCATCGCCCTGCGGCTGAGTCCCGAGGCGGCGCCGCTGACCGCGCCGCTGACCGCGCTGCTGGTGGTGCAGGTCACCCTGTACTCGACGCTCACCACCGGGATCCGCCGGGTCAACTCGGTGGTGGCCGGGGTGCTGGTCGCCATCGCGTTCAGTCTGCTGGTGGGGCTGACCTGGTGGAGTCTGGCGCTGGTGATCATCGCCGCGCTGACGGTGGGGCATCTGGTGCGGGTCGACGAGTTCGTGCCCGAGGTGGCGATCAGCGCGATGCTGGTGCTCGGGGTGACCGCGGTGGGCGACACCGCCTGGTCGCGGGTGGTGGAGACGCTGATCGGCGCGGTCGTCGGGCTGGCCTGCAATCTGCTGATCGCGCCGCCGGTGTGGGTGGACGAGGCGGGCGCGTCGATCGAGGAGCTGGCCCGGCGGGTGCGGCAGCTGATGCTGCGGGTCGGTGAGGAGGCCGCCGGGCGGACCCCGCCCCAGGAGGCGGCCGAGCGGCTGCACGAGGCCCGGCGGCTGGACCACGACATCGGCGGGGTGGACGCCGATCTGCGGCAGGCCGAGGACAGTCTGCGGCTCAATCCCCGGGTGAAGGAGGGGCTGCTGCACCGGATCGTGCTGCGCACCGGACTGGACACGCTGGAGATCTGCACGGTCGTGCTGCGGGTCATCGCGCGTACGCTCACCGACCTCGCCAAGGAGCGGGATCCGCAGCCGCTGTTCCCGGCGGGCACGGGGGAGGTGGTGGAGCGGCTGCTGTCGGAGGTGGCGGACGCGGTGGTGAGCTTCGCGGTGCTGGTCACCACGAGTGTGAGTGTGAGCGCCGAGTCGGCGGAGGACCGGCTCGCCGCCGGGCTGCGCCAGGCCGCCACGACCCGCGACGCGCTCGACCGGCTGCTGCTGGCGGAGGTGCGGCACGACTCCCGGCAGTGGCGGCTGTACGGGGCGATCCTCGCCGAGGCCACCCGGATCATCGACGAGCTGGACACCGAGCACCGCACCCGGCGGCTGTTCGAGGAACTGGACCGGCACTCGCGCGAGCAGCGTGAACGCCGGCCGCGGATCACCCGGCTGCGCGACCGGGCCCGCGCCTCGCGCCGGGCGATGCGGAACCGGGCGGCGGGCGTCGGACGTTCTCACTGAGGAAGCGCGGTCCGCGCAGGGGCTGCCGCCGGATGTCCGGCGGCTGGCTTCCGGGGCGGACCGCACACACGGGCGGACTCTGGGGGACGGCACGTATGACGAGCGCGAGCGCGACGGACGGCACGGACGGCACGGGCGGCACGGGCGGCACGGTACGGATGGAGGGGAACACGCTGCGGCTGCCGGGCGGTGCGGCGGTGCGGTTCATCCGGACGCTGCGGCTGCCGGAGACGGGGACGCACGCGCTGCCGCCCGGCCTCGGTGACTTCCCGGTGCGCCGGGTCGCGGACTTCCCGGACACGGCGCCGTCCGACTGGCTGGCGCGCGGCGGGGTGATGCTGCCGGTGTATCTGCGCGAGGCGATGTGGCTGAGCTTCGGCTCCACGACGGAGCCGGCCGCGCTCCAGGTCGGGGTGGGCAAGGTGTGCGCGGTGTCGGGCAGGCCGTGGAGCGACCGGCTGGAGCGCGATCCGCAGAACTATCTGGTGCTGCCGCGTCAGCCGTGGCTGGACGGCATCAACTCCGGTGAGGGCACGGTCCGGCAGTTCGTCGCGGTGCCGCTGGGCCTCGGGGCGACCGTGGAGGGCCAGGTGACGGGCGAGGAGGTGTGGGGCGGTATCCAGCTCCAGTCGTTCGCGCTGAACGACCGGGCGCTCGCCGCCTGGCGCGAGAAGCAGCGGCAGCTGGCCGCCGAGCGGCGCACCCAGGCGTTCAGGGGGCCGATGATGGCCGCGGGCGCGGCCCCGTTGGCACCGGCACCGGCGGGCGGGGGCGCCCGGACGCGCGGTACGGCGATGGGGCTGGGCGTCGGCGGGTCGATGCGCCAGGAGGTGTACCGCGACGACCGTCCCGCGTCCGACTGGGCGGCGGAGCCCGCCGGGCGGGTCTTCGTGCATCTGGTGACGCCGCCGGAGTGGCGCCGGATCACCGGCGAGGCCCCGCCGCCGTCACCGGTGGACCGCGCGGCCTACACCCGCGCGGGACTCCCCTGGTTCGACTACTACGACGAGGGGGCCGAGGACCTGTCCCCGGCGGACACCCTCGGCGAGGTCAGGCCGGTCGGCGACTGGCTGGGCGACGACCACGAGCCCTGGCAGGAACCGGCCCCCCACCAGATCAAGCCGCTCGGGGACGCGCCGGGGAAGCCGGTGCAGGACGGCCAGTGGTGACGGTCGGGGCCGCTTGACCGGCCGACGTCCTCGCGGTGTGCGCGTACGCCCCGGTGCCCGGCTGCGGCTGCCGGGGCGCCGGGCGGGTCACCCGTCGCCGTCGGTGCGCTGGCGCTGGAGTGCGGGGCGGGAGCAGGCGGCGGAACCGGCCTGGGCGAGCAGTACGTGCATCCGCTCGGTGAGCTGGGCGACGGTGTCGGCGGGGGTGTGGAACGGCAGGCGTACATCGCCGTGGGCGCGGCTGCGTTCGATGCGCAGGGTCAGCCCATGGCGGTCGACGGCGAGCGGCTGGACGCGCACGGCGCCCAGCAGGCTCTCGGGCTCCACGAGCCGGGTGAGGCGTTCGACGGCGTCGGGGTGGGCGTCGGCGAGGTGGGTGAGCAGCGAGGCCTCGGCGGTGGCGAGGGGATCGGGGCGCGCGGCGGCGAACTCGTCGAGGTCGATGACCTCGGCGCCGGACGGCTGGTGCAGCACGATCCGGGTGGCCCGGAAGACGAGATGGCCGTCGACGCAGGAGAACCAGCCGGCGAGCCAGAGCCGGGCCCGGATCCGGTGGCGCACCGGCACGGGGGCCACATCGGCGAACTCCAGGACGGCGGACGGCTCGCCGCGCGGGGCGCAGATCGCCGCGGCGAGCAGCGCGCTGTCCTCGGGCACGTGCAGAAGCACCCGGCCGTCCTCGGCGGTCTCGTGCGCGCCGACGAACTCCTCCCGGCCGCCGTCCGCGGTCACCGTGCACGACCAGGTGGCGGCGAGCACCGACCGGGCGCGTTCCGCCGCGCCGGGTACGGCCGTCCAGGGCTGGCTGTCACCCATGCGATCCTCCTAAGGTTAGGCTTGCCTAACCTAGCGGACTTCGGGGCCCGCGCCAACCAGGCGCACCGGGGGTTTACACAGGGGTCACATGACGGCCGACCCGGCATCACCCGATGTCGGCGGCGCATAAAGAACCCCTCCCGACGCCGGGGCGGCCTCAGTCGGCGATGACCCCCAGCAGGGCCCGCGCGCACAGCTCCCGCAGCTGTTCCCGCGTCAGCTCCGGCCGCCGCAGCCACTCCAGACAGACGGAGGTGGTGAACGCCAGCCAGCCGCGCACCGCGAGCCGCAGCTCCGGCCGGGCGGCGACGGCCGGTCCGAACTCCGGGTCCGCCGCCAGCGCGGCGAGGATCTGCCGCTCCTGCGCGGCCAGCGCCCGCTGGTAGACCCGCCGTACGGCCTGGTCGCCTGCCGCGTCCGCGCGATGGAAGGCGCGATAGCCGTGCGCGTGCTCGCGCACGTACTCCAGATAGGTGTCCAGGCCCGCGGTGAGCTGGTCGCGGACCGGGACGCCGGGGCGGGGGGCCGTCATCCGCAGCATGCGGTCGCTCTCGCGCTCCACCACACCCGCGAAGAAGTCCCGCTTGGTCGGGAAGTAGTGGTAGAGCAGCCCGCGCGAGACACCCGCGATCTCCGCGACCCGCTCGATCCGCACCTCGTCGTAGGGATGCTCGGAGAAGAGGCGGGCGCCGACCGAGAGCAGTTCGGCGCGGCGCTGCTCGGTGGAGAGCCTGCGGCGGGTCCGCTCGTCCTGGTTCGCGGCCATGGCGGCACCCTACGGCACCGTGCCGCGCGTTACTTGACGCCGGTTCAGCGACGGCACGACACTGGAATCCGCTATTGAACGCACGTCCAACAACAGCAGCCGCCACCGAGCCGAGGGAGGCCGCGCATGGCGGAGACCACGGAGTCCGCGACCGAGGGGAAGACGCCCGGGAAGGGCCCGCTGCCGAGGGGGTTCCGCAGTGCCGAGCGGGGCTGGCCGGAGCTGGAGCGCATCCCGCGCCCGCCGTACCGGGTACCGCTGGTCGGCGATGTGATCGGGTCCCGGCCGAGCAGTCCGCTCCAGGACTCGCTGCGCCACGGCCGCCGGCTCGGGCCGATCTTCCGGCGCCGGGCGTTCGGCAAGGAGTTCGTCTTCGTCTGGGGCGCCGATCTGGTGGCCGAGCTGTCGGACGAGTCCCGGTTCGCCAAGCATGTGGGGCTCGGCATCGCCAATCTCCGCCCGCTCGCCGGGGACGGGCTCTTCACCGCGTACAACCACGAACCCAACTGGCGGCTGGCGCACGATGTGCTGGCGCCCGGGTTCAGCCGGGAGGCGATGGCCGGGTACCACCCGATGATGCTGGATGTGGCGGCCCGGCTCACCGACCACTGGGACCGGGCGGCGGCGGCCGGACGGACCGTGGACGTCCCCGGGGACATGACCAGGCTGACCCTGGAGACCATCGCCCGCACCGGGTTCGGCCATGACTTCGGTTCCTTCGAGCGGGCCCGCCCCCACCCCTTCGTCACCGCGATGGTCGGCGCCCTCGGCCACGCCCAGCGCCTCAACACCGTGCCCGCCCCGCTCTCCGGGCTGCTGCTGCGCCGGTCGAACCGCCGCAACGCCGCCGACCTCGCCCACCTCGACCGCACGGTCGACGACCTGGTCCGCGCCCGCCGCACCACCGGCGGGCAGGGCGATCTGCTGGACCGGATGCTGGCGACGGCCCACCCTCAGACCGGTGAGCGGCTGTCCGCCGAGAACGTCCGGCGCCAGGTCCTCACCTTCCTCGTCGCCGGGCATGAGACGACCTCCGGCGCCCTCTCCTTCGCCCTGCACCATCTCTCCCGCCACCCCGAGGTGGCCGCCCGCGCACGGGCCGAGGTCGAGCGGATCTGGGGACCCACCGCCACCCCGGGCTACGACCAGGTCGCCAGACTCCGATACGTGCGCCGGGTGCTGGACGAGACACTGCGGCTGTGGCCGACCGCCCCGGCGTTCGCCCGCGAGGCCACCGAGGACACCGTGCTCGGCGGGGAGCACCCCATGCTGCGCGGCGCCTGGACCCTCGTCCTGACCCCCTTGCTGCACCGCGACCCGCGCGCCTGGGGCCCGGACACCGAACGCTTCGACCCCGACCGCTTCGAGGCCGCGGCGGTCCGGGCGCGGGCACCGCACACCTTCAAGCCGTTCGGCACGGGCGCACGGGCCTGTATCGGCCGCCAGTTCGCGCTGCACGAGGCGACCCTCGTCCTGGGGCTGCTGCTGCGCCGCTACGACCTGGCGGCCGACCCCGACTACCGGCTGCGGGTGACGGAACGGCTGACGCTGATGCCGCGGGGGCTGCGGCTGGCGCCGACCCGCCGGACGGCCGCCGCCCGCCCGGCGGACGGTCCTGCCGCGCCGGACCCGCTCCCCTCAGACCCCGGCGGCTGTCCAGTGCGCGGGCCGGGTCACTGACCCCGGCAGCCGGGTCCGCTCATTGCCGCGGGCCGCGTTGACCTGGGGCTGGGTGAGGAAGAAGGCGTCGGTGAGATCGGCGTCCGCGAGGTCGGTGTCGCGCAGGTCGGCCCCGATGAAGTCGGCGCCGCGCAGATCCGCGCCGGTGAGGTCGGCGGCGATGAGCAGCGCCCCGCGCAGGTGCGCGCCGCGCCACCCGGCGCCGGTCAGGCGGGCCCCGACCAGATCGGCGCCGCGCCGGTCCGGGCCCCCGGTGCCCGCGCGGACCAGTTCACTCACGCGCAGCAGCAGGGCGCCCACCTCCTGCCGGTGCGCGGCCACATCGAGCGCGGCGAGTTCGCCGGGGCTGCCGTCGGTGAGCCGCTCGGTCCGCTCCAGGGCCCGGCGCACCTCGGGGTGGACGGGGCGGGCGGCGGGCAGGGTGAGCGCCTCGGTGAGATACCGGAGCAGTTCATGGAGCTGGCGGACGACGGGGAACACCTCGAACATCCGGCGGGCCCGCTCGGGCGGTCCGGTGCGCCAGTCCAGGCCGCCGAAGACGACCTGCGAGACCTGCTGGCCCGCGCCGAAGCAGTCGTAGACCGTGCAGCCGCGGAAGCCGCTCTCGCGCAGCCGGGTGTGGATCCCGCAGCGGTGGTCCTCGGCGAGGTGGCGGCAGGGTGTCCCGGCGGGCTTGTCGACCGCGAAGTCATGGGAGCGGGTGAAGGGCAGGGCGGCACAGCACAGCCCGAAGCAGTTCGCACAGTCACCGCGCAGAACCGCCAGGCCGGCGGAGGGATCTCGCATACGGTTCAGCCTAATGACCTGGGCTCGGCCCAATGGCCTGGGCTCAGTCTGATGACCTGGGCTCAGTCTGATGACCTGGGCTCAGCCCGATGACCTGGGCTCGGCCTGATGACCTGGCCTGGGCCGAGGGGGCGGGGCGCGGCGGGGACGGGCGAGGACCAGCGGGTCGCGCACCCCGCCCCGCCGCCGGTCACCGTGTGAACAGTTCGAACGCCACCGCCGGGCGGCCCCCGAAGCGGGCGCCCGCGTCCGCCGCGAAGCCGGTGAGCAGGTCGCGGGCGTAGGTCTCCGGCTCGGTGTCGGTCAGGGCCTCGATATAGGCACGGTGGGCGAGCAGGGAGCGGATGGCCCGCTCCATGCCGTCGGTGGCGTCCACGGCGTGGGTGGGGGACACCGATCCGGCGACGGCGACCCAGCGCACCCCGTCCCAGGGTTCGAGGCCCTGCTCGGCGAGTTCCGGGAAGATCCAGCGGTTCCCGGCGTCACCCGCCGCGTCCAGGGTGGCCCGGCCGACCGCCACATGGTCGGGGGTGTTCCAGTGGACCCCGCCCCAGGTGTCCCGGTGGTTGAGGGTGATGACCAGTTCGGGGCGGTGGCGGCGGATCGCGGCGGCGATGTCCCGGCGCAGCGCGATGCCGTACTCGATGACGCCGTCACGGTGGTCCAGGAACTCCACCGTCGACACCCCGACCTCGGCGGCGCTGGCCCGCTGCTCGCGCTCCCGCAGCGGGGCGGCCACGGCCGGCTCCAGGGTGTCGATCCCGGCCTCGCCCCGGGTCGCGAGCACGTACGCGACCTCCCGCCCGCCGTCCGTCCAGCGGGCGATGGCCGCCGCGCACCCGTACTCCAGGTCGTCCGGGTGGGCGACCACGGCGAGGGCGCGCCGCCAGTCCTCGGGCATGGGCTCCAGCTGAGTGGTCGTCGGCTCGTCGCTCATGCCGGAAGACTAGCCCGCGGACATCGCACGCAGGCGCGGGGGGCTGCCGCCCGCTCAGGGCCGTCAGCCACCACACCGGCAGGACGGGGAAGGTGCCGGGGGCTGCCGCCCGCGCCCGACCGTCAGACCTCGTCGCGTGCCAGTGCCAGCAGCCGGTCCAGCACCCTCGGGCCGCCCGCCCGGACGCCGTCGTGTTCGAACTCGTCCGTCACCCAGGTCCGCAGGCCGCGGATGGCGCGGGCGGTGGTCAGGGAGTGGGCGGTGTCGACGTACATGTCGTCGTGGTAGACGGCCGCGGCGACCGGGACCTCGTTGACGGCGAGGCGCTCGGGGTCGTAGAGGGGGCGCCAGTCGGTGCGGGCGGCGAGCAGGGCGGCGGTCTCGCGCAGCGGGCGCAGCGCGGGGTCGCAGTCGAACATCCAGGGGTGCACGGACTCGCCGGTGAACAGCAGCGGCCCGTCCCCCGCGAGGGTCTTCGCGGCGTCGAACTGCGGGAACTCGGCGCGGATCCGCTCCGCCGACCAGTCGGTGGGCCGGGTGTCCTGGCCGTAGATGGCCTCGTGGACCAGCGCGTAGAGCGGGTGGCCCGCGTAGGAGAGGAGGGCCTGGACGTCCTCCTGGAAGGCGTCGGACAGGACGCTGCCCCCCGGGGTGCGGACGAAGGCGTCTTCGAGGAGGTAGTGGAGGCGGTGGCTGCCGTCGCCGCCGCCGAGGAGGATGCCGAGGGACTGGAACGCCTCGACGGTGAGCCGGTAGCCGCCCGGGAGGACCACCTCGTGGGCGAGCAGATGGTCGGCGATCCGGCGGGCGCGTTCGATGTCCTGGGGGTAACGCGCGTAGTGGGCGGCGACCTTGCGCTCGATGCGCGGATAGGCCGCGCGGTAGACGTCGTCGGCGTGGGCGTCGAGGGAGGGCAGTCCGCCGGTGATGAGCGCGGTGCTCAGGCCCTCGGGCGCGGTGGAGAGATAGCGGACCGCGCAGAAGCCGCCGAAGCTCTGGCCGAGGACGGTCCAGGGCTTGCCGCCGGTCAGCTCGCGGCGGATCAGCTCGCAGTCCCGGACGATCGCGTCGGCGCGGAAGTGGGTGAGGTAGTCGGCCTGGGCGGCGGGGCCGCCGCGCAGCGGGAGGGTCTGGCGGTTGGCGGGGCTGGAGCGGCCGGTGCCGCGCTGGTCCAGCAGCAGGACGCGGAACTCCTTCAGGGCCCGTTCCAGCCATGCCTGCCGTCCGACGAAACGGTTCGCCCCGAAGCCGGGGCCGCCCTGGAGGAAGACCAGCCACGGCAGGTCCCGGCCCGCCTTGTCCGCGGCGACGGCCTCCCGGGCATAGACCTCGACGGTCTCGCCGTCCGGGGCGTCGTGGTCGAGGGGGACGGTGAAGCGGTGGTCGGTGAGGACGACGCCTGGCTGGCGGTAGCTGACGCTCAACGGGGCTCCCGGTGCGGACGAGGACGGTGACCGCGTCCCAGTTCAGCACACCGGGCGCCGGTCCGGACCGGCGGGGATCGACTGAACATGCTGAACGGACGGTCAGCGCTGGGCGGGGCGGGGGCCGGGCGGGCCGGGGGCGGGCGTGCCGGGTGAGGTGCGGTGCCTGGCTCGGCGCCGGGTGTCGGGCGTGCTGGGTCGGGTGCGGTGCCCGGCTCGGCGCCGGGTGTCGGGCGTGCTGGGTCGGGTGCGGTGCGCGGCTCGGTACAGGGGGCCGTCCGCGCCGCGACGGGTGCGGTGCCCGCCTCGACCCCAGGGGCTGTCCGCGCAGGGTCCGATGCAATGCCCACCTCGGCCCCGGGGAGCCGCCCGCGCCGCGACGGGTGCGGTGCCCGCCTCGATCCCGGGTGCCATCCGCACCGGGTCCGGTGCGATACCCGCCTCGGCCTCCGGCCCCCGGGGAGGCCGTCCGCACCGAATCCCGTACGGTGCCCGCCGCTCGCAGGCGCTCCCCGGCAGGTCCCCGAAGACGCCGATCCCGCGTACCGTTGCCCCGGAACACCTCCGATGAACCACGACTCATGGCCGACCCATGGACGACAAGGAGCCTCGATGCGTGTCGCCCTGTTCCTGACCTGCGTCAATGACACGCTCTATCCGGACACCGGCCGCGCGGTGGTGAAACTGCTGACCAGGCTGGGTGTCGAGGTGGATTTCCCGCTGGCGCAGACCTGCTGCGGCCAGGCCCACTACAACACCGGCTACCGCCATGAGGCCGAGCCGCTCGCCCGGCATTTCTCCGATGTCTTCGGCGAGTACGAGGCGATCGTGACGCCGTCCGGGTCGTGCGGGGCGATGGTCCGGGAGCTGTATCCGAGGCTGGGCGAGCGGGCCCGCGCGGAGGGCCGGGGCGGCGGGCTGGCGGCACTGCTGGAGCCGGTCGTGCCGAAGACCTATGAGCTGACCGAGTTCCTGGTGGATGTGCTGGGGGTGACGGAGGTCGGCGCGTACTACCCGCACCGGGTGACCTATCACCCGACCTGTCACGGGCTGCGCTCGCTGGGGCTCGGGGACCGCCCGGCCCGGCTGCTGCGGTCGGTGAGGGGGCTGGAGCTGGTGGAGCTGCCGGGCGCCGAGGAGTGCTGCGGCTTCGGCGGGACGTTCGCGCTGAAGAACGCGGAGGTGTCGGCGGCGATGGGCGCGGACAAGGTCCGCCACGCCGAGTCGACCGGCGCCGAGGTGCTCTGCGCGGCGGACAACTCCTGTCTGCTGCACCTGGGCGGCACGATGACCCGGCTGGGCGCGGACCTCAGACCCGTCCACATCGCGGAGATCCTGGCGAGCACGGAGGAGGACCCCACCCCATGAGCGGCACGTTCGTCGGCATGCCGGCCTTCCCCGAGGCCGCGCGCGAGGCCGTGCGGGACACCACCCTGCGGAGCAATCTGCGGCACGCCACCCACACCATCCGCGCCAAGCGCGCCAGAGCGGTGGCCGAGGTGTCCGACTGGGCCGAGCTGCGGGACGCCGGGCGCCGGATCAAGGACCACACCCTGCGTCATCTCGACACCTATCTCCTGCGGCTGGAGGAGTCGGTCACGGCCGCCGGGGGCACGGTCCACTGGGCCGCCGACGCCGACGAGGCCAACCGGATCGTCACCCGGCTGGTCCGGGCGACCGGCGAGTCGGAGGTGGTGAAGGTCAAGTCGATGGCCACCCAGGAGATCGGACTGAACGAGGCCCTTCAGGCGGCCGGCATCCGGGCCTACGAGACCGATCTCGCGGAGCTGATCGTGCAGCTCGGCGACGACCGCCCCTCCCACATCCTGGTCCCGGCGATCCACCGCAACCGGGGTGAGATCCGGGACATCTTCCGCCGGGAGATGGGCGCCTGGGGCCGCCCGGCCCCCGAGGGCCTCACCGACACACCCGCCGCGCTCGCCGAGGCGGCCCGGCTGCATCTGCGGGAGAAGTTCCTGCGCGCCCGGGTCGGCGTCTCCGGCGCCAACTTCATGGTCGCCGACACCGGCACCATGGTGGTCGTCGAGTCCGAGGGCAACGGACGGATGTGCCTGACGCTGCCCGAGACGCTGATCTCGGTCGTCGGCATCGAGAAACTGGTGCCCAGCTGGCGGGACCTGGAGGTGTTCCTCCAGACGCTGCCGCGCTCCTCGACGGCCGAGCGGATGAACCCGTACACCAGTACCTGGACGGGGACGACGGACGGGGACGGGCCGTCGGTGTTCCATCTGGTGCTGCTGGACAACGGGCGGACCGACACCCTCGCCGACGAGGTCGGCCGGCAGGCGCTGCGCTGTATCCGCTGCTCGGCCTGTCTGAATGTGTGCCCGGTGTACGAGCGGGCGGGCGGGCATGCCTACGGCTCGGTCTATCCCGGCCCGATCGGGGCGATCCTCAGCCCGCAGCTGCGCGGTACGGGCAGTGCGATCGACGCCTCGCTGCCGTACGCGTCGTCGCTGTGCGGGGCCTGCTACGAGGTGTGCCCGGTCGCCATCGACATCCCGGAGGTGCTGGTGCATCTGCGGGAGCGGGTCGTGCAGGGCGGGGAGGCGGTCCGGGAGGGCAACAGGGTGGTGCTGAAGCCCGCCAAGGGGCACGCGGCCGAGCGGGCGGCGATGCGCGCGGCCCGCTGGGCGCTGATGCGGCCCGGCGCGCTGCGCACCGGCCAGCGACTGGCCTCCCGCACCCGGCGCTTCCACCCCCGCTCCCTGCCCGGCCCGGGAAAGGCGTGGAGCGGCACCCGCGATCTCCCCGAGGTACCGGCGGAGCCCTTCCGGGACTGGTGGCTGCGCACCAACGGCGGGACGGATCGCGGGACGGACGGCGGGACGAACGACGCGAAAGGCGGGGCGGAGTGAGCGGCGGCCGGGAACGGATCCTGGGGCGGGTGCGGCGGGCACTGGCGGATGTCCCGCGCGACGAGGTGCCGGACGGGGCGGCGATCGAGCGGGCCTATCTCCGCGAGCACGGGCGGCGGACCGCCGCGGAGACGGTGGAACTGCTCGCCGAGAATCTGGCGGACTACCGGGCGATCGTGCACCGCTCGACGGACGAGGAACTGCCGCAGACGCTGGCGCGGCTGCTGGCCGGGCGCGGGGCGGGCACGGTGCTGGTCCCGCCGGGGCTGCCGCCGCTGTGGCTGAGCGCGTCGGACACCACCCTGGTCCCCGACCGGGCCGCCGACACCCCGGACGAACTGGATCGGGTGGACAGTGTGGTGACGGGCTGCGCGGTGGCGGTCGCCGAGACCGGCACGCTCGTGCTGGACGGGGGCCCGGACCAGGGGCGGCGGCGGATCACCCTGATCCCCGATCACCATGTCTGTGTCGTCCGGATCCCGGAGCAGGTGGTGTCGTCGGTCCCGCAGGCCCTCGAACGCCTCGACCCGGCCCGCCCCCTGACCTGGATCTCGGGCCCGTCGGCCACCAGTGACATCGAACTGGACCGGGTGGAGGGCGTGCACGGCCCGCGTGTTCTGGAGGTGGTGCTGGTGACCGGATCACGCCGATGAGCGGGCCGGGGGCGGCGCGGCTAGCGTGAGGGGATGATCCGGTTCGAGGAGGTCACCAAACGGTACCCGGACGGGACGACAGCCGTGGACCGGCTGAGCTTCGAGGTGGCCGAGGGCGAGCTGGTCACCCTGGTCGGCCCGTCGGGCTGCGGCAAGACCACCACGATGATGATGGTCAACCGGCTGATCGAGCCGACCTCGGGCCGCATCCTGGTGAACGGCGAGGACATCATGGCCGTCGACCCGGTCCGGCTGCGCCGCCGCATCGGGTACGTCATCCAGCAGGTCGGTCTCTTCCCGCACCGCACGGTCCTCGACAACACCGCCACCGTGCCCGCGCTGATCGGCTGGAAGCGGGCGAGGGCGCGGGAGCGGGCGGCGGAGCTGCTGGACCTCGTCGGCCTCGACCCGGCGACGTACGGGCCGCGTTATCCGCATCAGCTGTCGGGCGGTCAGCGCCAGCGGGTCGGGGTGGCGCGGGCGCTGGCGGCCGATCCGCCGGTGCTGCTGATGGACGAGCCGTTCGGGGCGGTCGACCCGGTGGTGCGCGAACAGCTCCAGGACGAGTTCCTGCGGATGCAGGCCACCGTCCGCAAGACGGTGCTGCTGGTCACCCATGACATCGAGGAGGCGGTCCGGCTCGGCGACCGCATCGCGGTGTACGGCCAGGGCCGGATCGAGCAGTACGACACCCCGGGCGCGGTGCTGGGCACGCCCGCGTCGCCGTATGTCGCCGGGTTCGTGGGCGCGGACCGGGGGCTGAAGCGGCTGTCGGTGACCGAGATCGAGCCCGGGGACCTGGAACAGCCGCCCGTGGTGCGGATGGACGAACCGGCGGCGCGGGCGGCGGCCCGGCTGCGGGCGGACCGGGCGCGCTGGGCGGTGGTGCTGGACGCGGACGGCGATCTGCACGGCTGGGTGGGCCTGGAGGAGTTGGAGACCACCGGGGACGTGGGGGCGCTCGCCCACCGGATGAACGCCTGGGTCCCGGTCGGCGCCCCGCTCAAGCAGGCGTTCGGGGTGATGCTGCAGCACGACGCCGGTTGGGTGGCGGTACTGGACGGCTCCCGGTTCCTCGGCGTCCTGACCCCGGCCAAGCTGCACGAGGCACTGCGCCGCTCGGTGGACGCGGACGCGCAGGGCGTGGAGCGCGGCGACGTGGACTTCGACTCGGTGTCAGACGCGTAGGCCCTCCGGGCGGGGTGGGGTTTCCGGGCGGGGCGGCTTCCCGGGCGGGGCGGGCTTCCCGGGGGTGGCCGGTCCGGTGATCCCTGGCTGGGAGGTCGGTCCGGCGAACCCCGGCCGGGCGAGCGGTCCGGTCCACCTCGGCCGGGCGAGCGGTCCGGCGAACCCTGGTCGGGCGATCGGTCCGGCGGGTGGCCCAGCAGGGAACGGGCCGGGCGGGCGGTCCGGAAGGCGATCGGCCGGGCGGACGGTCCGGCGGACCCCGGCCGGGCGGTCGATCCGGAAGGCAGCCGGTCCGGCGGGCGGTCGGGAAGCCAGCCGGAAGGCAACTGGCCCGGCGGACGGCCTGGCAGGCGATCGGCCGGGCGGGCGATCCGGCGGACCCCGGTCTGGCGGTCAATCCAGCGGGCAATCGGCCCAGCGGGCGATCCGGCAGGCAACCCGGCCCGGCGGGCGGCCCTGGCAGGCGACCAGCCCAGCGGACGGCCTGGCAGGCAACCGGCCCGGCGGGCAGTCCCGGCAGGCAACCGGCCGGGCGGGCAGTCCGGCGAACCCCGGCCGGGCGGTCGATCCGGCGGGTAACTGGGCCCGGCGAGTGGTCCGGAAGGCAATCGGCCCAGCGGGCGGTTCGGAAGACAACCGGCCCGGCGGACGGTCCGGCAGGCAACCCGTCCGGCAGGCAACCGGCCCGGAGGTCGGTCCGGCAGGCAACCAGCCCAGCCCAGCGGACGGTCCGGCAGGCAACCAGCCCAACCAGCGCCCCGACAAGCAACCGCCCCAGCCAGCACCCCAACAGGCAACCGCCCCACACGCACCCTCAGTCCAACAGGCCCTTGTCCGTCAGGTACGTGCGGGCCACGTCCTCCGGGAGGCGGCGCCAGCTGTCCACTTGTTCGTTCATCGATGCCAGGTCGGCCGTGGTGAGGACCTCGTTGAGCCGGCCGAGCGCCCCGGTGACGCCGGGGCCGCCCGCGCGGGCGCGGTTGACGACCGGGACCACATAGTCGGCGTTCTGGAGATGCTTGTCGTCGGCGAGCAGTACCAGGCCGAACTGGTCGAGGGTGGCGTCGGTGGTGGTGGTCAGCACCATCTGGTCCTGCCCGCTCTGCACCGCCCGTTTCGCCTGGGTGGTGCCGACGCCCTTGGGGTCGACGGCGGTGATGTCGATGCCGTAGACCTTCTTCAGCCCGGGTTCGCAGTACGGGCGCTGGACGCACTCGTCACCGGCCGCGAGGCGGACCGGCAGGCCGGAGGCGCCGAGGTCGCTGAGGGTCTTGAGCCGGTGCTCGCGGGCGTAGGAGGCGGCGACGGCGAAGGCGTTCTGGTCGACGGCCCGGCCGGGGTCGAGGACGGTGAGGCCGCGCGGGGTGGCCAGGGCGCGCATTGCCTTCATGGTGGCGGCGAGGTCGGGGGAGCCGACCGGGGGTGCGTCGGGGCCGTTGGTCTTGGCGTTGAGCCAGTCCGCGAAGGTGGCGGCGTACTCGGGGACGACATCGATCTGGCCGGACTCCAGGGCCGGTTCGTACAGCTCCCGGTTGGCGACGGTCAGGAAGGACGTCCGGTATCCGGCGCGGCCCAGGAGCAGCGCGTAGAGCTGGGCGAGCAGATCGCTCTCGGTGAACCCGGCCGAGCCGACCGTCAGTTCGCGGCTGTCGCCGGGGGACGCGGTGACCTCACCCCGGGTCTCCAGGGAGGGGCCGGTGGAGCAGGCGGCGGTGAGCGCGAGCAGGACCGCGCCCGCCAGGACCGTACGGATCGTACGGATTGTGCGGAGCGTACAGATCGTGTGGGCTCTCATCGGGTTCCCCTCGCCCAGGTCGGGGCCATGCGTTCGGCGATCTCGAAGACGCCCTCGACCAGCAGGGCGAAGACCGCGACCAGAAACGCCCCGGCCACCACCATCGGGGTGCTGGCCAGATTGAAACCGGCGGTGATGATCCGGCCCAGCCCGCCCCCGCCCGCCAGGGCGGCGATCGTGGCGGTGGCGACGAGTTGGACGGCGGCGATCCGGACCCCGGTGAGGATCATCGGTGAGGCGAGGGGCAGTTCCACGTGAAACATCACCTGTCGCCCGGTCATGCCCATTCCGCGCGCCGCCTGCACGGTGGCCCGGTCGACCTCGCGCATCCCGACATAGGCGTTGGTGAGCAGCGGCGGTACGGCGAACAGGACCAGGGCGACGACGGTGGGGCCCTCGCCCCAGGCGCCGACCGGGGTGAGCAGCAGCAGGACCAGCACGGCGAAGGTGGGCACCGCGCGGCCGATGTTGGAGAGGTTGACGGCGAGCGCGCCGCCCTTGCCAAGATGGCCGAGGACCAGGGCGACCGGCAGCGCGATCAGACAGCTGACGGCGAGGCAGACAACGGTGAGCACGAGGTGCTGGAGCAGCCGCTGTCCGATGCCGTCGGCGCCGGACCAGTGGGCGGGGTCGGTGAGCCAGTCCCATGCGTCGGTGAGGGTGTTCATCGGCGGCTCACCTCCGGGCCGTGTCCCGAGCTGTGCCCCGGGCTATGTTCCGGGCCGTGCCGGCGCGGGCCGTTCTGGTCCAGGGGGTGAGCAGCCGCTGCGCACCGAGCAGCAGCAGATCGGCGAGGACCGCGATGATCACGCAGAGCACGGACGCGGTGAGGACCTGCGCCTTGAAGAAGGTGTTCATCCCGGCGTAGATGAGATTGCCGAGCCCGCCGTAGCCGACGATCGCGCCGACGGTGACCAGGGAGACCGCGGAGACGGTGGCGATCCGCAGCCCCGCCATCGCGGCGGGCAGGGCGAGCGGCAGTTCGACGGTGAGGAGCTGGCGGACCGGGCCGTAGCCCATGCCGCGGGCGGCCTGCCGGGTCTCCTCGGGGACGGCCCGCAGCCCGGCGAGGATGTTGCGGACGAGCAGGGTGAGCGAGTACAGCACCAGTCCGGCGATCACCAGGGCCGGGGAGAGCCCGTACAGGGGCAGCAGCAGGGAGAACATGGCGAGGGAGGGGATGGTGTAGAGGATCGTCGTCACCCCGAGGACAGGGGGCGCCGCCCAGCCCCAGCGCCGGGCCAGCACGGCGAGGGGCAGCGCGAGGACGAGCCCGATCAGTACGGCCACGAACGTCAGCTGGAGATGCTGGAGCACCGCGTCCACGAGGATCTGACTGCGGGTGCTCAGATACGCGCCGCAGATCCAGTCGTTGCGCGCGAGACAGTCGTCCGGGGGCGCGGCCATGGGTCCATTGCAGCGGCGGGGACGCGGTGCGGCGCGCTGGGGTCACCCGTTCGGGGTGGGCCGGTGTACGGGGCGCGGGGGTGTCGCTGGGTACACCCCGCGATACGGGTTCTGAGCCCCGTGTGCGGCGGCGCCGGGGTCCGTAGCGTCATCGGTGAGGCACAGGGGGTGCCGTACGGAGGGTGATGGCGATGTTTCGCAAGGGGGCGCGGCGGGCGCACGACGAGGAGCCCGCCGTCGAGGCGCTGCGGCTGGTGAAGGTGTCGAAGACCTATGGCGGGGGCGACGGCGCGGTGCGGGCGCTGGACGAGGTGACGCTGGGGCTGGCGCGGGCCACGTTCACCGCAGTGATGGGGCCGTCGGGGTCGGGCAAGTCGACGCTGCTCCAGTGCGCGGCCGGGCTGGACCGGCCGGACAGCGGGGTCGTCACGGTGGACGGCACGGTGATGTCGGAGGGGGGTGAGGCGGAGCTGACCCGGTTCCGGCGGGGCCGGATCGGCTTCGTCTTCCAGCAGTACAACCTGCTCGACACACTGACCGTCGCGCAGAACACGGTGCTGCCGCTGAAGCTGGCCGGGCGGCGGGTGGACCGGCGGCGGGCGCGTGAGGTGCTGGAGTCGGTGGGCCTCGGCGACCGGCTAGGGCACCGCCCGGACCAGTTGTCGGGCGGTCAGCGCCAGCGGGTGGCCATCGCCCGCGCGCTGGTGACCGAACCCCGGGTGATCTTCGCGGACGAGCCGACGGGCGCCCTGGACACCCGCAGCGCCCGCGAGGTGCTGGGCCTGCTCCGGGACGCGGTACGGCTGCACGGGCGCACGGTGGTGATGGTGACCCACGACCCGGTGGCCGCCTCGTACGCGGACTCGGTGCTGTTCCTCGCGGACGGGCGGCTGGCGGGGTCGATGGACGCGCCGACGCCCGACCGGGTCGCCGAGCGCCTCGCGCACCTGGGCGACGACGTGCACGGCAGCACCGTCCGAGCGGGGGTGTGAGCGATGCTGGTACTGGCCCTGCGGTCGATCCGGCACCGGCCCGGACGGTTCCTCGCGACGCTGCTGTCCGCGTTCCTGGGCGCCACGGTCATCATGACGTTCAACTCGCTGCACGACACGGCCGGTCGTCCCGGCGTCGACACGGTCAGCTCCGAGACGTTGACGACGGCGGCGAGCGTGGTCGGCGGCTACGGCTCGCTGCTGGTGTTCTTCGCCGTCGCCTCCACCCTGACCGTCAATGTCCGCCAGCGGTCGGCCGAACTGGAGCTGCTGCGCTGCTCGGGGGCGACCCTGGGGCAGCTGAAGCGGATGGTGGTCGGTGAGGCGGTGGCCGTCGCCCTGGTGGGGGCGGTGCTCGCGATCGGGCCGGGGATGCTGGGCGGCCGGGCGCTGCTGGCGGTGTTCCGGGACAGCGGGCAGGTCGCCGGGTCCGTCGACCCCTCCTTCGGGCCGATCGCCCTCTTCTCCGGCCTGGGCATCACGCTGCTGGCGTCGGCGGGCGCCGCGTTCCTCGCGGTCCGCCGGGCGACCCGCCGCACCAGGGCGCGCGGCCGGGCCCGTACGGTCCTGGCGTACGGGGCGCTGGTCCTGGGCGGGCTGTCGGCGGCCACCACCTTCGCGCTGGACGCGACGGACGCGGCGCTGATGGCACCGGCCGCCTATGGGGCGATCCTGCTCTCGGTGGGCTGTGCGCTGCTGGTGCCGCGGCTGCTGCACGGGGTCCTGGACCGGCTGGAGCCACCGGGGGCGAGCGGCTGGCTGGCGGTACGGAACCTGCGGCGGCGCGCGGACCAACTCGCCGGGATCCTCACGTCCCTGATCCTGTTCACGGCGGTGTCCGCGGCGACGCTCACCATGCAGGCCGTGGAGAGCGCCGAGGTGGCGACGTCGGGGCTGGTGAAGTCGGTCGACGCGAAGAACCTGGAGACCCTGAACCTCACCGTCGTCGGCATCATCGCGGTGTTCGTCTGCGTGATGCTGGTCAACTCGCTGTACGCGGCGACGACCTACCGCGAGGGCGAGTTCGGGCGGCAGCGGCTGGCCGGGGCGACCCCGGGCCAGGTGCTGGCCATGGTCGGCACGGAGGCGCTGGTGCTGACGGTGACCGGCCTGTTCTTCGGTACGGCGGCGGCACTGGCCGGGGTGGTGCCGTTCACCGTGGTCCGCGCGGACGGGGTGCTGCCGGGGCAGTTCCCGGGCACCTGGGCGGCGGTGGCCGCGGCCGCGGCGGCGGTGACCGCGGGGACGTCCCTGCTGACCGCCCGCCGGGTGCTGCGGACCCCGGCGGTCCGGGCGGTGGACCTGGCGGCGTGAGGGCGTACGGGGGTTGCGCTCACGCCGGTGGGGCCCGGGGGGACCCCGGGGGCAGGGGGGCGGTCGCTACGGCGGTCGCCCCCCTGCCTCCGAGCCTCCGATGGCGGATGAGGGTGCCCTTGGTGCCCCGAGACCGCCCTGAGGCGTATCCGGGGGTGATTCAGGGTTCGGCCCTGATGCCCGGCGGGGGCGGCGTCCCTACGCTCATGGGCAGGGGTGGAGACGGGTCCCCTGGCGGTGGCCCGATGGTCGAGGGGGGTCTCGATGAAGGCAGTGGTGCAGGACCGGTACGGCGGCTGGGACACGCTGGAGCTGCGCGAGGTCCCCCGGCCCGCGCCCACGCCGGGCGAGGTGCTGGTCCGGGTGCGCGCGGCCTCGGTCAACGCCTACGACTGGCATTATCTGCGCGGTGATCCCAAGATCGCCCGGCTGGCGTTCGGCCTCGGCAGACCCCGGGCGGCGATCCGCGGCCGGGACTTCGCCGGGGTGGTGGAGACGGTCGGCGCCGGGGTCATGGATCTCGCGCCGGGCGACGAGGTGTACGGCGAGGCGGACGGCGCGTTCGCGGAGTTCGTGTGCGTGGCGGACGGCGCCGTGGACCGCAAACCGGCACGGCTCACCTTCGAGCAGGCCGCCGCGATGCCGCTGGCCGCGAACACCGCGCTGGTCGGCCTGCGGGACGTGGCCGGGGTGCGCTCGGGCACCTCGCTGCTGATCAACGGGGCCTCGGGCGGGGTCGGCACCTTCGCCGTCCAGATCGCCACGGCGTACGGCGCCGAGGTCACCGGTGTGTGCAGCGCGCGGAACGCGGAGCTGGTCCGGTCGCTGGGCGCCGACCGGGTCGTCGACTACGCCCAGGAGGACTTCACCCGCGCCGGGCACCGCTACGACGTGGTGCTGGACCTGGTGGGCAACCGCTCCCTGGGCGATCTGCGGCGCGTCCTCTCCCCCGGCGGCACGCTGGTCCTCTCGGGCGGCGGTTTCTACAAGGGCGGGAGTCTGCTCGGCCCGCTGCTGCTGTTCTTCCGGCGCCGGCTGCTGGACGCGTTCGTCCGCGACCGGCTGCGCGAGCTACCGGCCAAGCCCCGCAAGGAGAACCTCGCGGCCCTGCGGGAACTGGCCGATTCCGGGAAGGTCACACCGGTCGTGGAACGGACGTATCCGCTGAGCGAGGCGGCGGACGCGATCCGTCATCTGGAGGTGGAGCATGCGCGGGCGAAGATCGTGGTGA
Source organism: Streptomyces sp. NPDC004610 (assembly GCF_040609715.1). NCBI lineage: Bacteria > Bacillati > Actinomycetota > Actinomycetes > Kitasatosporales > Streptomycetaceae > Streptomyces > Streptomyces sp. NPDC004610. Next base: position 32,082 of record NZ_JBEXLA010000011.1, on the reverse strand, counting down.
CGGTGTGACCGGGGGGGGAGGGTGATGCTGAGGGCCTATGGGCGGGGGTGCGAGCGCGCAGACCAGCCATACCCCCGGCCCCGCCCCACTTCACCGGACCCGCACCCGCAGTCGCCCCGGGCGCACTTCCCTCCTACGACTGCCCTTCCTTCGCGCGGGCGTACTCATTGGCCATGGACCCGGCGAAGTCGTAGACCACGACCTGTTCGTCACCGACCACCCAGGCGTCATGGCCCGGGGACAGCACGAAGACATCACCGGGGCCGACCTCGCCCTCGGCACCGTCGTCGGTGTGGATCCGCATCCGGCCCTGGGCGACATAGCCGTTGTGGTGGATCTGGCAGGTCGGGGTCCCGGCGAGCTGGGCCAGGGACTCCGACCAGCGCCAGCCGGGCTCGAAGGTGGCGATGGCGAAGTCCAGTCCGGTGAGGTGGACCGTTTCGAGGTGGCCGCGGGGGAAGTCCCGCCGCTCGTCCGGCTTGTCGAGCGTCTTGGTCTCGAACATGACGCTTCTCCTTTCCGGCCGCAGGGCGCTGCGACCGGGTCCGGTCTCCGTCTCCCGCTCACCCGCCGCGAGCGGCGTCGGCGGGGCCGGGCCCCTCGCTCTCCATCCTCCGCCCGCCGGTACGCCCGGCGCCATCGGAAGGCGACGGCCCCCGGGGCGCCGGGACGGCCCTGAGGCGCCGGTGGTCGGCCGCAAGGCGCGCCGGGACAGCTCCGAGGGGCGGCCAGGACCGACCGCGAGGCGCCGGGACGGCCCCGGCGGCGGCCGGGAACGGCCAACGTGCCGGGACGAGCCTCAGGAAGCCGTGCCGCACAGTTCGGCGAAGCGCCGGGTGTCGACATTGCCGCCGGAGATGATCACCCCGATCCGCCGACCGGTGAGCGGGCCGGTCCGCCCGCTGAGCAGCGCGGCCAGCGGAGTCGCGCCGCTGGGTTCCACGACGATCTTCAGCCGGTCGAAGGCGAACCGCATGGCCGCGCGGATCTCGTCCTCGCCGACCGTGGCGATCTCGTCCACCAGCCGCCGGTTGATGGAGAAGGTCAGCTCACCGGGGGTGTGCAGGGCCTGGCCGTCGGCGATGGTGTGCGGTACGGGGATGGTGACCCGATGGCCGGCGGCCAGTGAGCGCCGGGTGTCGTCACCGGACTCCGGTTCGACGCCGATCATCCGGATACGGGGGTGCAGGGCCTTGGCGATGGTCGAGCTGCCCGCGATCAGCCCGCCGCCGCCGACGGGGGTGAGGATCGCGTCCAGTTCTCCGGCCTCTTCCAGGAGTTCCAGGGCGGCGGTGCCCTGACCGGCGATGACATGGGGGTGTTCGTAGGGCGGGATGAGGGTGAGGCCGCGTTCGGCGGCGAGGGCCTCGCCGAGGGCGACCCGGTCCTCGGTGTAGCGGTCGTAGGTGACGATCTCGGCGCCGTAGCCCTCGGTGGCCGCGCGCTTGGCGGGCGGGGCGTCCTCGGGCATCACGATGACGGCGGTGGAGCCGAGTTCACGGGCGGCGAGGGCGACGGCCTGGGCATGGTTGCCGGAGGAGTAGGCGGCGATCCCCCGGGCCAGTTCGGCGGGCGTGAGGCGGGAGGCGGTGTTGTAGGCGCCGCGGAACTTGAAGGCGCCCACCCGCTGGAAGTTCTCGCACTTGAGCAGCACCTCGGCGCCGACCAGGGCGTCGAGGGTGCGGGAGCGCAGGACCGGGGTGCGGTGGGCGACACCGGCGAGACGGGCGGCGGCGTCACGGACGTCGTCCTGGGTGACGGGCGGCGGGGTGGTGGCGGTCATGGTCACGGACGTTCTCCCTGGGGTGCCGGGGCGGGTGCGGGGGGGGGCTGCGAGGTGGCGGGGATGGTGCCGAGGGCGTTCAGTTCACCGCCGCGCCCCCGGAATCGGCCGCGCCCGCCGCACTCTCCGGCCCCCCGTCCCGCGACTGGGACAGATAGCTGTACGCCGAGGCGCGGGAGATGCCGAGGCGCCCGGCGACCTGTTCGACGGCGCGGCGTACGGCGAAGACCCCGCGTTCGTCCAGGCGGCGGAAGAGGGCGAGGCGGCCGGGGCGGTTGAGGGCGGCCCAGGCGGTGTCCTGATGGGCGTCCACCAGGGCGTCGACCACCGCGTCGATGTCATCGCCGAAGGTGGTGACCGGGTCCGGGGGGCGTAGGGCGACCGGCCCGGCGAGGGCGTCGAGCAGGGCCCGCGCCCGGTCCACCGCGTCCGCGTCGACATTGACGCACAGGGCGCCGAAGACCGCGCCGGTCGTGTCGCGGAGCACCATCGTGGAGGACTTGACGAGATGCCCGGCGGCGGTGCGGGTGAGGTAGTTCAGCTCGTCCTCGGCGGCGTCGCCCCGGGACAGGACCCGCAGGCCGATCTCGCTCATCGCGCCGCCCACGGCCCGCCCGGTCAGCGACCCGGCCACGGCGACCACGGACCGCTCCGGCCGCCGGTAGTCGTGCAGCACCACCTCGCACACCGGGCCGAAGGTCGCCGCGATGCCCTGGACCACCGGGGCGAGCGCGGCGAGGATCGCGTCCCGCTGCGCTTCCCGTTCCCGTCCGTCCATCTCTGCCGCCCCATCTCCCCTTGGACTGAGAATCCAACCTCTGGACTCTCAGTCTAACCACACAACCGCGCCGGGCACGATCGAGGCCGTACGGGTGTCCGACGGCGGGGCGGCGCCCGGCACCGCCGATGGCGGCCTCTACGATGGCCGGGTGACCAGCACCGCGCAGCACACCGGCCGACGCCCCTCGGGGCGCGCGGTGCTGCTGCTGGTGTTCACGGTCCTGGCGGGGGTGCTGGCGATGCACGGGCTGGGCCCGTCCGGAGCACCCGCGTCCCACTCGGCGCACGGCACGACGGCCCCGCCCCGAGCCGCCGCCCCGGCCACCACCCCGACCGCCGCCCACGGCGACCCCATGACCCCGGCGCCCGGCACCATCCCGAGCGCCCCGCACACGGTCCACTGTGTCGAGGCGACCGCAGGTGACGGCGGCTCAGGGCATCTGCGGCACGCGGACATGACCTGTGCCGCGAGCGGCGTCTCCACCTCGTACGCCACTCCCGCGCTCGCGCCCGCCCCCGACGGCCCGGCGTCCGTGTCGCCCCTGCCCGCGGGGCGGGTCGCGGCGGGTACCGGGGGTGACCGGGCGCCGCCCGATCTGGCGCAGCTGCAACTCCTGCGGATCTAGAGACACCCGCGCGGCACCGGCCTGTCTGCCGGGCGCCGTGCTCCGGACCGTCTCTTCATCCCCTTTCGCGCCCGTGATCCCGGGCGCGCGGCACAAGGAGTTCCAGCAGCATGACCGCACACCGTACGTTCTTCCGCCGGTCCGCCCTCGCGGCGGCCGGGACCGGCGCCGCTCTCGTTCTGGCGGCCTGCGGCTCCGGGGACGGCGACGCCGGGTCCTCCGGGCACGGCGGCCACGACGGGTCCAGTGCCTCCCCCACCTCCTCGGTCTCGGCCCCGGCAGCCGCCCCGGCCTCGCAGGGGGAGCACAACGCCGCCGACATCGCCTTCGCGCAGGGCATGATCCCGCACCACCGGCAGGCGGTGGAGATGGCCGATCTGGCCGCGACCCGCGCCGGGTCGGAGGAGGTCAAGACCCTCGCCGAGGAGATCAAGGCGGCGCAGGACCCGGAGATCCGGACGATGACCGGCTGGCTCACCGGCTGGGGCGAGGATGTCCCCGCCGAGGGCTCCGGTCATGGCGGGCACGACATGTCCGGGATGATGACCGAGGACGAGATGACCGAGCTGGAGAACGCGTCCGGGGCGGCGTTCGACACCGCGTTCCTGACCCTGATGGTCAAGCACCACGAGGGCGCGGTGGCCATGGCCGAGACCGAGAAGAAGGACGGTGCCTACCGGCCCGCCCTGGACATGGCCGATGCCGTCATCACCACCCAGTCCGCCGAGATCGAGCGGATGAACGGGATGCTCGGCGGGAGCTGACCCCGCGCTCCACGGGGCGGGGCCACCACCGGGCCCCGCCCCTCCCGCCTCTCCCTGCGCGAGGGCTCAGCGGCGCAGCAGCAGCGAGGTGACCCGCAGTCGGCCGCTGTGGATCCAGACGTCCGAGTACTCCACCGGCCGGTCGTCGGCGAGATAGGTGACCTGCTGGAGGTACTGGACGGGCGCGGCCTCGGTCAGTGCCAGCGCCTCGGCGACCTCGGGGGTGGCGGCCTCCGCGCTGAACGTACGGCGGGCGGTGGCGATCTTCAGTCCGTAGGTGCCCTCCAGGACACCGAAGAGGCTGGAGGTGGTGAAGTCGGTCTGCTCGATACCGGGGGCGAGATCGGTGCGGACGAAGTTGAAGAGCAGGGCGACGGGGCCCTCGCCGGTCGAGCGGACCCGGACCAGCCGCAGGACGCGGATGCCGGGGGCGACGTCCAGCAGGGCGGCGACCGGCTGCGGAGGCACGATCAGCGAGCACTCGCGGACCGAGGTGGTGGTCACCACGCCCTGGCTGGCGAAGTCCTCGGAGAGGGTGCTCAGCTTCTGGGCGATGGCGGGTTCGATGGTGGTCGAGGTGACGAAGGTGCCGCGACCTCGGACCTGGCGCAGCAGGCCCTCCTCGATGAGGGTGGTGAGGGCGCGGCGCAGGGTGCCGCGGCTGACACCGAACTCCTCGGCGAGTTCCGGTTCGCTCTTCAGGCGGTAGTGGGCCGGCCACTCACCACTGGCGATGCGCAGCCGGATGTGTTCCGAGATCTGCGCGTGGATCGCCGTGGGGACATCACGCTTGATGTCCGGAAGTCCCCCATTGTCGGCCGTCACGTTCGTCGTGTCTCCTTCTCGGCTCTGCTCAGGTCTTCTTACGTCGCCCCAGGTCACCCCAGGTCACCCCGGTTCACCTCAGGTCACCCGGGTTCACCCCAGGTCACCCCGGATCGCCCCAGGTCGCCCCAGGTCGTCGCCCCGGCGGGCGGGTGCCGCCGCGCCCCGGCCACGGTAGTCGGGTGGCCGGGGCGCGGCGGCGACGGCCGGTCAGTAGCTGACGGTCGACGCGTCACCGGTGTCGGTGATGATCGCCAGTCCGGCGCTGGTGCCGAGCAGGGACGCGCCCGCGCGCAGCAGTTCCACGGCCTGCGGGTAGGTCTTGATGGCCCCGGACGCCTTCACCCGGACACCGTCCCGCGCCCGCTCGACAAGGTAGCGAACGCTGGCCGGGTTCGCCGTCTCGATCTGCCCGCTACTCGCATTCTTGAGGAAGGCGACGCCCGCCTCCATCGCGAGGTCGACGGCCGCGTCCTTCTCGGCGTCGGTCAGCAGCGGCAGTTCGAGCATCACCTTGACCGGCCCGCCGAAGGCGCGGACCACTCCGGCGATGTCCTCGCGGAAGTCGTCGTAGCGACCGCTCTTGAGCCAGCCGACCTGGACGCCGATGTCCAGCTGGGTGGCGCCGAGGCGGGCGATCTCAGCGGCCTCGGCGGCCTTCCCGGCGCTGGTCATCACGCCGACGGTCGGGAAGTCCAGGGCGGAGGCGACCTCCACCCCGGTGCCGCGCAGTTCGGCGGCGACGACGGTGATCCAGGAGGCGGGCACCATGGCCGCGTTGAAGCCGTGGGTGACGGCCTCCTGGGCATGGGCGGCCATGGCGTCGCGCGTGGCGTCCGGATCGATCTTGGTGTGCTGGATGTAGGGCGCCAGCCGGGCCGGGGTGAGGTCGGCGGCGACCGCGGTGGCGGTGGTTTCGGACACGGGGTGATCTCCTCTTGGTGGGGTGGGGGTGGTGCGTGGGGGGGGTGGGGCCGGGGAGCCGGTGGCTCAGACCTTGTCGGCGTACTGCGGGGGGACGACGACGCCCTCCCCGCCGAACCAGCGGGGCGCGTCGACACCGCAGTACAGGCCGATGTTTCCCCAGGGCTCGAACGCGCCGGTGCGGACGACGACCTTGGCCTCGCGGGCCAGTTCGCCGAGCACGTCGGCATGCGGGCGGGTGCTGAACTCGGCGTCGGAGAAGCGGTGGCGCAGCCATGCGTCGAGCCGGGGGTTGTGGCTGGGGACGTCCTCGGCGCGGACCACGCCCTCGACGACGATCTCGTCGGCGATCAGCGCGAGGACCGTCCGCAGATCGGGCAGGTTCTCGGCGAGGGCGAGGTCGATGCGGTGGGCGTCGCGGGGCACGGGGAAGCCCGCGTCCACGACGAGCAGCAGATCGGTGTGGCCGAGGGTGGCCAGGGCGCCGCTCAGTTCGGCGTTGAGGATGCCGGAGCGCTTCATGGGGCGTTGCCTTTCACGCGGGGGGGGCTTCGGGGTCAGGCGGCGGCGGCCGGGGCCGCTCCGGTGGCCAGGGTCATGATCGATTCCTCGGTGGCCAGGGCGGTGTCCACGACGTCCACCAGCCGGCCCTCGCTCATCACCGCGATCCGGTCGGTGAGGGTGAGCAGTTCGGGCAGGTCGGAGGAGGAGCAGAGGATGGCCAGGCCGTCGGCGGCGAGGGCGAAGAGCCGCTCGTAGATCTCGGCCTTGGCGCCGATGTCGACGCCCCGGGTGGGCTCGTCGAGGATGAGGACACCGGGGTCGATGGCCAGCCAGCGGCCGAGGACGGCCTTTTGCTGGTTGCCGCCGGAGAGGCTGGTGATGGGCTGGCCCATGGTGGCGGTCTTGACCCGCAGCCGCCGTGCCTGGTCGGCGGCGCTCGCGTCGAAGGCGCGTCGGCGGACCAGGCCGAGCCTGCTGAACGTCCCTGTGGTGAGGGCGCCGATGTTCTCGCCGACGCTCATGGTGGTGAGCAGGCCCTGGGCGCGGCGCTCGCCGGGCACGAACGCGAGACGGCGTTCGACGCTGGCGATGGGGTCGCGCTTGTCGTAGGGGCGGCCGAGGAGTTCGACGCTGCCGCCGGTGCCGCGGTCGCCGCCGAACAGGTTGTGCAGCAGTTCCACCCGTCCGGAGTCGGGCAGTCCGGCGACACCGAGGATCTCGCCGGGGCGCAGGTCGAAGGAGACGCCGTGGTGGCGGCGTCCGCTCAATTCGCGCACGGTGAGGACCGGTGCGACGCCCGGGTCGCCGGGGCGGGCGGCCCGGCGGGTGAACTGGCCCAGCTCGCGGCCGACCATGGCGGCCACGGCCCGGTCGGGGGTGGTCGCGGCGCGCGGCCAGGAGGCGACATGGCCGCCGTCGCGGAGCACCTGGATGTGGTCGGCGAGGCGGAACACCTCGGGCATCCGGTGGGAGACGTAGAGCATGGTCGTCCCGGCCGACTTGAGCCGGGCCATCAGGGCGAACAGCCGGTCGGCCTCGGCCGGGGTGAGCATCGCGGTCGGCTCGTCCAGGATGAGCACCCGGCAGCCCCGGGCGATGGACCGGGCGACCACGATGAGCTGCTGGGTGGCCAGGTCCAGGGTGCGGACCGGGGCGCCCGGGTCGAGGTCGAGATCGAGTTCGGCGAGGAGTTCGCGGGTGCGTTCGCGCATCCGGCGCCGGGAGGGGAACCAGCGGCTGCCGGGCTCGACACCGCTGAGCACATTCTCGGCGACCGTGCGGTCGGGCAGCAGCGACAGCTCCTGCGGCACGATGGCGACGCCGTGCCGGCCGAGGACGGTGGCCGGGTCGTAGGCGGTGACCGGCTCACCGAAGACGGTGACCGTGCCGTCGCTGGGCGGCTGGAGCCCGGCGAGGATCTTCAGCAGGGTCGACTTGCCGGCGCCGTTCTCCCCGAGCAGGGCGGTGATCTCGCCGGCGGGGACGTCGAAGGAGACGTCGTGCAGGGCGCGGACCGGGCCGAAGTTGCGGGTGAGTCCGCGGACGCTGACGGCGCAGCCGGGGTCGGGGGGTGCCGGGGACATCAGTCCTCCACGGTGGCGGAGTCGAGGTTGTCGGCGGTGATGAACTGGGCGCCGGTGTCCACGCCCTTGATCTCGGTGCCCTGGGTGAGGAAGTCGTGGAGCACCTTGACGGCCTGGTAGCCCTGCTCGGTGGGGTTCTGGCTGATGGTGAAGTTCAGGACGCCCCGGTCGATGTACTCGGCGGTCTGGGTGAGCAGGTCGAAGCCGCCCATGGTGATGGTGTCGGCCTTGCCGGACCCGGCGACCCACTTGGCGGCGGCGGTGGTCGAGCAGCAGTCCAGCCCGGCGACGGCGACGACGTCCTTCTTGCCGGACATGGTCGACTCGACGGTGTTGTAGGCGGCGTTGGGCTCGTTGCCGACGTTGACCGGGCCGACTATCTTCAGGCCGCTGCCCTCAAGGCCCTCCTCGAAGCCGCTGAAGCGGTCGTGGGACCAGCCCGCGCCGGTGTCGACGGAGAAGACGACGACCGACTTGCCGTTGACGTCGCTGTCGCCGAGGTCCTTGCGGAGCTGTTCGGCCTGCGCCTTCCCGGAGCCCTTCAGATCCTGGCCGACGAAGCCCATCTGCTCGGAGTCGGGGTTGTCGGTGTTGAAGGAGATGATCGGGATCCCGGCCTTGTACGCCTGGCTGATCACCGGCTTGAGGGCGTCGCTGGAGGCGGAGGAGACAGCGAGTCCGTCGACCGCCTTCTGCTGGATCAGGGTCTGGATCTCGGAGACCTGCTTGCCCGCGTCACCGCCGGTCGGGCCGATCAGCTGGACCTCGGCGCCGAGTTCCTTGCCCGCCTTGTCCATACCGGCGCCGATCGGGGTGGCGAAGGCGAGGGACGGGTCGTGGTAGCTCAGCTTGATCCGCATCGGCTTGTCGGCGTCGACGCGCTCCTGGATGTAGGAGGCGAGCTGGAAGGATCCGTCACCGGCGGAACCGGAGTCGGCGGAGGAATCGGCGGAGGTGACCGCGCCGCAGCCGGTGAGGGCGAGAGCCGCCGCGGCGGCGGTGGCGGCGGCGGCGGCGAGGGATCTGAGGAGGGTGCGCGGGGACATGGTGACTCCCTTGTCGTGTCCTGGGGCGAGCGGGGTGGGGGCGAGGGTCGGGCGCGGATGTCGTGCCTTTCCCGGGGCGAGCGGGGTGGAGGGGAGAGCTAGGCGCGGGCCTTGCGGCGGCGCTGCCAGGTGTCCGCGGCGACCGCGGCGACGATGACCAGACCGGTGACGACGGTCTGCCAGAAGGACGAGATGCCCTTGATGTTGAGGATGTTCTGGAGCAGACCGATGAAGGCGACCCCGATGACGGTGCCCCACATGGTGCCGGAGCCGCCGAAGAGCGCGGCGCCGCCGATGATCACGGCCGAGATGACGGTGAGTTCCAGGCCCTGCCCGGTCACGCCCTGCACATAGGAGAGGAAGGACAGACCGAGGACACCGGCGAGTCCGGCGGTGAACCCGGACAGGACGAACGCGGTGAGCTTGACCCGCTTGACATTGATGCCGACCAGCCGGGCGGCCTCCTGGTTGCCGCCGACGGCGTAGGTGTTGAAGCCGAAGCGGGAGCGGGCGAGGAGGGCGACGCCGACGAGGGCGACGGCGGCGAAGAACAGGAACTGCATCGGGATGACGCCGAACAGCCGCCCCTGACCGAGGAGGTTGAAGTCGGCGACGCCGGGCGTGGAGGAGCTGAGCGAGATCGGGGCGCCGTCGGAGATGAGCAGGGCGACCCCGCGGAAGACGCTGAGTGTGCCGAGGGTGACGATGAAGGACGGGACGCCCAGCAGCACCACGGCCAGCCCGTTGAGCAGCCCGGCGAGGGCGCCGACGGCGAGGCCGACCAGCATGGCCGCGGTCCAGTTCCAGCCGTCCGATATGAGCATGCCGGTGGAGATCGCGGACAGCGCGTAGGTGGAGCCCACGGAGAGATCGATCTCGCCGTTGAGGATCACGAAGGTGACGCCGACGGCCATGATGCCGATCTGGGCGATCTGCTGGCCGACGGAGAGCAGATTGTCGGAGGAGGCGAAGGTCGGGGAGAGACCGGTGCCGAGCAGGAACAGCAGCACCAGTGCGGCGAAGACCCCGGCCTCCCGGGCGTGCAGCAGTCTGCGCAGGGCCTCGGGTGCCCGGCGGGCGGAGTCGGCGGCCGGGGGTGCGGCGGTGGTCGGGGGCTTGGAGGTCGTCGAGGTCACGAGGCGTTTCCCATCCGGGCGGTGAGCTGGTCTCTGGTGGGCAGGGCGGGGACGACGCCCGCGATCGTCACGGTGTGGGCGCCCGCGGCGGCGGCGAAGGCGGCGGCCTCCTCAAGGGGGCGGCCCTCGGCGAGGGCGACGGCGAGCGCGGCGGTGAAGGAGTCCCCGGCGCCGGTGGTGTCCACGACGGTCCCGGCGGGGTGCGGGGGGACAGGGGTGAGGCCGGACTCCTGGGCGATCAGCGCGCCCGCGCCACCCCGGGTGAGGATCGCGGCACCGCCGGTGCGCTCGCGCAGGGCGCGGACCAGGTCCTCGTCGCCGAGGCCGTGCCCGTCGGTGAGGCCGAGCAGGACGGGGGCCTCGGTCTGGTTGGGCATGATCACATCGATCAGCGGCCAGCAGTCGTCGGGGAGCGGCCGGGCGGGTGCCGGGTTGAGGACGGTCCGGGTGCCGGTCTCCCGGCCGGTGCGCAGCGCGGCGACGACGGCGGCCTCGGGGATCTCCATGGAGACGACGAGGACATCGGCGGCGGCGATCTCGGCCCGGAAGCCCTCCACCGCGGCGGCGTCGAGTGCGTCCAGCGCGCCGGGGGCGATGGCGATGCGGTTCTCGCCGGACGGCTCGACCAGGATGAAGCCGACCATGGTCGGGGCCTGGGCGGTGACCACCTGCCCGGCGTCGACGCCCTCGGCCCGCCACAGCTCGCGCGCGGCCCGGCCGAAGTCGTCGTCGCCGACGGCGGTCAGCAGCGCGACCTCGGCGCCGAGCCGGGCGGCGGCGATGGCCTGATTGCTGCCCTTGCCGCCGGGGCCCGGATCGAACACCCCGCCCGAGACGGTCTCCCCCGCCACCGGAGCCTTCGGCAGCCTCATGGTGAGGCCGGCTCCGTAACTTCCGACAACCGCGATCTTCATCGGCCCACCGCTTTGTGTAGGGACAACCATGAACATGAGGGAGCGTAGGTACAGGGATGTCCATAGTCAATCGTTGCGCCGAAGAGAATTTTGGGTGTCGTTTTCCTAATATCCCCGACAGAATCGAACGCCACTCAACAAATCCGGCATAACGGTCGCTCAGGTGGACGTCGTCCAGCGGGGCGCGGTCTCCGCCCAGCGGGCGTCCCAGGCGGCGAGATTGCGTCGGCGCAGCGCCAGAACGGCGACACCGTGGACGACAAATCCGGCCAGGGTGACGGCGAGGAACGCCAGCATCGCCCAGCCCATGGTGCGGCTGCGGATCTCGTCGGAGGTCATCGGCGGCTCGGTGAGGGTGCCGTCGGCGGCGACCCAGACCCGGACCCCGTCCCCGGCGGCGAGTCCGGGCGTGACCTCGGCGGTGGCGGTACGGGTCCGGCCGTCCGGGGCGGTGAAACGGACCTCGGCGGGGTAGCGGGCGAGCCGGGCCTCGTCGGAACCGGGCTCGGGATGCTCCGGCGCGTCCCGCACCAGCACGGCGGCGAGATGGTGCCGGGTCCTCGCCTCGCGCTCGGCGAGGGCGCGGTAGTGCCGCTCGGCGGTGTCGCCCGCGGTGAACAGGGCCGCGAGTCCGAGCAGCGGCACCAGCAGCACCAGCGCGAGGGCGCTCCACGCTTCGAGCCGGTCGGTGCGGCGGCGCAGCGGATTGCGACGCCAGCGCCAGAAGGGAACGGGACGGACGGGGCGGACGGGCCGCGGGCGAGGCGGCGGCTGGGCGGGGGGTATGGCACCGGACATGGGACCGGCCTCCTTGCGGTGGACGGGAGTTGACGGATCGTCGGGACCGGGGGCCCTGGGGCGGGCGACCCTGGTCGGCCGGGTCGTGGAGAAGGAGATTGACGGATCGTCAGGACCGGGGAGCCGAGGAATCGGAGCTTGGGCCGCCCAGCCGGGGATGCGGATAAGGGGCCGCCACGACCGGTGGGGGCGCACCGGCCGTGGCGGCGGGGGTGGGGACGGGGATCGGGGGTGGGCAGGGGGCGGGGACAGGGGTCGGGATCGGGGGTGGGCAGGGGACGGGGACAGGGGTCGGGATCGGGGGTGGGCAGGGGACGGGGACAGGAGTCGGGAGCGGGCGGAGGTCAGACGGGGCGCGGGGCGGCGCCGGTGGACGGGTGGGCGTGGGCGGAGCGCAGGATGCGCGCGGCGCCCCGGATCGCGGCGGTGTGCGGTGCGGGCACCGGCCACAGCGGCGAGTGCAGATCGCGGGTGAGCCGGTGGACCAGGTCCGGGCGCAGCGCCCCGCCGCCCGCGAGCAGCGCGCCCCTGCTCAGCGCGTCCGCGACCAGCGTCGTGGGGTCCTGGCGCAGCATCGAGCCGATCATGGTGACGACGGTGTCGACGAGGTCCGCCGGGGCGGTGCCGTCGCCGAGGTCGGCGGTGCCCAGCGAGGTGCGCCGGGCGTCGAAGACGGAACCGTCGACCAGCAGCACCACCTCGATGAGCTGGGCGCCGATGTCCACCACCAGGAGCGGCAGCGAGAGATCCGCGTCGGCGGCGAGGGCGACGGCACGCGCGGCCGGCACGGTCAGCACCGACCGGGGCCGCAGCACCCGTACCGCCGCACGGACCCGCTCCCGGTGGCCGGGCCCGGACAGTACCGGCGCGGTGATCACCACCAGCGGACGGGTCAGCCGGGGCAGCCGACGGCCGACCAGCCGGTCGATCATGCGGGCCGCACCCGGCACGTCGACGATGTCACCGCGCCGGACCGGGTACACCGCGCCCGGGAAGGTGACGGTGGGGACGTCCAGCACCAGCCCGCGCCCGGCGACCCAGGCCCGGGTGCGGGCACTGCCCAGATCCAGCGCGACACAGCAGCACGGCCGACACAACGGCCAGGGCCGGTGCCGGGGGACGGCCGGGGGGTCGGTGAGGGACGGGGGCGCGGGATCGCGGGAGCGAAGGCCGTCCGGCGCGGAACCCGACGTCGATCCTGACCCAGGCCGAGACCCGGAACCCGGCGTCGATCCAGCCCCAGGCCCAGACCCGGAGCCCGGCACGGAACCCGGCGCGGATCCAGACCCGGACCCCGCCCCGAACCCCCCGCCCCGCCCCATCGGGGGCATACCCAGGCCCGTCATCGCTCCCCCTCCCCCACGACTTCCGCGTTCCCCACGACCTCAGCCACCCCCACGACCTCCCTCACCACCCGAACCGCCTCCGCCTTCCCCGCCTCCCGTACCTGCTGGCAGCGGGCGCAGTAGCGGGCCTGCGGGACGATCAGCAGGCGTTCGCGGTCGACGGGACGGCGGCACAGGCGGCAGACGCCGTAGCGGCCCTCGGCTATCCGGCGCAGGGCCGCCTCCACATCGGCGAGCACCATGCGCGCGGACGCGGCGAGTTTGATCTGCACCTCGGTCTGGCCCGCGCTGCGGCGTCCGCGCAGATACTCGGCGCGCGGCGCCGCCGCGATCTGGCGGAGCTGCTCCTGACGGAAGAGCCGTTGTTCGCGCAGGTTCTCCCGCACCGCGGCGAGGTCCTCGGGCGACAGGCCCCGGTCCTCGGGCGGCGGCTCGGCGGCGGCGCGGTCGTCGGCGGTCCGGTGGTTCACGGCATCACCTCATAGCCTCGTACGGCCGGGCCGGTCAGCCGGCCGCGTGACGCTGGCAGGTGACGCAGTGGCGGGTGTACGGGAGGATCTCCAGCCGCTCGGCGGCGACCGGCCTGGCGCAGCCGACGCAGTCGCCGTAGGTACCGGCCCCGACCCGGTCGAACGCCTCGTCGATCTCGGTGAGCACCCGGCGGATCGCCTCCGCCTGCACGGACATCAGATGGTCGTCGGCGCTCTGGCCGGTGCCTTCGAGCGCGTGCAGCTGGGCCAGTCGGCTGTTGCGGGCGTGTTCGAGGCGCTGGCGGGCCTCGTGCACCACCGGCCCGGCGGTCCTGGACCCCCTCGTCCGGTCCTCGGCCGACTTCCCGCTGGGGGAGTTCCCACTGGGGGAGATGTCGAGCGCCACGGCGGCTCCTCTCTCAAGGCGCGGTACGCGCAGCAACGGCCGTCGGGTCCGGCGGCCCATGGTCGTCGGCGACCACGGGGAGCACGCCGGACCGGACGGCCTGATCTGCCTCCACTGTGCGTGTCGGCGCGCTCGGATCCCATCGGGCGCGGACCCCATTTGGCGGGGGACGCGATGACCACACGCGGTGGGCGGTGATCCTGCGTGGGTAGCCCGTGACCTGCGAAATGGGGGTTGGACCCCATCGACGCGCGGGCGCGCGGCGAGGCACGGTGAGGGCAGGAGCCGACCCCTCGGGACCCACCCGGTCGGATCAGGTCGTGCAAGGTGTGGAAGGAGACGTACCCGGTGTCGCTGTTCTGGCGGATCTTCGGGCTGAACGCCGTGGTGCTGGGCGCCGCCACCGGGCTGCTGCTGTGGGCGCCGGTGACGGTGTCGGTGCCGGTGCCGGTGCTGCTGACCGAGGCGGTCGTCCTGGTCGGCGGTCTCGGGGTGATGCTGGTCGCCAATGCCGCCCTGCTGCGCTGGGGCCTGGCCCCGCTGGGCCGACTGACCCGGCTGATGGGCACGGTGGATCTGCTGCGGCCGGGCCAACGGCTGCCGGTACCCGGAACCCCCGGCACTCACACCCCTGACACGCACCCCCACCGCACGCACACCCCCGACACGCACCCCCACCGCAAGGACACCCACGGCAAAGACACCCACCGCAAGGACACCCCCGCCGCCGAAACCCCCGGCAAGGACACCCCCGGCCGCGGCGGCGAGGTCGCCGAGCTGATCCGGACGTTCAACGCGATGCTGGACCGGCTGGAGCACGAGCGGGCCACCTCCAGTGCCCGTGCGCTGCTGGCGCAGGAGGCGGAGCGCCGCCGGATCGCGCAGGAGCTGCACGACGAGGTGGGGCAGGGCATGACCGCGATCCTGCTGGTGCTGAAGCGGGCCGCCGACGACGCCCCGGAGCCGCTGCGGGCGGAGCTTCAGCAGGTGCAGGAGATCACCCGGGAGAGCCTGGACGAGGTACGGCGGCTGGTGCGGCGGCTGCGGCCCGGGGTGCTGGAGGATCTGGGCCTGGTCAGCGCGCTGATCTCGCTGACCCAGGACTTCGCCACCCACACCGGGCTGCGGGTGGTGCGCCGCTTCGACGCCGAGCTGCCCGCCCTGGAGCCGGAGACGGAACTCGTGCTGTACCGGGTGGCGCAGGAGAGCCTGACGAACACGGCCCGGCACGCCGGGGCCGCCCGGGTCGAGGTGACGCTGCGCCGGGCCGGGGAAGCCGTCGTGCTGGAGATCGCCGACGACGGCCGGGGCATCGAGGCCGCCCACGAGGGCGCCGGGATCCGCGGTATGCGCGAGCGCGCCCTGCTGGCCGGGGCGGCACTGGACATCTCCTCCCCGCCCGCCGCCGGTACCCGTGTCCGACTGACCACCCCCGTGCCCGCCGCGACCGGAAAGCAGCCGTGACCATGCCCGACCCGCTTCTGTCCCCGCCGTCCCCCGTGCCGTCCGCCGCCGCCGCGCAGGCCCCGGCGCGGCCCATCCGCATCCTGCTGGCCGACGATCACGCCCTGGTCCGCCGGGGGGTGCGGCTGATCCTGGACCGGGAGCCGGACCTCGAAGTCGTCGCGGAGGCCGGGGACGGGGCGGAGGCCATCGAGGCGGCCCGCGGCCTGGAGGTCGATCTCGCCGTCCTGGACATCGCCATGCCCCGGCTCACCGGCCTCCAGGCCACCCGTGAACTGAGCACACTGGTCCCGGGGCTGCGGATCCTGATGCTGACCATGCACGACAACGAGCAGTATCTGTTCCAGGCGCTGAAGGCGGGGGCGTGCGGCTATGTGCTGAAGTCGGTCGCGGACCGGGATCTGGTCGCCGCCTGCCGGGCGGCGATGCGCGACGAGCCGTTCCTGTACCCGGGCGCGGTGACGGCGTTGATCCGCAGCTATCTGGACCGGGTGCGGCATGGGGAGGAGAATCCCGGGCAGGTGCTCACCCCGCGTGAGGAGGAGGTGTTGAAGCTGATCGCCGAGGGGCATTCGTCGAAGGAGATCGCCGAGATCCTCTTCATCAGTGTGAAGACCGTGCACCGCCACCGGGCCAATCTGCTGCACAAGCTGGCGCTGCGGGACCGGCTGGAGCTGACCCGGTACGCGATCCGCGCCGGGCTGGTGGAGCCCTGACGCCCACCGCCGGGCCGCCGTCGCGCTGCCCCGGCCCCTCCCTCCGTCCGCCCGCGGGTCACCGCCTCGCGGCGACCGTCGGCGCGCTGCTCGCCGTCCTGCTCGCGGTGCTGCCGACCGCGCTGTCCGGGGCGGCCCCGGCCGGTCCGGCGGGGTCGGTCGCCGGGGTCCAGCACACGGGCTCCACCTCCCAGCGGGCCGACGAACCCTGCGTCACCGGCTGTGCCGCCCAGGCCCGCGGGGCGCGGTACGAGCATCCCGGTGAGCGTCCGTCCCCGCTGGACCAGCACGCCACCCAGGCCCGTTTCCCGGCGCCCGCCCCGGCCGGTGCCGCCCTCGCCGCGGCGCGGGTCCCGGCACCGTCCCTCTCCCCCGGCCCCGCAGACCGGCACCGCGGCCGGGCACCTCCGGCACACCCCGGCAGCTGACCTACCCCCATCCCCCTCCCCCCTTTGTCCCCCGACTTCCGCGTCGGTGACCCGGCCCAGTCGTGCCGTGGCGCCGTCGTGCCGTGACCTGCCTGCCGGAGGCACCGACTTGACACGCCGTCACCCAGGGCAGCGCCTGCGCGCGCTGCTCGCCCTCGCCGTGCTCGCCGCTTCACTGGCCATCGCGCTGACCGTGCCCGTCCGACTCGGACTGGATCTGCGCGGCGGCACCCAGATCGTGCTGGAGACCCGTTCCACCCCGACCACCGAGGCCGACCGGGCGGCCACCGACCGCACCCTGGAGGTGCTGCGCGGCCGGATCGACGCGCTCGGCGTCGCCGAACCGACCCTCGTCCGCTCCGGGGACCAGCGGATCATCGTCGAACTGCCCGGGGTCCAGGACCCGGAGCAGGCCGCCGAGGTGCTCGGCCGGACCGCCCAGCTCACCATGCACCCGGTCCTGCCCCCCGCCGACCCGGCGGCTGCCGGTGAGGAACCCGCCGAGGGCGAACGCGTCCTCCCCGACGAATCCGGCCAGCCCCTGCGCCTCGGACCCGCCGGTCTCACCGGCCAGGACGTCGAAGGCGCCGAGGCCCGCTTCGATCCGCAGAGCGGCACCGGCTGGCATGTCACCGTCGATTTCGGTGACGGCGGCCGGGACGGCTGGACGGCCCTGACCGCGCAGGCCGCCTGCCATCCGGCCGGGGATCCGCAGCGCCGGGTCGCGATCGTGCTGGACGACACGGTGATCTCGTCCCCGCAGGTCGACCCGTCGGTGGGCTGCGGCGCGGGCATCCCGGGCGCGTCGACCCAGATCACCGGCTCCTTCGACGACGCCGAGGCGCGTGAGCTGGCCCTGCTCATCTCCGGCGGCGCCCTCCCGGTGCCGGTGGAGACCATCGAGCAGCGCACCATCGGCGCCACCCTCGGGGACGCGGCGATCTCCGCCGCCGCCTGGGCCGCCGTCATCGGCACCGCGCTCACCGCGCTGTTCATCATCGTCGTCTACCGACTGCTGGGCCTGCTCGCCACAGTCGCCCTGGCCTGCTACGGCCTGATCTCGTACGCCGCCCTGGCCGCGCTCGGCGCCACCCTGACCCTGCCCGGTCTCGCCGGGTTCGTGCTGGCGATCGGCATGGCGGTGGACGCCAACGTCCTGGTCTTCGAACGGGCCCGGGAGGAGCACGCGGCCCGCCGCCGGCCGAGTCCGCGCTCGGCGCTGACGGCCGGTTTCCGGGGCGCGCTGAGCGCCATCGCCGATTCCAACATCACCACCCTCATCGCGGCCGGGCTGCTGTTCGCGCTGGCCTCCGGGCCGGTACGGGGCTTCGGGGTCACCCTCGGTATCGGGGTGCTGGCGTCCATGGTGAGCGCGCTGGTGATCACCCGGGTGCTCGCCGAGTGGGCGGCGGGCCGGGAACTGGTCCGGCGCAGGCCCCGGATCAGCGGTATCGCGAGCATCGGGTGGGTGCGGGAGCGGCTGACCCGCAGGGATCCGTTCCTGATGCGCCGGCCGCGCCGCTGGCTGGCGGTCTCGGCCGCCGCGCTGGTGCTCGCCACAGCGGGGGTGCTGGTGCGCGGGCTGGACTTCGGGATCGAGTTCACCGGCGGCCGGCTGATCGAGTACCGCACGAGCGCCCCGGTCGACCCGGACCGGGCCCGCGCCGCGCTCGCCGACGCCGGGGTGCCCCGCGCGCTCGTCCAGTCCTCCGGGGACGACGCGGTGACGGTACGGGCGGAGGATCTGAGCGACGCCGACGCGGACACCGTCGCCGAGACCATCGGGCGGCTCGGCGGTGAGGCGGAGCAACTGCGGGACGAGCTGATCGGCCCGAGCCTGGGCGAGGAGCTGCGGCGCAACGCGCTGATCGCGCTGGGACTGGCGCTGGGTGCCCAGCTCCTCTATCTCTCGGTGCGGTTCCGCTGGATGTTCGCCGCCGGTGCGGTGGGCGCGCTGGCGCACGACGTGGTCATCCTGGTCGGGGTGTTCGCCTGGCTCGGCAAGCCGATCGACGGGCTGTTCCTGGCCGCGCTGCTGACGGTGGTGGGCTACTCGGTCAATGACTCGGTGGTCCTCTTCGACCGCATCCGCGAACTGCTGGCCCGGGACCGCACCACGCCGATCGCCCGGCTCACCAACCGCGCGATCCTCCAGACCCTCCCCCGCACGGTCAACACCGGGATGGGCGCGGCGATCATCCTGACCACCCTGGCCGTCCTGGCCGACGACGCCCTCACCGACTTCGCCCTGGCCCTGCTCATCGGCCTGGCGGTCGGCACGTACTCCTCCGTCTTCATCGCCTCCCCCCTGACCATCGCCCTGCATCCCCCACGCCCCCACGCCAGGCCCGAAGCACCGGACAAGACCGGCGAACGAGCCCACCACCAGGAGTCGGAGTCCCCCCGCCACCCACAGAAACAGCCCTGACCAGCGCTAGCCCCCACCCCCGACCACCCACTCCGCGACCCCCGCGCCCACCCGCGCGGGGGCGCACCCCGTGGTGGAGAACTCCCGCTCCACCACCGCCCTCAGCTCCCCCGCGTCCGCGAGGGCGTCGGCGATGTCGGCCGACGCCCAGCCGCGGGCCGTGAGCCGGGCGGTCCGGTCGGCGTCGGCGCAGTCCAGCCGCGCCCAGTCGGCCGACGGCAGTCCGGCGAGGTCGGGCCCGGCCGCCGCCCACTCCCCCGGCGTCAGCGGGCACAGCACCAGCACCGGCCCGCCCGCCCGGAGCAGCAGCGCGGTGATCCGCAGCCACAGCCGGTTGTACGCGGGCCACACCGACTCCGCCGAGACCGACGGGGACGCGATGTCGATGCCCAGCACGCTGCCGTCCGGCTCCAGCAGCTCGTCGAAGTCGACGGCGGCGAACGGATACGCCCGCAGCTCCCGGGCCAGCAGGGTCTTCCCCGCACCCGGCGCCCCCGTCAGAACACACAGTCTCCCCACCGTTCGCCTCTCCTCCCTACCGCCCGACCCGCAACCGCGATGGCAGCCCGCCCTCACGCGAGCGCAACCGACGAGATGTACCCAAGTGTCCGCCCAGGGCCGTCGCGCCGGACCGCACCCCCGCCGAGCCCGCTCCCACGAACCCCCCTCCCCGCCCCGCCGCCCGGCTGCGCACCCTGAACCGGCCCCTGATCGGCGTTCTGACCGCCGCCGCCCAGTGCGAGGGCCGCCGGCGCGCAGGCGCCACCGCCGCCCTGGAGCCCCGGCACCCTGGCCGTCCGGCGCAGCCGGGCGACGGCGCAGGCCCCCTCGGCGACAACGCGGGTGCGCCGCCGCCCGGCGCGGTGGTACCACGGGGGTTCCCGCCCGGACGGAACGACCGTCGGGGAGCGGGCCGGAGGCCGAGGTGACCGGGGTGCAGTGGACCGAGCGGACCGTCGTACGGGACGGCGTCCGGCTGGTGTGCCGGGACTGGGGCGGGGAAGGGCCGCCGATCGTGCTGCTGCACGGGCTGGCCGGGCACGCCGGTGAGTGGGACGCGCTGGCGGGGCGGCTCACCGGTGCCTGGCGGGTGCTGGCGCCGGACCAGCGCGGGCACGGCGGGAGCGAGCGGCGGCCCGG
The DNA here is from genome assembly GCF_040609715.1 of Streptomyces sp. NPDC004610. Taxonomy (NCBI): domain Bacteria; kingdom Bacillati; phylum Actinomycetota; class Actinomycetes; order Kitasatosporales; family Streptomycetaceae; genus Streptomyces; species Streptomyces sp. NPDC004610. The sequence continues at coordinate 12,001 of NZ_JBEXLA010000011.1, read as the reverse complement.
TGAGGTGTCGCGGGCCGCGTATGTGGCCGATGTCGTCGCGCTGGTCGAAGGGTTGGGGCTCGCGGTGCCGGTCGTGCTGGCCGGGCAGTCGCTGGGCGGGCACACCGCGGTGCTGACGGCGGCCCGGCATCCGGAGCTGGTCCGGGCGCTGGTGGTGGTCGAGGCGGGGGCGGGCGCTCCCGACCCCCAGGGGCCGGAGCGGATCGGCCGCTGGCTGGACTCCTGGCCGGTGCCGTTCCCCTCGTACGGGGACGCGGTGCGGTTCTTCGGCGGGGGCGCGGTCAGTGCGGGGTGGGCGGACGGGCTTCAGGCGCGGGACGGCGGTCTGTGGCCCCGGTTCGATCGGGAGGTGCTGGTGGGGGCGCTGGCGGAGACCGCCGAGAGGTCGTTCGCGGCCGACTGGGACCGGATCTCCTGCCCCACCCTGCTGGTGCTCGCCGAGTCGGGGTTCCTCGCCCCGGCCGAGGTCGACGATCTGCTGCGGCGCAGGATGCCGGAGCTGGCCGTGAGCGTCACCGGCACCGGTCACGATCTGCATCTCCAGCGCCCCGGCCTGCTGGCCGCCCTGATCGCCCGCTTCCTGCCCGCCCCGGGGTGAACTGCCCGAGTGGGCGCCGAACATGCCCCTTCGGCGCTCGCACCGGCCCCGGCATTGACGCCACCGCTGTCACGGGCCCACCATGAGGACCGGCTGTGCCGGACGGGCGCCCGGGGACGCCGGAGGGATCGGAGAGCGCACGCGGTGACCGACCAACTCGCACCGGACGACTGGGCCGCCCCGCTGCCCATGGCGTACGACCCGCTGTGGGCGCGGCTCACCGAACGGGTGGCCGCGGGCCGCTATCCGGAGGCCGTCGCCGCCGCCGACCGCCTGGAGTCGGCCCTCGACGAGGACTTCGGCCCCCTGCACCCGTACACCGTCAACGCGCTGACCGTACGGGCCTGGCTCACCCTGCTGTCGGCCGCCCGGACCCACGCCTGGGCGGAGACGGCCGCGCATCTGGTCGAGACGACCCAGCGCCGACGGGCCGCCGAGGCCCCCGACGAGGAGACCCACCGGACCCTGCGCAACGCCCACGCGGTGTGGACGCTCCTCACCAGCCGGGACCCGGAGACCGCCCGCGAACTCGCCGGGCTGCTGCTGCCGCTGCTCGCCGCCCTCCCGCTGGAGGAGGAACGGGAGCGCTGCGCCGGGGCGGTGGCTCCCTGGGTCGACGCCGGGACCGAGTCCCCCCGCTCCGGGTCGGACCACGACCGCGGGTGAGTCCGGCGCTTTGAGGGGTCGCCCCCCGTATGTCCCAGGGAAAATCCAGTTCATCAGTATGTAAATCGATCACTGGATCGGTGGAATCCGCGAGGCAGCCGGGCCCCTTGGCGATCTAGCGTCGGATGCGACGGGGGCCGCACACCAGAAAGGCAGCTTCGCAGCCATGTCCCTACCGCAGACCGATGTCAGGCCCGGCACCACCACCCGCACCGGCCGCTCCGGGGAGTACGACGGAGAGAGCGAGAGCGAACCCGAGGAAGGAACCGGCACCAGCACCGGCACCGCGCCGCTCCCGTCCTTGTCCCCCTCCCCCTCCCCCTCCCCTCTCCCATCCCCGGAGGTCTTCGCCGATGTAGCGCCGCCCCTCGACGAGTTGCCCCTCACCGCGTCCGCGCCCGAGCTGATCTCCCGGCGCGTGAGGGACGAGCTGATGCTCGACGGCAACGCCCGGCTCAACCTCGCCACCTTCGTCACCAGTTGGATGGAGCCGCAGGCCCGGCAGCTGATGGCCGAGACGGCGGAGAAGAACCTCGCCGACCGCGCCGAGTACCCGCAGATCACGGCCATGGAGGAGCGCTGCGTACGGATGCTGGCGCGGCTGTGGCACGCGCCGCGCCCGGAGCGGGTCCGGGGCTGTTCCACCACCGGCTCCAGCGAGGCCGCCATGCTGGGCGGGCTCGCCCTCAAGCGCCGCTGGCAGCAGCGCCGCCGCGCCCAGGGCAAGGACATCGCCCGCCCCAATCTGGTGATGGGCGCCAACGTCCAGGTCTGCTGGAAGAAGTTCGCCAACTACTTCGAGGTGGAGCCCCGTTACGTCCCGATGGAGCCGGGCCGCTACCACCTCACCCCCGACACCCTCACCGCCCACTGCGACGACCACACCATCGGCGTCGTCACGGTCCTCGGCTCCACCTTCGACGGTTCCTACGAGCCCGTCGCCGATATCTGTCTGGCCCTGGACGGCTATCAGGCCGCCACCGGCACCGACATCCCGGTCCATGTCGACGGCGCGTCCGGGGCGATGGTCGCCCCGTTCCTGGACCCCGGTCTGATGTGGGACTTCCAGCTGGAGCGGGTCGCCTCCATCAACACCTCCGGCCACAAGTACGGGCATGTCTTCCCGGGTCTGGGCTGGGCCCTGTGGCGGGACGCCGCCGCGCTCCCCGACGACCTGGTCTTCGAGGTGGACTACCTCGGCGGCAGCTCCCCCAGCTTCACCCTCAACTTCTCCCGCCCCGGCGCCCATGTCGTCGCCCAGTACTACAGCTTTCTGCGCTACGGCTTCGAGGGCCTGCGCAATCTGGCCGCCCAGAACCGGACGACGGCCCGTGCCCTCGCCGCCCGCATCCGCGCCCTCACGCCCTACGAGCTGGTCACCGACGGCTCCGAACTCCCGGCCTTCGCCTTCCGGCTGGCCCCCGGCACTCCGGGCTTCACGGTCTTCGACGTCTCCGCCGCCATGCGCGCCCGCGGCTGGCATCTGCCCGCCTACGACTTCCCCGCGCCCTGCCAGGACGTGTCCGTACTGCGTCTGGTGGTCCGCACCGGGTTCACCGCCGAACTCGCCGGCATGTTCATCGCCGACCTGACCGACGTCACCCACCGTCTGCTGACGGCCCCCGCACACCTCACGGCCCTCTGACGGACGACGGGCCGCCCTCCCCGGAGGGCGGCCTCGCCGTCATTCCCGCCATACGCCGGTCAGTGGCCGGAGACCGCTCCCGACAGTTCGTTGGTGCGGTCCGGCAGGGTCACCGAGGTGGTCTTCTTCCCGGCGTCCAGATCGACCGCGTGCAGGGCGCTCTTCCCCGGTTCGGACACATACGCGGTGTGGCCGCGCACAAACAGGGTGGGCCGGGCCTCCTGCCAGTCCAGCGGCTCCTCCCACTCCCCCACGACCGGGATCTCCTTCGTCACCTCACCGCTCTCCGGGTCGATGACATGCAGGGCGCCGTCCGTGCCCAGGACGAGTGCCTCGCCGTGCGGGCCGCGGCCCAGCGAGCGGAAGGAGTAGCTGGTGCCGAGGTCGACCAGGCGCAGGGTGGCCTTCTCGGTGTCGATGAGGGAGATCCGGGTGGGCCGCTCCAGCTCGGCGTCCGGGTCGGTCTTGTAGTCGCCGAGCAGGATGGGGGACTCGTCGCTGCCGGACTGGTTGCCGATCCGGCCGTAGGCGTCGGGGGCGTCGACCTTGGTGAACTCGCCGTCCCGGTACAGGAGGACACCGTCCTCGCAGCCGACCGCGACGGCCTCACCCCGGGCGGCGGCCTCGCCGTGCACCCCGGGGCAGTTCTCGGCACGGGCGATCTCCCGGTTGTCCCGGTCCAGGACGAGGGCCCCGGTGCGCTCCTCCTCGGTACCGAGGGTGCTGAGCAGTTCCCCGTTGCTCAGCTCGACGGCGACCCCGTGATGCGGCACGGCGGAGGTGTAGGTACGGCTCTCGGGCTTCTCGCCGCCGCCGAGGTCGGCGGGGTCGAAGACGGCGACCTCACCGGTGCCGTCGGTGAACAGCGCCGTACGCCCCGCGTGCCGTACGACATGGCCGGGCTCGGCGCCCGGGTAGTCGATGCCGGTGAATGTCTGCGCGGTCGCGTCCAGGACGCGGAAGCCGGTGTCGGTGGAGACGATGACATGGTCCGCGTCCCCGGCCGGGTTGACCCGGTTGAAGCCGGGCAGCTCGATGGTGCTCGCGACCTTCAGGGTCTCGCCGTCGAGGATGTGCAATCCGCCGTCGAAGGTGGCGACGAGGGGGTTCTCGACCGGTGTGGCGGAGGTGGTGGCGCTCGGCGCGTTCTTGGCGCGCGCCTCGGACGACGGCTTCTGGGGGGAGCCGGACCCGCCGCCCGCGCAGGCGGTCAGGACCGTGGCCACGGCGAGGGTGAGGGCCGTACCCGCGAGGGCTCTCCGGCGCCCGCGCGCGGGCAGGGATATGGATCGGGAGGTGTTCACCGTTGTGTCTTTCCTTTCGATGCCGCGTGGGTGCGGCGTGGGGATGGGACGGTTGAGGGCTGGGGAGAGCGGAACTCAGTCGCCGGTCAGGCCGTCGGTCATGGCCGTGGTGTTGGCGCGCATCATCCGCAGATAGGTGTCGGCTCCGGCGCCCTCGGCGGTCAGTGACTCGGAGTGCAGCTCGATCACCCGGACCCCGCCGCCCAGTTCGGCGCGGAGCACCTCGGCGAGCCGGGTGGGCCGGGAGGAGTCGGCGAACACCGTGCGCACCCCGGCGTCCTCCATCGCCCGGGTCAGCGAGCGCAGATCGGCGGAGCTGGGGGAGGCGAGAGTGGTGCCGCTGGGGACGACCGCGCCGATCACCCGGAAGCCGAACCGGTCGGCGAGATAGCCGAAGACATGGTGATTGGTGACCAGGGCCCGCCGGTCCTCGGGTATCCGGTCGAAGGAGTCGGTCATCCAGTCGGCGAGGGCGGCGAGATCGCGGTCGTAGCGCGCGGCGTTGGCGCGTATCGCCGTGCCGTCCACCCCGTCGACCCGCTCGACGACCTGCTCGGCGATCAGCCGGGTGGCGGTACGGACCCGGTCCGGGTCGGTCCAGAAGTGCGGGTCGGGTGTGCCCGCCTCGCCCCGGGGGCCGCCGTCGTCCCCCGCCCGGTAGCGGAGCGGATCGACCGACCGGCCCACCTCGAAGGTGGCCACCCCGCCCTCCCGGGCCGCCGTCACATGCCGCAGCACGTTCTCCTCCAGACCGAGCCCGTTGAAGACGACGAGGTCGGCCCGCTCCAACTCGGCGGCCTGCACCGCCGACAGCCCGAACGAGTGCGGATCGGCACCGGGTCGCATCAGCACCGTCACCTCGGCCTCGGAGCCGACTATCCGCCGGGTGATGTCACCGAGGATGTTCGTGGTGACGACGATCCTGGGCGGCTCGTCGCCCTGGGCACAGGCCCCGGCGGCGGCGACGGTGACCAGCGCGACCAGCGTCATCAGCAGCCCGCGCACCCGTGCCACCGCCACCCGGACCCGCCCCTTCATCCGTGCCCCGCTCATCGCCCGGTCTCCGTCATCAGCCGAGGCGCGATGTCCAGCGCGAAGGTCCGCGCGATCCGCAGCCGGTCGTTGTAGTCGATCTCCAGCACCCGTTTGCCGAGCGGGTCATTGACATAGGCGCGGCTGCGGTCGACCTCGATGACCGGCGCGACCGCCGCCCCTCCGGGTGTCATCAGCCGCTCGGTGCGGGCGAGTTGCTCACCGCTGGCGATGTCGAACCCGCGCAGGGTGCCATCGGCGGCCAGGACCAGCAGCGGGGAGCCCTCACCGGCGGTGTTCACGGCGACGACCGGCCCGGTCTCCACCCGCGTCCAGGTCTTCTCCCCGACGTCCAGCACCCAGACGGCGTCGTCCCCGGCGGGCGCGGTGAGGGTGTCGCTGCCGGGCCGGTACCGGAAGTCTCCGGCCCGCTCCTCCTCGGGCACCTGCTCCCCGTAGGGGATCTCCTCGACGGTGAGGTCACCGTCCCGCTCCCCGATCAGCAGCGCCCCCTCCGCGCACCCCAGCACCACCCCGCGCCGGGTGACAGCGTCCCCGGCCGGCTCCGCGCACTCGGCGTCCGGCACCTCGACCGGCTTCCCTTGCCGGTCCAGCACCGTCAGCCGCGCCGCCCCGCCATCGCCCGCCACCAGCGCCACCAGATGCTCGGCGTAGGGGACGACGGCTCCGGTGTAGGTCCCCGGGAGCGGGCGGGCGGTCCCGGTGCGGCCCTCCTCCCACTCCTCCCGCTGGTACAGCACGGCCCGCCCCCGGCCGTCGGTCACTGCGGTGACCGTGGTGTCGCCGCGCACCTGGGCGGGATCGGCAGCGGGGAGTTCGCCGAGATCCCGAAGGTCCGCGCGGTAGTAGTGGACGTGGTCCCCGTGGTCGACGGTCCAGGCCCCGGTGTCGAGCACCCGGACGCCCCCGCTGGTGTGCAGGAACCCGAACCGCCCGTCCGTACCGAGCCGTTCGGCGTCCCGCACCGGGGCCGTGTCGTGTGCCTCGCCGGTGATCAGGTCGAGGACCCGGGTGCTGCCGCTGTCCGGGTCGTTGAGCAGCAGCCGGGACTGCTGCTCGGCGGTCTCCTGCGCGCCTTCGACATGGCCGTGCGGGGTGGTGGCGGACGTGGAACCGGTGCCCGCCGGGGGCCTGTTGTCCTCGCCGCCGTCCCCGGGTCCGGCGCAGGCGGCGGTGGCGAGGAGGGCGGTGAGCAGCAGGGGTGCGAGCGGGCGGGCTGTGCGCTCGGGCGCGGTGGGCGGGGCAGGTGAGGTGACGATTCGTCGAACGGTCAAGGCAATCGCCTCGGGATTCCCTCGGTGGGTGGCGGTCGGTTGAGTGGAGGTGTGCTGTTCGTGGCTGCCGCTCGCGGTTGCCGCTCAGGGCGGACGGAGCCGTGCCGTCCCGGCCGTCCGGTGGCGGAGGGCCGAGCCCAGGTGGGAGAGGAAGAAGAGGGCCACGGCGAGCGCCGAGACGGTCGCTCCGGCGGCGGTGCCCAGATGCCAGGAGAGCAGCAGTCCCCCGAAGGTGGCGGCGGCCCCGGTCAGCGCGGCGAGCGCCATGACCGCGCGGACACCGCGCGCCCAGGGCAGGGCCGCCGCGGGCGGGGCGATGAGCAGCCCGAGGACCAGCAGCGTGCCGACGACATGGAACGAGGCCACGATCGCCAGTCCCAGCAGCCCGAGCAGTACGGCATGGGCGAGCCGGGGCCGCAGTCCGAGCGTGCGGGCCTTGCGGGGGTCGAAGGCGAGGGCGAGGAAGGCCCGGTGACCGAGGACCGCGACCACCAGCGCCACCAGCAGCGCACCGGCCAGCAGGGCCAGGTCCCGTTCCCGGACCGCGAGGACATCCCCGAACAGGAAGCCGGTCAGGTCCACCGCGAACGACTGCGAGCGGGACACGATGATCACGCCCAGCGAGAGCATCCCGACGAACAGCAGCCCGATGCCGGTGTCCTGGGACAGCCTCGGCGCCCGCCCCAGCGCGGTGACGCCCGCGGTCATGACGGCCGCGCTCAGCACCGCGCCCAGCAGCGGACTGCCACCGAGCAGTGCCGCGAGCGCGACCCCCGGCAGCAGTCCATGGGACATGGCGTCGCCGAGGAAGGCCATTCCCCGGAGCACCACCCAGGTCCCGGCGAGCGCGCAGATCGCGGACACCAGGATTCCGCCCCATAGGGCGCGCTGCACAAAAGTGACCTCGAAAGGGGCCGTCAACCACTCCATGGCCGCGACACTACAATGAAAACCATGTTCAACAAACCGCCCCACGGGCCCGAGCGGGAGCAGGACGCGACCGCGCGTCTCACTCTCGTCGAACTGTCCGCCGGCTACGACCGCCGCCCCGTGCTCCATCAACTCACCACCCGCATAGCGGCGTTGGCGATGACCGCGCTCGTCGGCCCGAACGGCAGCGGCAAGTCGACCCTGCTCGGAGTGCTGGCCGGTGTGATCCATCCGACATCGGGCACCCTCGATCGCCGGGGAGCCCCGCCGCCCGCCTTCGTGCCCCAGCGGGCGGCGGTGCCGGACGCGTTGCCGCTGACCGTGCGGGAGACGGTGGAGATGGGACGCTGGGGCGAGCGAGGTCCCTGGCGGCGGCTGACCCGGCGGGATCACGCCCTGGTGGACGACGCCCTCGACCGCCTCGGGATCGGCGACCTCGCCGCCCGGCAGCTCGGCGCGCTCTCCGGCGGACAGCGCCAACGGGCCCTGATCGCCCAGGGGTTGACCCAGGGCTCCGATCTGCTGCTGCTCGACGAACCGACGACCGGCCTCGACCCCGGGGCCCGGGACCGGATCGCCGCGCTGCTCGCGGAGCTGGTCGCCGACGGGGTGACGGTCGTCCAGGCCACCCATGATCTGACCGCCGCCCGCACGGCCGATGTCTGTCTGCTGCTGCGGGACGGGCGGCTGGTGGGGCAGGGGCGTCCGGACGAGGTCCTGACCCCGGCGGCGCTGGCGGAGGTGTGGCAGCCGGGGTGAGGGTGAGCGGGGGCGACGTACGGGACGCCGCTGCCGATCCCCTCCCCCGGCCGCCCGCCGATCGGGCGCGGCGCGTTTCTGGCGCCATGGAGGGGCCAACCTGGCCGGGAAGCGTCCGCAAAACCCTTCCCTCAGCGGCCGGAGCGGCGCTGGGACATCATCGCCGCATGCCTTTCCTGGGCCCGTTTGACCTGGCCAGAGGGGTTCCGGGCGGCTGTGGGGCCGGGGAGGTGCCGCGCGGCGCAATCAGCGTGCCATGATGGTTCCATGGAACTTGGACTGTACGTCGAGAGCCTGCGCGAGGAGCTGGTCGCGGCCTCCGCGGCGGGCGACGCCGAGACCCGCGCGGTCGCCGAACGGCTCATCGCTCCCCTGGAGTCGGCCGTCCGGCTCACGCTGCTCAATGTGCTGTCCGCCGCCACCGAGGAGATCACCCGGGATCTGGCGCCCGGTTCGGTGGATCTGCGGCTGCGCGGGATGGAACCCAGCTTCGTGGTGACCCCGCCCGCCGGTACCGGCGCCGCCGAGGACACCTCGGACGACTCCGGTGAGGCGGCGAGCGAGTGGTCGGCGGCGGCGCTCGCCGGTACCGCGGGCGGTGCCACGGCCCGGATCAACTTCCGGCCGCCGCAGGAGATGAAGGAACAGATCGAGGCGGCGGCGGCCCGGCAGGGCATCTCGGTCAACGCCTGGATGGTGCGGGCCTCCGCCGCGGCGCTGGCCAACAGCAAGCGCACCCCCCGGGGGAAGCAGCGGTTCGACGGCTGGGTGCAGTAGCGCCCGCCCGGGGCCGGAGCGGGACCGCCCGGACCGTACACCTGACGCCCCTGCTCCGGCCTCCGCCGGGCAGGGGCGTTCGTTCTGTCAGGAGGCGCGCAGGACGGTGATGTCGCCGAAGGAGGTGTGTCCCCTTACGGTGACGGCCTGTCCGGGGGACTCGGTGGTGCTCTCCAGCATGTTGTGGACCCGGCCGAACCCGGTGCTCAGTTCCAGCTTCGCCGGGCGGCCGGCGCCGATGCCGATCTCCAGATCGCCGGTCCCGGTCTTCAGCGCGACGGTGTCACCGGTGACCTCGCCGAGACGGATGCCGCCGTTGGAGGTCTCGACATCGGTACGGGTGCCGAGGGCGTGGTCGACGGAGATGTCGCCGTTGGCGCAGCGGACCTGGAGGGTGCCGATGACCGTGCCGATGTCGGTGTTGCCGTTGGAGTTCTTGACGGTGACGGCGCCCTCGACCCGGGCGATCCGGATCCGGCCGGTGGAGGTGGAGACATCGGCGTCGCCGTCGACCCGGCCGACGGTGATATGACCGGCGGAGGTCTTCAGCCGCAGCGGGCCGGTGCGGTCGACCTGGAGATGACCGGTGGCCGTCTTGAAGGCGCACTCCCCGAGTCGGCCGGTGCAGCGCAGATCCGCGACCGGGGCGTCGCCCCGCAGGTGCGAGCCGCTGGGCAGCGCGATCGTCACATCCACCGAGTGGGTCTTGCGGGAGAAGCCGAGCGCCCGGGGCTTCGGGGTCCTGACCACCAGCACACCATCGGTGAACTCGACGGTCGTCAGCTCGGCCGCCTTCACATCGGAGCTGTCGGTCTCGTCGGTCGGCCGTACCTCGACGACGGTGTCGGTGCGGTCCTCGGCGGTGATCTGCACATCGCCGACCGCGCCGACGTCGACCCTGAGGGTGATCGGCTCAGGAGTGTCGAAAGCGGGCATGGCTTTCCCTTCTCATACGGGGGGACCTCCGTGCTGGAGGGGATGCCGGTCGCACCCGCGTCTGTCCGCGCACGAACCTACCTCCATGGCGCCATTATGGCGCATGTCTTTTCCGTCTCATGGTGTGAGGGGAGGAGTGCGCGGGACCGCCGGTCCCGGGCCCCGGCGTGCCACGATGGCGCCACCCGGTCGCGCCCCCGCGACCGTACGGCGCGGCCGGGTCATCAGCTTCCGGACAGAATCGCGCTCACCCCGAATTCGAACCGGTCGTCGAACGAACCCGGTGCCAGATGGCCGACGACGCGATGCAGGGAGGGGTGGGTGGTCTCGGAGACCGCCTCGGTCAGGATGTCGCCCAGCGGACGCTGGTCGACCGCCTGTTCCTCCTGGGTGAGACCGAGGGTGAAGTAGATGATCGCCCAGGAGGTCCAGGCGACGGCCCGGTCGTCCAGGCCGCTGTCCAGGAGCGCGCCGACCAGGGCGTCCGCGAAGCGCAGGGTGTTCGGTTCGGCCGGGTAGGTGCCGACGACCAGGGAGGCGCCGTCGCGGTGAGAGAGCAGGGCGCGACGGTAGCGCCGGGCCAGCTCACGGACGCGTTCGCCGGAGGCCGGGGAGAGTCCGGTCAGCCGGATCTCGCCGAGGACGGCGTCCGCCATCAGCTCCAGCATCCGGGCCTTGGTCTTGACATGCCACTGAACGGTGTTGATCCGGACGCCGAGCCGGTCGGCGACCGCGCGGGTGGACACTGCGTCGAGGCCCTTCTCGTCCAGAAGGTCCAGCGCCGTACGGATCACCGTGGCCGGATCCAGCCGGTCACCCTGTTGCCTATTGGTCACCAACCTAGTTTACTGCGATCAGGCTCTAGGTCACTGACCTAGAAAACCTAGAGCGATGATCCGGCGGGTGCGGGAGCGCGAGCACCGGACCCCGCAGGGGAACGACAAGGACGACAGGGAACGGCAGGGAACCGGATGGATCTGGAACTGAAGGACCGCGTGTACATCGTCACCGGCGGCACCCGCGGTCTCGGCAACGCCGTCGCGCGCGAGCTGATCGCCGACGGCGCCAAGGTGGTCATCACCGGCCGGGACGCCGGGCGCACCGCCGAGGCCGCCGCCGCACTGGGCGCGAACGCGGCCGGGGTCGCCGTCGACAACGCCGACCCGGAGGCCGCGCAGCGGCTGATCGACACCGCGCGGGAGACGTTCGGCGGCTTCGACGGCATCCTGATCAGCGTCGGCGGACCGCCCGCGGGCAATGTCGCCGACAACACGGACGAGCAGTGGCAGTCGTCGTTCGAGTCGGTGTTCCTCGGTTCGGTACGGCTCGCCCGCGCCGCCGCCGCGGAACTCGGGGACGGCGGCACCATCGGCTTCGTCCTGTCGATCACCGTCCATGAACCCGCCCCCGGCATGGTCATCTCCAATGGACTGCGCCCCGGGCTCGCCGGGTTCGCCAAGGCGCTCGCGGACGAACTGGGGCCGCGCGGCATCCGGGTGTTCGGGCTGCTGCCGGGGCGGATCGGCACGGATCGGATGCGCGAGCTGGACGGCCTGTCCGCCGACCCCGAGGCCCGCCGCACCGCCAACGAGTCCGGCATCCCCCTGCGCCGGTACGGCACCCCGGAGGAGTTCGGCCGCGCGGGCGCGTTCCTGCTCTCCCCCGCCGCGTCGTACATCACCGGCGTGATGCTGTCGGTGGACGGCGGGGCACGGCACGGGTTCTGACGCCGCGGCGGATCGGTGGTGCCGCGGGGTGGGGCGGGGCGGCGATCGAGGGCGGGGCCGGGTGGGACGGCTCCCGCCCTCTTGTTTCTTGGCGGTGGGCGCTGTCTTGGCGGTGGGCCTTGTCTTGGCGGTGGGCGTGGAGTGGCGGGCGGGCCCAGGGTCTCCTTGCCGGTGGGCACGGAGCGGCGGGCCCAGGGTCTCCTTGCCGGTGGGCACGGAGCGGCGGGCCCAGGATGCTCGCGAGCCATTCAGTTGTGCACAACTCAATCGTGTGCTCTACTTACATCCGTCGGCAGGGAAAAGGGCCCCAAAGCCCCGAACCCCAGGGCCCA